>DATCID010000211.1:0-86800 GCA_036507975.1 Ruminiclostridium sp.
ACTGTCTATTACCCCAAGTTTCCCTCTCTCAGGTATCTCATCCACAGGTTTGGATATAACATCAGCTACCAGTATGCCTATACATGCAACATCAAACATTAAGGTTCACTCCTTTTAGTATAATTGTTTTACTAATTATATTGTAATATCTATTTTATTAATATTCAATAGTAAATATAATATATTATATGTATGTATTTGAATTGACACTTTGCATCAATAAATAGTAATATACTTTTAGAGAACATTCATTTTATATGTTATTTACCCTTAGATATGTATATCTTGATACAAAAAAACGGAGGTTCAGCTTATGGGAGTCAATTCCCTGGAACGTGGTTCCAACCATCAATCCACAAAAATACAAAACAGATGCATGGTACTCAAAATGATATGTACCGGCACAAACGTTACTAGAATCGACATATCCAGGCAAACCGGCCTCAGCAAAATGTCGATTTCAAATATTGTTAACGAGCTTATAGCCGAAGGCTACGTGACTGATCAAGCCGGACAGTTGAAAAACGATTCCATTGGCAGAAATCCTATTTCTTTGGAACCAAACATAGAAATTTATAGGGTATTAGGAATTTATATTTCAAGGGATTGTGCTGTTGCCACCCTATCAAATTTAAAATGCGATATATTATCTGAAATAAAATGCACCTTTTCCTTTGAGGAATCCGAAAACTCATTTATTGAGAAAATCAAAGCACTGACAGCAGGTATTCATAATTCTGATAAAGCAATTGGAAAAAAAATCATAGGTATTGGAATTTCCTGCATTGGTCCACTTGATATTGAAGATGGAATTATCCTCGAACCTCCAAATTTCCACAAGATTAGGAGCATTCACATAAAAGATTTTCTAAAAAAAGAATTCGGTTATGAAGTATATTTAAATAACGACATGAACGCCTCTGCTCTTGCTGAAAAACTTTATGGAAAAGGTAAAAATATCAGTAACTTTGTTTATGTTGGGGTCACAAACGGAATCGGCTCGGGAATAATTGCAAACAATTCTCTCTTTGAAGGTTCAATGGGTTTCAGTGGAGAGATCGGGCATATGACTATTAATTTCGACGGGCCAAAATGCGTCTGTGGAAATACTGGTTGCCTAGAACTTTACGCCAGTATCCCTGAAATCGTTGCACAGGCGCGAACTTCAGTTTCATTGGGAATGGATAGCTCCCTTGTAAGGTGTAGTGCTATTCAATGGAAGGATATTGTGCAACAGGCTCGTATTGGCGACGAGTTCGCTCTCAACCTTATAGACAGACTTTGCATGTATATTTCAATAGGTTTAGTCTCCCTGATTAATCTGTTCGACCCTCAAGTAATTTATTTAGGTCATGATATTGCTCTCGCCGGTAGCATAGTTACAAATAAAATCCAAGCTTATATCAAAGACAAAACTATCAGCAGCAGGTATAAGGACCTATATATAGAAACTTCGACTTTTGGTGAAAATGCACCATTAATTGGGTCTGCGGCAATTGTACTTGACAAACTGTTCAATTGTTTTTAATTTGCATATGTATCTATAAAAACAGTGCACCATTATTCTTTTTCTGTATTATCTAGGTTTTGAACTATATACCTGACATACCAGATACATCCCAGTAAAATAATGCCTGATAAAAGGAAAAGTAACTGGAGGTTTCCTATCTTGAAACCCAAAATAGAAATGCTATATTTTTCAGCTGCTTTCATCAAATAGGATCCTACTATAGTACCGCCAAATCCGAAAATTCCACTGATTGCTGCTGAAAAGCCCAAATATATGGTTTTGTTTTCCTTAGGTGAGTAGATGTACTGCAGATTGAAACCAGATATATTTATACCAGAGAGTGCAGCTCCACTAAAAATATGAGCAACTGGTAGTAGTGCAAGAACTGTGTATTTATTTATAAGAAACCAGACAAAAAAACTTAGTATTTGGAGAATAACCATGAGCTTCATCAAGTACAGCCAGGACTTTCTATCAGCCACTCTGCCCCAAAACCTTACAGATACGACACTTATTATTGATGCAAGAACGGCCATTAAAGTTATTAAGCCATACCTCAAATTAAGGGTTGAAACCATATAAACAGAAGTAAATGGAAAGCCTAATTGAAATCCGAAATTCCAAATCATTAAAAGTAATGCCACTCTCATAAACCTTTTATTCTTTAGCGGCATAGTTAATACTTTCTTTAACGTAAGGTGCACATCTGTTACTATTTCTTTAGGCTCCTTCATGTAAGAAAATAGTATAAAATTAGCCACTGCCGCAATAATTACTAAGATATATAGCACAGCAAATCCATTAAATTGCTGACCAATTTGTTCAAACCTATCAAGGATTTGACCTATAAGGAGAGTTATAATAGTTGCAACACCTAATACTATAGATTCACGTTTTCCAAAATAGCTGCCCCTTATTCCCTCCGGTGTTACAGACTGAATCCAAGCTAGTGCAGCAGGAAGTGGAAAAGATGTAAACAAATTTGCCACAAAGAAAATTATCATTAGCATTACTATTTTCATTTGAACTGATATGTTCATGAATGGAATTAAAATCATAGAGCCTAGTAATAATCTTCCAATTAAACAAAACAGGCTAATAATAGGCTTCCTATTTTCTATTCTTTCAAGTATAATAGGCGAAAACGCCATAATTATACCTGATAATATAGGTATAGCTGCTATAATACCCGCTATTTGGTCACTAGCACCTAGATATTTCGCAAATCCTACCAGAAAAGCTCCACTAGTTAAAGTAAATGCCGTTCTAGCTGTACAGCCCTCAAAAATAGATATTTTTCTGGACATTTCCATATCTTTATCAGTTAGAGGCTCTTTATTTAAATATATACTTTTAATTTTCGTCGTTAGATTCACTATAAATTTTCCTCACTGGATTAATATTTAATCACATACCTATTTACAAATAAATATGGCAAAGACAATGATAATCCACTGCTTTGCCATATACACCTTATCAAATGGTACCACTTACGTATTACATAATACTAAACCAGAACTTACTCAATAACAACACCCTTTTTGAGAATTATATTCGCATAGAGTGCTGCCTCACTAGTTGCGATAACTGCATAAGCTTCTTTTGCTCTCTCATAGAAGGCAAATCTTTCGATATTATCGATTTTGTTATTTTTTGGCTCATACTTATTTACAATTTCTTTATAAGTATCCCATATTGGAGTCTCAACTGGATCGCCTGGTGTAACCTGCATTAGAGCTACTGGCTTCTCCACATATGGATCAAGTGGGAAGAATTTCAGTATTGCATCTAATACTTCGGGTACGCCATGTCCATCTAGTCTTATTAATCTTTTTGCACATGTGCCAGATGGAAAATTTCCATCTGCTATTACTATCTCATCACTATGTCCCATCTCCATCAATATTTTAAGCAGTTCTGGAGATAAAATCGAAGGAATTCCTTTTAACATAATATGTCCTCTCTTTAATTTAAATTATTTTGTTATAGTACCGTTCAAATCCCAAAGATCATTCCAGTCCTTTGATCCATCCCACAAGAATACCTGACCTTTAATTAATCGGCAATTCTTATCAGCACCTTCAAGTTTCTTCATTTCTTCAGCTGTTAATAGATCTTCAACAGCACAACGAAGATTACTTGCATACTCAGCTCTATATATTGAGAACGGTATTGGAGTTTGACCTCTTTGTACAGCCCACTTTATACAAATAACAGCAGGATGAACATTATGAGCTTTGGCAATCTCCATTACAATTGGATCCTGGATATCAACTACGTCATCAGCAGTCTTGTCACGATCAGGACGAGTTGGGGAACCTATTGGACAGAAGCCAATTGGAGCAATGCCATTTTCCAAACAGAAATCGAAAATCTCAGGCTGCTGGAAGCATGGATGAAGCTCCATTTCAATAGCTGCAGGCATTACTGTAGCATGCTTTATTAACTCTTTTAACTTTGGAATAGTCATGTTTGATGAACCAATATTCTTTACATATCCAGCCTTTTGCAAACGTTCCATCTGATACCAAGTTTCCATGTATTGCTCAATTGAAAATGGTCTAGCATCAGTGTTATGATAGTCTGGTGCAGCTCCCTTTGGGTGGAAATTTCTGAAAGGCCAGTGCACAAAGTATAAATCTATATAGTCAAGTTTTAAATCCTTCAAAGTTTTAGCACAGGACAGCATTACATCGCCCTTACCATGCATATCATTCCATACCTTTGAAGTAATAAATAGCTCTTCACGCTTAATACCAGACTTCATTACATCTTCAAATACTTCCCCAATTAAATGCTCATTTCCGTATACTGATGCACAGTCAAACAGTCTAAAACCAATCTCTGCTGCTCCTTTAACTGCAGCTGCAATTTCTTCTGCAGTAAATCTATCTGAGCCAAAAGTTCCCATGCCTATCCCTGGCATTTTGTCTCCTCCACGTAGTGTTCTTTGTGGAACTAAGCTTGGATTAATTATATCATTACTCATCTAAAACATCTCCTTTATACTATTTTTTATTTTACTAGACTTCTGTGGCATATAAATAATCATCAATGCAGTTTACAATTCTGTCTTTCAACAGACATTCTGGATTGTTTTTAAGTTCCCCACTTCTTACCTTGTTGTACTGAATAGGCATGAATTCACTTATCAAGGACAATGGAATTGATACTGACTTTAAATTCTTTATCAATCTCTGTATAGAGCTCTGTACATTTGCATCTGGAAGGTAGTATCTGCATCTATCTGAGAAGCTATATTTTCTTGCAAAGTTAAGCTTTATTCCATTTCCATGATAATGCTTTTTCCAATTATCAGTATTTTGAAGCATAGCCTCATCCAATACGCTTATAAAGTTCGATAAATGAACCTCAGGATTAAATTTGAACAATTCTTCCTCTATATGATTTAGTGCGAACAGTGCTTCTCTCAAAGCAAAAGTTAATGCCGGACCAACCTTTAAAATAGCGATTCCATCCTCTACCATCTCTTTAAGTCCATCTTGAGTCTGATAATCTGTAGAATGCCCTTCAAATACAAGGTTAGGATACTTCTTTAGTGCTTGGCGCAATTCTTTTGCCGCTTCACGGTTATACTCATTAATAGTTTCATCGCCAAATTCAACACCTGGCTGAACTACAACAGCTATAACATTATCCCATGCTTTTTGAAGACCGAGTTTATAAAATGCCTGTTTAAAGGTTTCAACTGTTGCTTCAAAATCACTAACTTTAGTAACTTGTATGCCCTCTTCCTCCTCTTGACTTCCACCAGGAATAGGCACTTCACTTCCAACAACATATACAGGCTGCATTGCATTTTTATCTTTCTTTATGAGCTCTGCATATGCATCTTCAGCAACTCTACACAGTGCAGCTCCTCTTTCTGCTACTACACCTGTATCAAGCTTCTCATTTTGGTTGTCATCAGCTAAATGCATACTGGTATCAATATGAATCTTTGTAAAGCCTGCCAAAACATATTGTTTTACAAGCTCGCATGACTTTGCCATTGCTGTAGTGGAATTTTCATTTTTCCAAGTAAGTGGCCCCAAATGGTCACCACCAAGTATTATTTTATTAATAGGAAACTCTAATTTTTGTGCTAACGAATACACGAAAGCTTTAAAATCTACTGGAGTCATTCCAGTATAACCACCAAATTGATTGGATTGGTTTGCAGTTGCTTCAATTAATACATAGCCACCTTTTTTAGTTGAACGCTCCATTGCTGCCTCAATAACATACTCATTGGCACTACATGCAGAATATATTCCCACAGGAATTCCCTGTTTTTGCTTCCCAACTAACTCCTTTAAAGGATGTAAATCTCCCATCACTTTATTCTCCCTCCCGAATAATGATAAATGCTCTTATTTATAAAGAACAGTTCTATTACTATTATTCGTTCACTATTATTTTTTCGTATTAGTCATTTACTATTAGTACTTTACCCTTAACAGTTCCAGGTACTTTGAACATATCGAAAGCGTCTTTTATGTTGCTTAATGGTACTTTTTTGAATATAAAGCTATCGTCAAATTGTAGTGCTCCTGTAGAGAAGTAATGTGCTGTAAGCTCCCATTCCTTACCTGGAAATGGCGCACTATAGGACATCCATGATCCAGTAAGTTTAAATTCCTTTCTATTCATATTCTCAAACAGCTTTGGAGTAAATACCAAGTCTTTTGTTGGTGTTCCGATAAAGCATACACTCGATTTATTTCCTGCTATTTCAAATGCTAGCTTCATAGTTATATCAACACCTGCTGTTTCATATACAAATCCAAAACCTTTTTTGTTTGTATGCTGGTCTACCTGAGCTCTGAAATCCCTATCCAAGGTATTTATTGTTACATCTGCACCAAGTCTTTTTGCAAGGGCTAGTCTGTCGTTATCTATATCAAATACAAATACTCTCTTTGCTCCGAATATCTTTGCCCACTGTGCTGTAAACATACCAACAGTTCCCCCGCCAAGGATTGCCACATCTTCTCCACCGTGATAATCCCCACACAACAAACCATGAAGTGCAACGGTAGCTGGCTCAAAAAATGCTCCCTGCTCAAATGGAACACTTGCATCAAACCTAACAACATTTTTTTCTGGCATTTTCACATATTCAGCAAAACTGCCTTGTTCTCTTGATCCAATAAAACTATAATGCTTGCAAAGTGAATAGTTGCCTTTTTGACAATCTTCACATTTAAGGCATGGAACCAATGGCACTCCAGCTACCCTATCGTCAACGGCCACTGACGTTACTCCTTCACCTAATTCTACTACCTCACCTGAAAACTCATGTCCTAAAACTATAGGAAAGAAGTGTGCTCCATCTCCAAGTACTCTAGGGATATCTGACCCACAAATTCCAGTAGCCTTTACCTTAATCAGCACCTCACCTTTAGAAGGAGAAGGTGTTATTATCTCCTCGTACCTCAAATCATCCTTTGCATGTAATACTCCTGCTTTCATTTTTATCTCCATTTCCAGCGTGTGATAAATGAATTATCCCCCGCTCACATTTTCTGCATTGTTTCCTTTAGTTTGTCATATAATTCTAAATATATTTCATAGTTAGCAATATACTTCTTATGCATTTCCATATCTGGTTCATGTGTCCGTGTGATTACAATTGTGTCCTTTACTGCCTCATTAAAGTCTTTATATATTCCAGTTCCCACACCTGCAAGGATTGCCGAACCAAGTGTCGTGGCCGTATCTGAGGTTGGGACCTTTATTGTTTTTCCTGTAACATCAGCTTTCATTTGTGTCCAAAGTCTACTATTCGCCGCACCACCCATTGCTACCAATTCTTCTACCTTTACACCAGTTTCTTCCGCTGTCTTCAAGTTATGTTGAAGTGCAAATGCACAGCCTTCCAAAACCGCCCTAATCATATGTGCTCTGGTTTTGTTGAAACCAAGCCCGAAGAAAACTCCCTTGGCATTTTTATCCCACAGTGGTGATCGCTCTCCTGCCATGTATGGTAAGAAGATTAATCCTTCAGATCCAGCCGATATTCCCTGCGCTTCATCATCCATTATTTTAAATGCACTGACACCCTGAGCCAACCCAGCGGCTTCTTCAAATGCTCCCAACTCTTGTTTAAACCACTTGATGGCTCCACCACCGCCAACAGTTCCTCCCTGCAATAACCACAAATCAGGTATTACATGAAAACCTAAAATTAGTTTTGGATGTGCAATAGCTGAGTCAACACATATACTCATCCCACCTGCCTGGCCACCTTGTTCCTGTGTTTGCCCCACGTTTATTACTCCTGCGCCCAAGGTTCCGCAGCAAGCATCCAACCCACCAGCAACCACTGGTGTGCCAATTGCAAGACCAGTTTGCATAGCCGCTTCACTGGTAACTTCTCCAACAACACCTGAACTTGGAAATATTTCAGGAAGCTTTTCTCTAGAAAAACCTAGCTCTTCACAAAACTTATCGTCCCATTTGCCAGTTTTCATATTAAAGGAATGAATTCCATATCCTTGTGATATATCCTGAGTCATTTCTCCTGTAAGCTTAAAAGCTATAAAGCTATTGCTTTGCAAGAACTTATATGTGTTCTGGTAAATTTCTGGCATGTTCTGCTTGAACCATAGAATCTTTGGAGTTGAGTATGTAGGCTCAAAGGAATTGCCACTCAGTTCAAAAATTCTGTCAAATCCGACTCTATCCACAGTAGCTTTGCAGATATCTGATGCTCTGGTATCCATCCAAATAGGTGTGTTATGCAGCACCTTCCCCTGCCTATCAACAGGTATTGCCGACCAACTCTGTCCATCAATACCTACTCCCGCAATCTGCTTTGTGTCAATCTTCGCACTAGCTATTGTTTCCTTTATTGCAGCACATACACTTTCCCACCATTCATTGGGATTTTGTTCAACATAGCCTGGTGCTGGATAATATACCTTGTATTCTTTCAGAGACTGAGCAACTACTCTTCCTTGAAGGTCAAATAACGCTACTTTGCAGCCAGATGTTCCTATATCTATTCCTAATAATAATTTTTCCATATCTACTCCTTATTACGTTTAGTTTTTATTAATATATGTCAAGCTAAACGTTTAGCTCATACCGAAAAAATAACACCTATTCACAATTAATCTTTTTAACCGAACCTTTTAATATTAACTCTGTTTTAAGCCTTATCATTGAAGGGAAATTTGATTTATCCCCTTTTAACCTCTTCAAAATCGTATTTGCAGCCTGCTCGCCAATTTGTTGTACAGGTTGAACCACTATGGATAATGGCGGTTTTACCACCTTTGCGAGCTGTAGGTTATCAAATCCAATAAACGACATATCATCAGGCATTTTGATGTCATGTTCATTTATAGCCATTATTGCACCTAGCGTCATTTCATAGTTTGTAACAAATACTGCTGTAGGTGGGTCTATCATGTTTGTGAGTTCATTAAGTAAATCATATCCGCTTTCTACTTGATAGTTACCCTGTTTAATTAGCCCCAGGTCTATTGGCATTGCATAATCTTCATGTACTCTCTCATAACCCTTCAGACGTTCCTGCGCTGTAAAAATATCTGCTGGACCGCATATTATCCCTATTCTCTTATGTCCGAGTGTTATGAGTTCCTCAATAGCGCTATAAGATGCATTTAGATTATCTACTAAAATAGTATCACACGCAACTCCCTTTAACGCCCGATCTATAAGCACTACAGGAATATTCTTCTCTATAACGGAATTAATAACTTCTGCATCATTTCCCATTGGCATCGTTATAATTCCATCAACCATCTTCTTTACCAAGAAATCTAGCTTTTGCTTTTCTAGATTTCTGTCCTCTTTGTAATCACAGATTATTGTGCTGTAACCATTTTTTATTAATACACTTTCTATATTTGACACTATGCTAGTAAAAAATATGCTTTCCAAGCTCGGTATTAATAGCCCAATAGTCATCGTTTTGTTGGTTTTAAGCCCTCTAGCCATTTCATTAACTTCAAACCCAAGTTCTTTTATGGAATTCTTAATTAAAACTTTGTTTTCTTCAAGTACATTTCCACCATTTATATATTTTGAGATTGTTGCAATTGACAGCCCTGTATGCTTTGAAACATCTTTCATTGTTGCAGCCATGTAATCACCCTTCTAGAGCTAAACGTTTAGCTCACTTTAGTTTAACAGGATAAAACATGTCTGTCAACATGGAATTGTCAGATACGCAGAATATTGAATTATACCTTCAGAAAAATAAGCTAAATGTCAAATAACTAAAATTCAAACATTTTTGAATAAATAAAAACGGTTTCTTTGAAGAATTATTCTTTCATTTGTGTTAAAATTTTATTATAGGATATGTGTAAGAAATTCATTGATGCAAATATTTTAAATATTTTTCTTTTTAATGTACTATTTCAATTAAAATTATATTGTTAGACTTATTCATTTTCTAAATTTTATTTTGATATCTAATAATAATTCAATTTTGGAGGTATTTAAATGACTTCACGAGAAAGACTCATAAAAACTTTAAATCATCAACAACCAGATAGAGTGCCGCTTGACCTTGGCGCAACTTCTCAGACTGGCATTAGTGCCGGTACTTTGTACAAACTTAGGGAAGCACTGGGCTTAGAGAAGAAGCCGATAACTGTTCACGAGCCTTTTCAACTTCTTGGGCAGGTTGATCATGATGTTTTACAAGCTTTAGGCGCAGATGTCGTAGGCTTGTGGAATCTGACAAATTCTATGGGCGTAAAGAATAATAATTGGAAGTCATGGCAACTTCCAGATGGTACTCCTGTCAAAATCGCGGGTGGACTTGAATTCGAAGTAGATGAAAAAGGGAATACTTATTCTTACCCTCAAGGTGATAGAACTGCAAAACCTAGCCAGAAGTTACCTGCAGGTGGTTCTTTCTTTGATAATATAGACAGATACGACGATTATAATGAAGATGATTTAGATGGTAAAAGAGACTATGCTAACGACTTTTCCGTCCTTGATGACGATTCCGCAAAATATTTTGAGAAAGAATCGAAGAGGCTTTATGAGGAAACAAATTTTGGAATTGTCGGCATGCTTGGTGGCGGAGCATTTGGAGATGTTGCAACTCTTCCCGCTCCATGGCTTAAAAACCCACAAGGCATCAGAAAAATGGAGGATTGGCTTGTTGCACATATGCTTTACCCTGAATATATTTTAGAGATTTTCGAATTGCAGTCTGAAATCGCAATTAAAAATCTCGAAATATATAAGCAGTCTGTAGGAGACAGAGTGCAAGTTATTTGGCTCAGTGGCACCGACTTCGGTACGCAAAACGGAACCTTCACATCGGTTGAGACTTATAGAAAATTATACAAACCCTTCCACAAAAAATTGAATAACTGGGTCCATAAAAATACAAATTGGAAAACTTTCTACCACACATGTGGTTCTATAGTTCCTCTTCTCGATGATTTTGCAGAAGCAGGTATAGACATATTAAATCCTGTTCAATGCTCAGCATCGGGTATGGATCCAAAAATGTTAAAGACCAAATACGGAGATAAATTCACTTTCTGGGGTGGCGGTGTAGACACTCAGCAAGTACTGCCATTTGGAACCCCTGACGAAGTTAGGGCACAAGTCAAAGAAAGACTTGAAATATTTTCAAAAGACGGAGGATTTGTATTCAACACTATTCATAATATTGTAGGAAAAACACCAATTGAAAACTTGATAGCAATGTATGAAACAGTGAAGGATTTTAATTCAAAATTCAATATTTAAGAAATAAAAATACTTTATCGAAATAATAATAGTTTATGAATTTATAAAAACACCGTTAGGGTAACCCTAACGGTGTTTTTTAATGACCTATAAAAGTTAAAGAAAATAAATTACTTCCTAGCTACGCCTGTATCTCTAGCTGCTTGTGCAACTGCTGCTGCAACTGCCTTTGCTACTCTAGGGTCAAATGGAGATGGAATAACGTATTCTGCCTTTACTTCTTCATCGCTAACTAGCCCAGCAATTGCATAAGCAGCAGCAATTTTCATTTCATCATTTATCTCACGTGCTCCTACATCAAAAGTACCTCTGAAGATACCAGGGAATGCAAGAACATTGTTAACCTGATTTGGATAGTCTGAACGACCGGTACCAACAACTGCAGCTCCAGCTGCAAGTGCATCTTCAGGCATAATTTCTGGAGTTGGGTTAGCACATGCAAAAATTATAGGATCCTTTGCCATTGTCTTAACCATATCCTGTGTAAGCGTTCCTGGTGCTGATACTCCGATAAATACGTCAGCACCAACAATAACATCCTTCAATAAACCTTTTTTACCTTCAAGGTTAGTAATTTTAGCCATTTCAACCTTGATTGGATTGAGGTTATCTCTTCCCTCATAAATAGCACCCTTTGTATCACAGAGAACAACTTTTCTGAGACCCATCGAGAAAAGAAGCTTTGTAATCGCGATAGCAGCTGAACCAGCACCATTTACAACTATAGAAACATCTTCCATTTTCTTCCCGACAAATTTTAATGCATTAATAAGACCTGCAGCTGTAACAATTGCAGTACCATGTTGGTCATCATGGAATATTGGAATATCACATTCTTCTTTCAATCTCTTCTCAATTTCAAAACATCTAGGAGCTGAGATATCTTCTAGATTTACACCACCAAAGCTACCAGCTAGTAGCTTAACAGTGTTTACTATAGTATCAACATCCTTTGATTTAATGCAGAGAGGGAATGCATCAACATCTCCAAAAGTCTTGAAGAGTACGCATTTTCCTTCCATAACTGGCATTCCAGCTTCTGGCCCTATATCACCCAAACCTAGTACAGCTGTACCATCAGTAATAACAGCTACTAAATTATGTCTTCTAGTATATACATAAGAAAGTTCTACATCCTTCTGTATTTCTAGGCATGGCTGAGCAACACCTGGTGAGTAAGCTAACGAGAGATCTCTTGAATTCTTTAGTGAAGCTCTACTTACTACCTCTATTTTGCCGCCCCACTCTTCGTGAGCTTTAATTGAATCTTCATAAATAGTTCCCATTTTTTTATCTCCCCCATACGTTTTAAAGTTAAAATTCCGTTTTATTTTCTCAATTCTCTAATTCTACACTATTGTTAAATCTTTCACAACTACTTTTTAAAATTTATATCCAACTTTTTCAAAATTTAAATTGAACCTTTTTAAAGTTTCGATTTAAATTTATAAAGCTTTATATATCTTTAATTTCATTAATAATTGCCTTAACCTGCTCAGCTGAATGTCTCAAAAGCTGTAATTCTGCGTCAGTGATGTTTAATTCAAGAACTCTTTCAGCTCCGCTTCCACCAACTATTGTTGGAACATTTACTAATACATCTTTAATACCATATTGTCCATCAAGCACAGTACCAATAGGCATAATTGTGTTAAAGTCCTTCAAGATTGATTCAACGATTCTATTGATTGAAAGAGCTATACCATAGTAAGTTGCTCCCTTATTCTTTATGATTGTTGCACCAGCAGCTTTAACCTCAGAAAAAAGCGCTTCTTTGTCAATGCTTAAGCCACTAGCCTTCACATAAGCGTCAAACTGTGTACCAGCAATGTGAGTGGCACTCCATAATGGCAACTGTGAATCACCATGTTCACCAATAATATAGCCGTGAACGTTAGCAACGTCTACATCCAATGCCTTACTTAAGAGAGTTCTGAATCTAGCACTGTCAAGTACTGTACCTGAACCTATAACTTTGCTTGCCGGTAAACCAGACCATTTTTGTGTCATATATGCCAAAACATCAACTGGATTTGACACACTAAGAATTACACCATGGTTGTAATACTTCATAACTTCAGTAACTATACTCTTCATTATTGAAGTGTTTTTCTTTGCAAGGTCTAAACGTGTTTCACCTGGTTTTCTAGCAGCGCCTGCAGTTATAACTATAACATCGCAATTTTTAACATCTGAATAGCCACCTGAATAAACTGCCATATTACCACAGAATGACAATCCATCGCTAATATCAAGAGCCTCACCATAAGCTTTTTCCTTGTTTACGTCAATTAATACTAATTCAGTTACTAAATTATTTATAGACATCGCATATGCTGCTGATGCTCCAACAAATCCTGCTCCTATAACAGCTACTTTATATCCCATCAAAAATACCTCCATTTTTTTCACAATTACTTTATAGCGTAGCATAAAATGTTTTAAGTTACAATCAAAATAATAGTTTTTATAGTCGAATCAATTACCGTAATACCTCGTTATTTAAGAATATGTCCTTTATTGTCACCGAATCTATTAATTACTGTCTTTTTCGCTAGACGTGTATAAAAAAATATTTTACCTGTACCCCGAATTTATAATATTAAATCCTGAACCAATTGAGTTTTGCCTTTTTTATATATTTATTATTTGTTTTATTGCAGTTAAACACATAAAAAAAAGACGAATGCCGTCTTTTTTTTGCAGAATATATTTTTAGCAATAACTAAATAATAAAACACGATATTCCTTAGTTACGATTTCTCTCATAAACAATTCTAAGTCCTTCCAGAGTAAGTGTTGAATTAACTTCACTTATTGACTTGGATTCCTCAGCGATTAATCTAGCTAGACCTCCTGTAGCAATTACCTTTGCAGCTTCTTCTTGCATTTCATGCTTTATCCTCTTTACTAGATAATCGATTTGGCCAACATATCCATAAAAAATGCCCGATTGCATGCTTGATACGGTATTTTTTCCAATCACATTCTTTGGCTTTATCAAGTCAATTCTGGGAAGTTTGGCTGCCTTCTGATAAAGAGCCTCAGCACTTATTTTTATACCAGGGCATATGACACCACCTAGATACTCACCTTTTGCAGATATAGCACAAAATGTAGTAGCAGTGCCCATGTCTACAATTATTAGAGGCCCTCCATACATCTCAAATCCAGCTACTGCATTCACTATCCTATCGGCACCAACTTCTTTTGGATTTTGACATCTAATGTTAATGCCTGTCTTTGTTCCAGGGCCAATGATCATAGGATCAACTTTAAAGTACTTTTTTATAGAATGCTCAAGAGTGTACATTATGGAGGGAACCACTGACGCAACAATAACTGCATCAACTTTTTCGGCTCTAAGTTTCTCATGGCTGAACAAACTTAACAAGAGCATTCCCAATTCATCTGCGGTTCTCTCTTTATCGGTACTAAGACGCCAGCTTGCAAGAAGATCCTTGTCTTCAAAAACGCCTAATACAATATTTGTATTGCCAACATCCACTACAAGAATCATATTATCCTCCACGAGCCGAATTGCGATCACAAAATGTAATGATTTTTCTACCCTCAATACACAACGAGGCGTATAAAGGAGGATAATTAGCCATGTGAGTTTTGCGTAGTGCAACTAAGCAAAAATTTCGAACGGCAACTAATTCAAGTTATAAACCAAGCCTCATGCTCTTAATTTCTTTTAATTCAAGCTCTATTTCTTTTTCTATTATGTTTATATCATTAGCAATATCCTCTACAGACTCTTCAGAACGTGGTTTAATAGCAGGTCTCTGGTTATGTTGTCTGTATGGCTCTCTGGTGTCTCTGAAACCATCTCTATTTGGGGTGTTGTCTCTATAATAATTTCTTTGGTGATTATCCCTTGGAGCATTATCCCTCTGTACATTATCTCTTGGGGCGCTATCTCTCTGTACATTCTCCCTTGGGGCACTATCCCTCTGTACATTCTCTCTTGGGGCACTATCCCTCTGTACATTCTCTCTGAGCTGATTATCCTTTGGATTATTTTCTCTCTTTTGGTTATCTCTTTGTTGATATTCTCTTGGTTGGTTGCTACCGCTCTGCTGATTTTCTCTTGGAGGGCGATTGTTTCTTGTATTATTTTCTTTCTGATGGAATTCTCCATCCTTTTGAAATGTCTTTTGAGGAGAATTTGAATGAATAGGCTCACTTGCCCGTTCACCATCTTTTGAAAAATTACTCTTTCTAGGGTATTCGTTTTTTTTAACCACTGATAAATTCCTCCTAAACTCAATTTGCTAATACACACTAGCACCTTATGTATAGCCCAACAATCCTCTTACCTGTATTTCGCCTGATGATAGTTCTCTAACTACTCCATCATTACATTTTACAACAAGCTTGCCATCCGAGGCAATGGATTGCGCTAATCCATTATATTCAATATTCTTAAATAAGAGCTTTACTTCTTTCCCTAAGGTTACAGAATATCTGCTCCATCTATCTATGATCTCTTGCGTATTTCCTTTTAGCATGACACTGTACGTCTCTTCAAACCTGGTCAGAATGCTTCCGAGCACTTTTACCCGCGAAACGGGTATCCCAGTATGTATTTTTAATGAAGTAGCTTTATTCTTTATTTCATCATCAAATGTACTTAAAGCCTGATTTATATTGATGCCTATGCCTACTACAACATAATTAACATGTCCAGGCTCGGCGCTCAGCTCAGTAAGAATTCCACCTAATTTACAATTATCTAGTATTATATCATTTGGCCACTTGATTCCGCAAACTATTCCTTGAGCTTCGAAAATTCCTTCCACAACCGCAACCGATGCTGCAAGTGTAACTATCTGAATATCTTCTGGCTCCAAGTCTGGCCTCAAAACAATTGTGAACCATAATCCCTCACTATTATATGACTTCCACTCCCTGCCCACTCTTCCGCGTCCCATAGTCTGCTTTTCAGAAACAACAATAGTTCCATGCGCACAACCATCATTTGCTATTTTCTTTGCGTAATTGTTCGTAGAATCAATCTCTTGGAAATGGATTACTTCATGTCCAATTAACTGTCCCTGGGGTATTATCAGTTCTCTTCCATCAAGTAAATCAGGTATCCCTGCTAATCTATATCCTTTTTTTGAGGATGACTCAATATGGTAGCCATCTTTTCGAAGTTCATTTATGTGTTTCCAGATAGCTGTCCTGGATACACCGAAATTTTTACTTAACTCTTCGCCTGAAATATAGTCTGTATCCTTTTTAAGTTTTTCTAAAATCAGATTTTTCAAGTTCACACCTGCTTACAGAACATATTTATATCTGGCTTTTTTACGCAATAAGTCCTACCTAATTGATTTTTAAAAACTGATGTTCCTGTATTAATGTTTTCTATTCTATCAAATTTTGTAAAATATGCAATCTTATCAAGAAAATAATATAGCAGTGAATTATCCATATCTGTATATTGCTCCCGGAGTTCCTGCAAAATATTATTTATATACAGTTCCTCTGAATTTGAATATATCACTGGAGAATCCATTCTCTTGTCTAGAATAGACGCTTCCCCCGCTAAAATAGTGGTAGTAATAAGACACTCTGGGAGTCTGTATGAACCAAAACGGTATTGCTCTATAGGAACTATCGTTTTGTAATAAAGCTCCATATCTTTACTCTTTCCCAGAATAGCCTCATATATAAACCTGTCCGCAACAAAGCATTTTCCACTTTTCACCTGTATCTTCAAGCATCTGAAAGAACTAGATTTATATAGCTCCAAGTCATCCTTGGGGTTTATTAGCCCTGAAAAGCACAGCTTCTTTTCCCCATCTATTACAACCTCTTTATTATGAAATGTAGATAACTTAAATCCACAATCGATTATGTTGGATACATTTTCAGACTTTGCATAATAATAAACCTCTGGCATTTATACACCCCATTTGCATACCCTTTTAAAACTTCCTAAGGAATTACTAAATAATAAAAAGCTCTTTAGGAGGAAAATATCCTCTTCAAAAATGGGAAGTTATTATTAAGTTGTTCCTGGATATCATTATAATACATTTTGTTGGATTCTACCATATAGGAGTGAATTATTGGAAAGGAACAACTAAATAATAAAATACGCTTTCTCATTAAAAGTGCGAAGTTATTATTAAGTTGTTCCTACTCTTGTCTCTTATTCAAAATGTTGACTTAAAGATGAGTTTGAAATGTCTTTCAAGTCAACGCTACTCGAATTTAAGCTATTTTCTATAATTAGATTTGTTTCCTCCTGTTCTTTCTTAAATTTTGTTATCATTTGAATGGCCTGCTCAAATTCTTCATAAAACAATACTATCATATCCCCTGGTCTAGCGTCTAACATGGCTTTTTCAAGCGCTTCAGTCTCATTTAATATTATTTCTACGTTCTCCCTTTTTGCTCCAGCATTTATTATGCTGGCTTCAAGCATCTCTGCTACCTGTCTACTTTTGCGTCCTCTTAAATCAACATCTTCTCTTATATAAATTTGCCCGAACGACTTAGCGCATAGCTCCCCGACTTCCTTTATGTTTGAATCCAGCCTATCTCCAGGCATTCCCACAATTCCTACCAAGCGCTTGGCTTTAATCTTTTGAATGAACTTCACGACAGAGCAATAGCCCGCTATATTGTGACCATAATCTATCATTACCTTAAAGCTTCCCATATCAAAAATATTAAACCTGCCTGGATTTAACCGTACGTCTGGCTGGAATGAACTCATACCTTTTTTTATGACCTCAAGTGGAACCTGGAGTCCAATTAAAGCAGCTATAGCAGCTAGAGAGTTTTCAATATTGCATTCCACAAGCCCTCCATATGTTATGGGAATATTTTTCAAACAAATAAGTGGTATCTTTTTCGCATCTTTTAGCATCCAGACAAAACCGTCCCTAATGTATACAGCAATATTATTAGGGTTTTTACAGTGCTTCTTAAGAATTGGATTTGTTACTATCCTACTGAACATAATTACCTTACTTCTAACCCTATCCAGTATATATGGTGTCATACTATCATCAGCATTTATTACTGCATATCCATCAGGCTTAATAGCTTCTATGACAAGAGCCTTCGTATTCGCAAGCTCCTCTATGGTATTTATTCCATCAATTCCAAGATGGTCATCACTGATGTTTACTAAAACACCTACATCTGCGAGGTCATATCCAAGGCCCTTTCGAACTATCCCGCCCCTTGCAGTTTCTAATACTGCGGCATCTACTGCCTTGTTTGATAATACGAGCCCTGCGCTCACAGGCCCAGTTGTGTCACCTTTCTGAAGGCATTCAGCTCCTATAAATATTCCACTTGTTGTAGTCATTCCTACGTTAAGCCCCATTAGTGAAAGAGTATGTCTAATAAGCCTTGTTGTTGTTGTCTTGCCATTTGTGCCTGTGATCGTCACAATTGGAATGCTATAACCGCAATTATCAGGATACATCATCTCGAGTATATCCTCAGCAACATCCACAGCCTCTCCCTCACTTGGATGGAGGTGCATTCTAAGTCCAGGACCTGCATTTACCTCAATAATTGCACCCGAGCTAATATCTATCGGGCAAGATATATCCTCTGTTGCGATATCTATTCCCGCAATGTCCAATCCCACAGCGCGGGCTGCGGCTATGGCATAATATGCATTTTTCGGGTGTATATCTTGTGTACAGTTTTTCGCTGTACCTCCAGTACTTATGTTTCCATTCTGTCTGAGACTGACACTTTGTTCTGGTTCTAAAACACTCTCACGAGAAAAGCCCTGAGCTTTGAGATAACTTATAGCTATTTCATCAAGTTTAATATATGTTAACGGTTTTTCGTGGTCTTCTCCTCTTAAAGGATTCATATTTTCTAGCTTAACCAGTTCTGAGATTGTACTGATGCCATCTCCGATGACTCTGGGCGGCATTCTCTGCGCTACTGCGCTTACTCGTCCTCCAACAACTAGCACACGATAGTCATTTCCACTTATATATTTTTCTAGAATCATTGTATTTGAATATTTTTCAGCTTCAAAAAAGGCTTGCTGTATTTGGCTCTCAGATATTATATTTACAGTTACACCTTTACCTTGATTTGAATCCAACGGTTTTATAACCAGTGGAAATCCCACACTTTGTACTGCTTCTAATGCCTCCTGTAGACTTTTGACAGCTAGCCCATATGGGACAGGTATATTATTATCCATCAAAATTCTTTTGGTGAGCTGCTTATCAGATACAATATCCACTGCGATGCTGCTTGTACTATCTGTAAGAGACGATTGGATTGTTCTGGTGTTTTTGCCATATCCCAGTTTTAAAATACTTCCGGTTCCCACTCTGCTGACAGGGATATTCCTCTTTTTTGCAGCTTGATAGATAGCCTTTGTGCTTGGTCCCATGTCAGTTTCTAAAGATAATTTCTTCAAATCACGAATTATACTGTTAATGTCAATTTGTGAACCTTCAGCAAAAGCCTTCACTATTTCAATAACTTTTCTCCCACATTCAATGGAAAAAACTTCATTTATATATTCATATATAATGAAATATTTGGATGAAGTCCCTAACTGCCTTGTTTTCCCGTATCTGACGGGATAGCCCATCCTGTTCTGAAGCTCTATTATCAAATGCTCTGCCACATGTCCTATATAAGTACCTTCTATTAAACGTTCCCCAAAGCCACCAGCATACCCCAGTCCGCAAGTATGTTCCGTTATTTCAGGGAAGTGCTCCAGCAGCCTCTTATTAAAGCCAGGTATTTCTCTTGTGGGACCAGCCTCAAAAATCCCTATGTCTAGTATCATACGAATTACCGGCCGATGACTATATATATTCCTACCTTGAAAGCAATAAATGCTTTGAATTTGCACCTGAAAATCCTCCTAATGATTAGATAACTGCGCATTTATTTTTTAGTTGCTACTACCGTTCTTTTGTTCAAATCAAATCCGAAGCCACTAGGTAAAACATGTATAGTGAGATTTGATAATGCTATTACTTCTTTTGGATTAAGCTCCGAAACATTTGATTCTTGAATTGTACTTCCATCAACTACAGTTACGCAATTTGTTCCAACTACCTCAAACGAGGCATTTGAACGTACTTTAATTGCGGTATCCTCATCAATTCCAATACCCAATATTGATGGATTCTGTGCAACGCCCACAAGCAATCTGCCAAGCCTTCCTCTCTGTTCAAAATGCTGATCAATTATCACATTTCCCAGAAATCCTAGGCCTGGGGACATTCCTAGCGTGCATTTCCTCGCAGGTGAATTACTATCTCCGTCAACAATCATTGTACTGCTCATAGCAGATGCACCCGCACTTGTGCCTATCATTGGTACGCCTTTCTTATACATATCCAAAAGAGTTTTAAATGTTTTGGTTCCACCTAATATACTTGTGATTCTTAACTGATCCCCTCCTGTAAAAAAAACACCTGTAGCACCTGATATTCGGAGTGCAACAGAGTCATTATTGGCATCAATTCTATTATCAATATTTAGAACATCTAAAAATTCTACCCCAAGGCGTGTAAATACTGCTCTGTATTCCTCTCCAACCTCTTGAGGTTTTTGTGTTGCAGTGGTTATTACAACAATTCTTGCTTCAGTTCCTCCACACATATCAATTGCATGCTTTAGTACCGAACTACGCCCCCATTTGTCTTCTGCACCCCCAATTATTAATAGGTTGCAATTAACGAACTCACTCATTGTTTTCCTCCATAACATAACAAATAGTGGGAGTTTTCCCCCTCAAAATTTCAGAACTCGTTATCCAAAGTCTTAGCGCCACTTATCCCACTGCAGAACCAGAAGTATTAGCGGTGGTAGACCCAGGATAGAATATTAGTGCTAAAAACTAGGCCTATTCCCATTAAAGCAATAGATGACACAACTAGATATACTCCAATCCTGCTTTTGTTGTTTTTAGTGGCAAGAATACCTGAAACTACACCTATCATCCCAAATACAAATGGATATATAAATAGTGATAAAACAGCAGCTATCCAACCTGCCAAAAGTAATATCCCCTTTTTTAAGTTCTCATTTTGATTAGCAATTTCCTGAACATTCATAGTAGCCTCCATAATCCATATATTCCGTTACCTTTCACTGCATATTATTTACAATTTATGATGTTTATATTCACCCTGCTTAGTAGTTATAAGAAACAAAATCTTGTTATTAGAGAAGTGTTGTGAGAAGATATGTATTAATGATTTTTTATTTAATTTTTGATATTTTTTCTTTGGGGGTCTACATAGAATGGTTTCAAGAAAGTCTAAGCTATTTGCTATTGCTGCAATGCTACTAACAGTGGTATTCTGGGGGTACTCTTTTGTCAGTACCAAAATAATACTAGGTGAGCTCCCACCCATTACAATAGCCTTTTTCCGTCAGATTATAGCGTCTGGTGTTCTTGTTGTATTTCTTTTTGTAAAGAAACTCTTTGTAAAAATGCCAATGAAGGATATTATTCTTTTGGCTGCTTCCTCATTTTTTGGCATAAACCTATATTTTCTATTTGAAAATATAGGTTTGAAATACACAACAGCTTCAAATGCATCTATCATCATCGCCGCTGTACCGATCTTTACTCTTGTTACTGAATCGTTATTCTATAAGTTTAAAGTATCAAAGAGATTAATTGCCTGTGTTATTGTCTCCACTATAGGTGTATTCGGGGTAATTTTTGAGAATGGCTCTTTGGATTTTTCTTCTGGATCAACAAAGGGAAACTTATTAATGATAGGAGCTGTGATTTCCTGGGTTATATATACTATTATTTGTAAAAGTCTTACTGGAAAATATAATGGGATAGTAATCACTGCATATCAAATGATAGCAGGCTCTATCCTCTTCATTCCTTTTGTTATTCCTGATATAAGCCAATGGCATGGCATTTCAACCTACTCATTAATTAATTTACTATATCTAGCGCTCTTTTGCTCAGCACTTGCATATTATTTATACAATCTTGCTGTAAAAAGCCTTGGTGCTACTATTTCATCTATGTTTCTAAATCTCATTCCTGTAGTTTCAATTATCGGTGGAGTACTTGTTCTTGGCGAGAAAATTTCTTTGCTACAAATCGGGGGCATGCTCTTAATCATGCTTAGTCTGTTCTTTGTAAGAAGCAGACAAAGTAATAGTCAGAACAAAACTATGTTATTAACAATAAAAAAGAACTGAGGTGATTAGCCTCAGTTCCAGATATAAAACTATAAGTTAAGTTAATAAAACTAAAAATGGAACGCTTTATACACCTAACCTACTATTACGTAATTGCTCGTTGCTAGTGAAATTGTTCTTCACAACATGCCCTTTTAGCGGCAATATTTTTTCGTGCACTGCATCAAGCAACCAATCAACCTGAGGGAAGAAGTACTCTTCTAGTTCATATGCCGGAGTAATCCAATCTCTAGCACCAACTACCACTGGAGGTGCATCTAGCTCATCAAAGGCCAACTCACTGATTGTCTGTGCAATATCCTTCAGATGGGAGCCACGTTCGCAAGCATCACTTGCTAGTAGTATCCTGCCAGTTTTCTTCACAGACTGCAATACCTTTTCATAATTAAACGGTACTATGGATCTAGCATCAATGATTTCTGCTGAAACCCCATATTTTTCTTCCAGTATTTTGGCCGCATCAAGTGCTCGATATAGGGTTGCACCTATAGTCAAAATAGTTAGATCAGTACCTTCCTTCTTTATATCTGGCTCACCAATTGGAATTTCATAATATTCTTCTGGTACTCCTTCAGTATGGAACATTTCTCCAATTTCATAAAGTCTTTGGCTTTCAAAGAATATAACAGGATCTGTACCCATTAGCGCACTGTTCATGAGGCCTTTAGCATCATAAGGTGTTACAGGGAAAACAACTTTTAACCCTGGGATATGAGCACACAGCGAGGTCCAGTCTTGAGAATGCTGTGCACCATACTTGGAACCAACTGATATACGCAGCACAACAGGCATTTTCAACACTCCAGCACTCATAGACTGCCATTTTGACATCTGGTTGAATACTTCATCTCCACATCTGCCCAAAAAGTCAGCATACATAAGCTCTACAATGACTCTTCCACCGCAAAGACCATAGCCTACTGCCGTGCCCACAATTGCGCCCTCTGATATTGGAGAATTGAACAGTCTGTTGTATGGTAGCGCTTCAGTCAGACCACGATAAACCGCAAATGCCCCACCCCAATCTCTGTTTTCTTCACCATAAGCAATTAAAGTAGGATCTGTATAGAATTTATCAAAGATTGCTTCAAATACTGCATCTCTAAAATTATAGAGCTTGTTTTTTGAAACAGGTTTTCCTTCATACATGGCAGTACGTATTTTCTTACTGATCTGCTGAACTCTTGGGTTTTCACTCTTAGTCATCAGCACTTCACATTCCCTGTCATCCATTTTTTCTACACGCTGATTAGAAAACATCAGATCAGCGATCTGATTAGGATTCTTCATAAGATTCATTTTGGGAGATACAGTATCATCAGTTGCTAACTTGCAAATCTTGGTCATAAATATCTTTGTCTCTTCAAGTATTACATCAAATGCTTCAGACTTGGCAACACCTGCTAAGACAAGATCAGCTCTATATGTTATTAGCGAATCATGCTGCATCCATGCTTCGACTTCTTCCTTCGTCCTGTAGCTAGAGGCATCAGACGGAGAATGTCCAGTAAAGCGGTAAGTCAATGTGTCCAGAAGCACTGGTCCACGTTTTTCTTCAAGAATTTGTTTTTTGCGTTTCATAACATCTATTACTGCAAGTGGGTTGAGACCATCTACACGTTCTGCATGCATTTGCTCAGGATTTACTCCTGCGCCTACTCTGGCAAGCATATTGTAACCCATGGTTTCACCATTAGTCTGTCCACCCATTCCGTACTGATTGTTGAAGAAGTTGAGTATGAAAGGTAATCCGCCTTTGTATTCGCCTTCCCATAGTTGTTTGTATTGATCCATAGCTGCGAAGCAAATACCTTCCCAAACCGGACCGCACCCCATCGAAGCATCTCCAATATTGGCAATTACCATTCCCTTCTTGAGGTTAACCTTTTTATAAAGTGCAGCCCCTACAGCAATATCGCCAGAACCACCAACAATGGCATTATTTGGATAAATACCGAATGGAGTGAAGAAGGCATGCATTGAACCTCCGAGACCCTTATGAAAACCAGTCTCACGTGCAAATATTTCAGCTAGCGTTCCATAAACAAGAAAATCACGAGCTAGTTCTTTCACATCACCCTTATTCTTCTGCTTTCCTTCAACTACGCGCAAAATAGTACCTTCAAAATAACTTTCCATGATGGACATAAGTTCTTTGTCATTCAGTTTTTCAATGGCAGATAACCCTTTGGCAAGTATTTCACCATGACTTCTGTGGGAACCGAAAATATAATCATCCTTGTCTAAAATGAAAGCCTGACCTACAACTGAAGCTTCCTGTCCCAGTGATAGATGGGCAGGTCCTGGATGGTTATACGAAACGCCGTTATAATCATTTGTGGTCTTAATCATAGTCAGCATGGTTTCAAATTCGCGAATAATACTCATATCCCTGAAAATTCTCAAAAACTCGTCCGTGGTAAAATTGGACTTCTCATCTTCTATACTCTTTGCATATTGGTTAACAGGAATATCATTAAATTTAATCCAACTACTTTTTCGGAGTTCATTAGGATCTAAAAATTGTGACTTAGGCATATTAACAACCTCTCTCTATTATTATTTTGTATAAGCTATTTATTATCAAATTCAAAAATTGCTTCACGCAAAATTTCACATACTGTAGGATGTGGGAAAACTAGTTCCTTGATGTCATTCACTCTCATTTCAGTTTCAATCATCAACCCCGCACCATAAATAATCTCTGAAGCATAGTTGCCAATCATATGAACACCAATAAGTTTTCTGTGTTTCTTATCGATAAGTACCTTGCAAATACCATCTCCACCCTCATTTTCAGCTACGTATCTACCGCTGTACATCATAGACAGCTTGACAGCTTCAAACTCAATGCCTTTATTCTTCGCACTTTCTTCTGTTTCCCCCACACAGCCCACTTCTGGGTTTGTGTAAATAACTGATGGAATAGCATCGTAACGCATGATGTCTTTCTTGCCAAGTATGTTGTTTATGCAGACCTCAGCTTCCCTGTATGCAGTATGAGCCAACATAGAGTTACCGTTGACGTCTCCTGCTGCATATACCTCAGGAATATTTGTCTGTCCCTTCTCATTTACCTTGATCTTACCTCTCTCAACTTCAACTCCGATTCTATCCAACCCCAGTCCGTTTACAGCTGGTCTGCGTCCAATACTCATTAAAATCTTTTCGGCTGGGACTTCAAATATCTGTCCGCCCTTTTCATACACTACCGCATTTTCAAGGACTTTTGTCACCTTGGCACCCAGCTGGAACTCCACACCTTTTTTCTGATAGTTCTTCAATAAAATATCTGAAATCTCATGATCGGTATTTCCTGCTATATTATCTAGCATTTCAATAACCGTCACCTTGCTACCAGCAGAATTGAAATAAGATGCCATCTCCAGCCCAATAACACCACCGCCTACAATAACTAAGAATTTAGGAACTATCGTCAAATCCAGAATCTCACGATTTGTAAGAACCTTGCCCTTTTCAATTCCTTCTTTAACACCTGGGATAGGAGGAATAACTGGCATAGAGCCTGTCGCAATGAGTAGTCTTCGTCCAGTGTAGTTCACTCCATTAGCAACGATTTCATATCCCTCAGTATTCTTTCCTTGAATTTCTGCTGCTGCTTCAACTATTGTCACTTTGCTCTTCTTAAGCTTTCCCTTAATACCTGTTACAAGTGTTTTTACCACCTTGTTTTTACGCGCAATAACGGCTTCCTGATCAATTGAAGCATTTGTAACCGTTACACCATATTTTTCACTATGCTTTGCTCCATCTAGTAGCTTGGCAGAGTACAAAAGTGCCTTTGAAGGTACGCAGCCTTCATTCAAGCATACACCACCTATAAATCTTTTTTCGATCAAAAGCGTTGCTAAACCCGCATGACCAGCACGCTCTGCTGCCAGATACCCAGCAGGTCCTCCGCCAATAACGATCAAGTCATATACCAAACCAATCACTCCATTTCATTTGTTATAGCATGTAAAATCGTGTTTTATTATTTAATTATCCCTTAACAAGAAGACAGCTGAAGTTTTGAAGATTGTGCTTGAGCGCCTGTAGGAATTTAGCTGCAGGTGCACCATCTATTGCACGATGGTCAAAAGTTAGAGATAAGCCCATTGCTGGATAGAAAATGATTTCCCCATCCACTTCTTTTGCACGCTGCGTGATATTATTTACACCTAATATTCCGGTCTGTGGTGCATTAAGTACAGGTGTGAAACTTTCTATATCAAACGTTCCCAAATTGGTCACTGTAAAGCTACCATCTTTAAGAAGGTCAGGATTAATCTTACCTGACTGGCACTCTTTGGCCAGCGCTTTTACCTGAGAAGAAATTTCATTTAATGATTTAAAATTTGCATTAAATATTGTTGGAACCATTAGACCGCGATCTGTGTCAATGGCCACACCCAAATTTACATTCTTGAAGTAAAGCATGCTGTCCTCTAGGAAATGAGCATTCAAATCACGGAAACCCAAGAGTGTACGAGATACTGCATATAGAATTATGTCATTCAGAGTAACATTTTCAAGTCCGAACTTATCTTTCCCTGCTTTTATCTTCTTACGGAATTCCATTATTTCAGTGGCATCAAAGGAGCTATTCAGCGTTAGCTGACAGGTAGTACTAATGGAATTATACATCGCTTTAGCAATGACCTTACGAATATTTGTAATCTTGACTCTCTCGGTTTCAGACTGTAACCCTTGTAGCTGCTCAGCTGCAACATGTGTCGCATTACTACTAGTAGTTGCTACTGTGTTGACAGCTGCAGAAGCTGTGGCTAGATCAGCAGTAGTAATTCTGCCACCCAAGCCAGTACCGTTGTTTAATATAGTAGATCCTGCATATGCTGTTCTTGCAGCCGCTGTTAAAAGGAAACCCTTCTCTCGAGCTTCTAGAACGTCCCTCTCAATGATTCTACCATTTGGACCTGTTGGTGTAGTCCTGTATATATCCACCCCAGCTTTTTCAGCAAAATGCCTTGCTCTTGGAGATATCTTAATAGCTGCATTATTTGCATTTCCAACAGTAGCTGTAACTCCTGAAACATCAGCTTCCTGTACTAATGCTACATTCCCCGGTACCGAAATCGTCTGCAGCTCTGATGCTTCTGACGCTTTTGGTGCTGACGCATCCTCTGCTAGAACCTCTCCTAGCTGCCCAATAGCACATACATTATTCAGACAGGGCACATCGTCTCCCTCTTCACAGAAAACTCCAAGCATAACGCCTTCCACCTTGGATTCCTCTTCAAAACTGGCTTTATCTGTCTCATAAGAAAATAGCAAATCCCCGATTGCTACGCTATCTCCCTTTTTCTTATACCATTTTGCAATAATGCAACTTTCAACAGACTGCCCCTGACGTGGCATAATAACCATTGTAGCCATATCAAAAAAACCTCCTTGTCATTTTTTTATACATTTATATCTCTATTTTCCATAGGGTCAACTAAATAATAGTCTCTTCAAAATTGGAAGTTATTATTTAGTTGTTCTTAATCAAATTGACACAGCATTCTCAAGCAGATATTTTTCAGCGTCAATTGACCATAGTCCATTATTTTTATCAACTATCTTTGCTAATTCACAGAATAGCGGGTCACTCTTACCTTTTTCTTTAAATTCAATTATCGCAGTTAAAGGCATATTTATATTTGTATATATAAGTTTTTTACCACCAGGAATGTTAGGCAGATTGAGTGTTGTAACCACTACACTATTCAGTCCTCCAATATGAGTGATCATCGAGGCAGGATTTATAGTTCCACCTGACATCATATCCAATGATTCAATCATATCTGCAGTATTCCCGCCGCTAGTACCTACAACATGTGTCGAACTATAATGTACATCGTAAAAATTAAATTCAGCAGTAAATTCTGTATTGCTCGGTCCAGCAAAGAAATTTAGACAACCATCCTTTGCAAGTATCTTTCCTCCCATTTCGACTACAGGTCTAACAGGTGCAAGTACCATTACATCGTCATAGCCCTTGCCATTTGTTAACGAAATCAGATATTTAATAGCATCTCCTATACCTGCGGTATTGACATACTTCAGTTCCACACCATTTTTAAGGGCATCCTCTACTGTATATATAGATGCTGCTCTGGCCAGTCTTGCCTCATCAATATCTGTAACCACCAGCAGTCCCGGTTTACGGTCACAATGAATTGCATAATCAATAGCCCCTAGTCCCATTGGACCTACGCCCGCTAGAATAGCCATGTTTCCGCCTTCTATAATACCCATCTTATGCTCATAACTTCCCTGCAGTGTATGGTATTGTGCGTGAAATGTACCAACAATACAAGACATTGGTTCAGCTAGAGAGCCATAGAAGAAGGCCTGTCCTTCATAAGGAAGGAGACTTCCTGCTTCCATTACAACATTAGGAATAATGATATACGTTGCATCTCCACCAATATATTCGAAGGAATATCCAGGAGCAGCATACGGATCTTCTTTTTGATTTATAGCTGGTTGAATTGAAAACTTGCTTCCAGTCTTGAACTGATGAATCCATTTTGACCCGACACTTACAATCTCACCGCAGAACTCATGTCCGATAATGACTGGGTGAGTATCAATATTTTTTGGTACTCGTTTATGCTCATTACCTTGAGCGGAAGCCTTATAAGATGACATACAAATACTGTCAGATATTATATGGGCAAGTATTTCATCGTCTTTGATTTCAGGAAGTTCAAAATCCTCAAGTCTCAAGTCATTCTTTCCATATAAGCGTACGGCTTTTGTTTTCATATATTTTTCCTCACAATCTATCGATTTGATTCTTATTATGATTATATTACAACACGAATATAAAATCAACACATATCAACATATATAAACACAAATAAATTAATATGGACATTTTCCGCAGCACATTATATAATTAATATAAATAGAGTTCTATGTTAAATATACAAATCAACATATATAGGGGGTTTTTAAATGTCTGAATTCAGTAGATTAAAGGATAAGGTTGCCATCGTCACAGGTGCAGCACAAGGCCTTGGCGAAGCACTGGTATATAGACTTGACCAAGAAGGTTGCAAAGTGATTGTAGCAGATATTAATTATGAAGCGTCACAGAAAGTTGCGGAAAAGCTAAAAAACGCTATTGCAGTAAAAGTTGATGTTACCAATGAGGCAGAAGTGGATGCAATGGTTAAAACTGCTATGGATAACTATGGTAAATTGGATCTTCTTGTATCTAATGCAGCCATTCTGATTGCAAAACCTGTTACCGAATTCCCATTGGATCAGTGGAAACGCATGATTGATGTCAATCTTACAGGTTACTTTGTTTGTGCAAAAGCTGCAGCCAATGTAATGATTCCTAATAAAAAGGGCTGTATTATTCAAATCAATAGTAAATCAGGTAAAAAAGGTTCCTTTAAAAATTCTGCATATGCAGCTGCAAAATTCGCAGGCATTGGTTTTACTCAGAGTCTTGCACTTGAAATGGCAGAATTCGGCATACGCGTCAATGCTATTTGCCCAGGAAACCTACTAGATTCACCACTTTGGGTCAACAGTCTTTTTAAACAATATGCAGAAAATCAAGGTATTACGCAGGAGCAAGTTCGTCAGAAATACTTGAGTCAGGTACCACTTGGAAGAAGCTGCCAGTATGATGACATTTCCAATGCGATGGTATTTCTTGCATCGGATGAAGCAAGCTATATGACTGGTCAAGCTTTAAATATTACAGGTGGTCAAGAAATGAGGTAACGTCAATGAATGATGTTTATAAAATAATAATTGATAAACTAAATGATGAGAATGTTAATGTTCGTCTGGATTCCCTTACGCAATTAATCAAGCTTGTTGAAGCAAATGATATTGCTACGCCTGTAAAAGGAACAGATGTCAACAACCATATTCATACAACCTATTCCTTTTCACCATACTCACCTACAAAAGCCATTTGGATGGCTTATCTTGCAGGACTTTCTACTGCAGGAATTATGGATCACGATTCCATTGGTGGTGCTGATGAATTTAGGAAGGCTGGTAAAATAGCTGGCATTGAAACCACCACAGGTATAGAGTGTCGTGTAGATATATCCCCTACTCCTTTAAACGGCAGGAGAACTAATAACCCTGATCAGAATACCATATCTTACGTGGCGCTACATGGTATACCTTCATCACAAATAAAAACTATTCGTGATTTTTTTGCCCCCTATACTTTGGAGAGAAATAAACGAAATAGAGCTATGGTTAGCAACTTGAATGACTACTTTAGACCTTATGACGTGTCTTTGGATTTTGAAAAGGATATTGTCCCATTGTCTATGTACCATGATGGCGGAAGCATAACAGAAAGACATTTGTTGTATGCATTATCCTTGAAATTGATTAAAACCTTTGGAAGAGGACAAAACCTTATAGCCTTTCTCACAGAAAAGCTTTCTATTGAAATTAATGATAAGATAAGGAACCTTCTTTCCGACCTAAACAATCCTTTTTATACCTATGATTTACTAGGTCTTCTCAAAAGCGACCTAGTTAGCATTTTTTATGTTAATGCAACAGAGGAATGTCCAAGCATAGATAAGATATTAGCTTTGTCACGTAAAACTGGCAGCATATTTGCATATCCGTATTTGGGTGATATTGTTAATTCTGTTACAGGAGATAAGAAGGCACAAAAATTTGAAGATGACTATATTGAACTACTCTTTGATTATTTAAAGGAAGCAGGTTTCAATGCGGTCACTTATATGCCCTCTAGAAATACAAGAGCACAACTAGAAAAGATTAAGGCTCTGTGTGAGAAATACGATCTTTTCCAAATTAGTGGTGAAGATATAAACTCTCCTAGACAATCGTTTATCTGTGAAGCTATGAGAGATGATTTCTTTAAAAACTTAAAAGATGCTACTTGGGCGTTAATTGGGCATGAAAAGCAGGCTTCCATTGATCTTACTAAAGGTATGTTTTCAGCTGAAACAGTAAAACTCTTTCCAACCCTAACTCAAAGAGTAAGCCATTATATGAAATTAGCCAAAAATACTTTATAGGGAAAAATGCTTTTGTTTGCTACTTGATAGGTAGTTTGATTAATAATATACTATTTTATAATACTGTTGAGAAAGTAAGAAGGATGGTGTACCAATGTTTGGAATCGAAAGAAGAAGCTTGATATTAAATCAATTAAATGAAAAAAAGAGTATTCTTGTACAGGATTCAGCAGTTCTTTTTGCTGTGACAGAGGAGACCATTCGTCGTGATCTAAAGGTTTTGGAACAAAAAGGACTGTTATTAAGAACACATGGTGGGGCTGTACTACCTGACGAAACCGCATCCGAGCCTTCCTTAGAAGTCAGGCAAATAATAAATATTTCTGGAAAAGATGCTATAGGAAAAGAAGCCGCTAAAAAAATCGTTAATGGAGATACCATAATTTTAGATGCAAGCACTTCTTCGCTATATGTAGCAAAGAATATTAGGGATAGAAAAGGGATTACTGTAATTACCAATGCTCAAAAAGTGATCCTTGAATTATCAGACTGCCCAGAAATCGCTTTGATCTCTACAGGTGGCATCTTAAGGCACAGAAGTATGTCCTTTGTTGGTAGAGCTGCAGAAACTACACTTGATTGCTATTATGTTAATAAGGCTTTTATTTCTTCAAAAGGATTTTCCCCAAATCAAGGCTTGAGAGATTCAAACGAATCTGAATCGGATATTCGAAAAAAGATGATTGAACGTTCTCAGCAGGTCATCTTTCTATGTGATCATACGAAATTTGATAAGGTTGGATATCTTACAACTACCAGTTTGGACTCTATTGATACAATAATAACAGATGTAGCCTTTCCCGACCAATGGCTAGAAAAAATTGCTCTTTCAGGTATTGAAGTAATCATTGCTTCATAGGAAAACACACTAGAATAAACTAAAGGGACTGTTCTCAAAATTCAAAAATGAGACGGCCCCTTTTACTTTCCGAAAAATACCAATGCTTTATATTTGTTTTTCACTTAGCCATTGTGCCAATTCATTCCTCATCTGCTCTTTTTGACTATCAACGTCAAGTGAAAGAACACATCTTGCAAGCACTTCCCCATTCAATGTCGCGCCAATAAAAACTTGAGGAAGATCCTGTATATACTCAGTGTCCATGGCATCTGAATATATTACCGCTTTATTTATAATACCGTTTTCCATTTTAAAGTTTATATCCACACCTCCCCAACCAAAACGATTGGAAAGCGTTATATCAAATTTAGGTGCTTCACCGTAACGCCAGTCCCAGGATTTATATTTCTCATGAAGAGTATTTATCTTCACCTGATCTAAGTCATCGGTGCTGATACTAGATACGCATGTCCCATATTCCTTTTGGAATTCCTGTTCGAAAGCTTCCATGAAGCTTTCAATAGTGATGTTTGGATTCAGCTCTGTTAAATTCACAACCCTCGATCTTACTGACTCAATACCCTTAGATTTGATTTTGTCCTCAGAAACCTGTAAATATGAAACCAAATTATCCATATTACTGGAAATCAAAATCGTCCCATGATGATAGGCAGAGGTCTTTCTAAAGCAAAATGCATTCCCAGAAAACTTACGTCCATCAACAGTCAAATCGTTTCGACCAGTCATCTCAGCTGGAATACCTAGCTTTTTTGCAGCAGCAAGTATAACGCCCACCTGTCTGTCAAGCTTATAACTATCTTTGCCCATAATAAATGTAAAATTAAGATTACCCAAATCATGAAATACTGCTCCACCGCCAGAAAGTCTGCGTGCCAGCCTTCCACCATCAGCTTCAAGCTTTGTGGTTCTGCATTCCTTCCATGGATTCTGATTTTTTCCTATAACTACAGTACCATCATTTTGCCAAAGGTATAAAAAGCACTCCTCTTCACCAACTATATCCAACAGATATTCTTCAACTGCAAGATTGTACCATGGATTAAAACTAGTTGCTTTTACAACATGTGTTTTATTAATCAAATTGACGTACCTCCCAAAATACTGTAGTTTCAACAAGCTAAACGAATACTATCAAACTAAATTAATTATACTATACAAACAAACACAATTCAACTTATTCAGACATATTTCAAGGTTTAAATTTGTGGTTTTCAACAAATCTCTTCCCTAATAATTCTACCCATTTCTTTAGTGCCTACTACAGTGGTTCCAGCTGATGCTATGTCCACTGTTCTGTAGCCCTTATCAAGAACACTCACTACTGCCTTTTCTATAGCAGCTGCTTCGCCCAATAAATTCAGCGAATGCCTGAGTAGCATTGCTACTGAAAGAATTGTTGCTATTGGATTCGCTTTGTCCTGTCCTGCTATATCAGGTGCCGAGCCATGTATCGGCTCATAAAGTCCAAGCTTTGTAGCTCCAAGGCTTGCTGATGGAAGCATTCCTATTGAGCCTGTAATCATAGATGCCTCATCAGACAATATGTCTCCAAATAAATTGCTTGTCAGGATTACATCAAATTGAGCTGGGTTTCTCACAAGCTGCATTGCTGCATTGTCAACATACATGTGACTTAAAACCACCTCAGGATAATGTTTTGAAACCTCTTCAACTACCTGTCTCCAAAGTCTTGAGCTCTCCAGCACATTTGCCTTGTCAACAGACATGAGCTTTCTGCCACGCTTCATTGCTGTCTCAAAGCCAACACGTGCTATTCTCTCAATCTCCATAGTGTTATACATCTCGGTATCAAAAGCCGCCTCTCCACCTTCGGTTTCAAGTCTACCTCTTTTCCCAAAATATATTCCACCTGTTAACTCTCGAATAACCATTATGTCAATTCCATTACTTATTATCTCTGATTTTAGTGGGGATGAGTCCTTTAGTGCATTGTAGATGATGGCTGGTCTAAGATTTGCGTACAAACCCAACGCCGCTCTAATGCCAAGTAGTCCAGCCTCTGGCCTCATATTTCCAGCCACTGTATCCCATTTCGGTCCGCCAACCGCACCGAGCAACACAGCATCACTGCTTTTACACGCATCTATAGTGGACTGAGGTAGTGGTATCCCCTGGTTATCTATTGCTATTCCACCGAGATCGGCCTCTGTAAGCTCAAAGCCATGACCATATTTTTGTCCGATTACTTTTAGAACCTCTAAAGCTTCTTTAACTATATCAGGTCCAATTCCATCACCAGGAAGCACTGCTATTTTGTAATTCATATTTTATCTCCATTTCTAAAGCGAACTCTTAATGAAATTGATTAATCCATCTGCCGAAATGATTTTCTGCATAAACTCTGGAAATGGTTGACCTTGATAGGTCTTACCTGATGTTAGGTTCGTTATGAATCCTTTATCAAAATCTATCTCTACCTCATCTCCATCTTTTATATCCTGTGCCGCCTCAGCGCACTCGATAATTGGAAGGCCAATGTTTATTGAGTTCCTATAAAAAATTCTAGCAAAGGTTTCTGCTATAACACAGGATATTCCTGATGCCTTAATTGCGATAGGAGCATGCTCTCTAGATGAACCACAGCCAAAATTTCTGCCTGCCACCATTACATCTCCCTTTTGAACTTTTGATATAAACTTTTCGTCCAAATCCTCCATACAATGGCTAGCTAGCTCAGCAGGATCTGATGTAGTTAAATACCTTGCAGGTATTATTACGTCGGTATCAACGTTGTTTCCATATTTTATAACTTTGCCTTTTGCATTCATTTATTTATGCCTCCTATTCACTGCCTTTAATAAGTTCTAGCCGACGCAGGTCGGCTTTCCTTAACTATTCACTTTTCACTAATTACAGCTGGTCTGGCCCTGCAATCTTGCCTGCAATAGCTGATGCTGCTGCAATAGCTGGACTTGCCAAGTAAACTTCACTCTCCGGATGTCCCATACGACCAACAAAGTTTCTGTTTGTTGTAGAAACCGCTCTCTCGCCTTTTGCCAAGATTCCCATATGCCCTCCAAGGCATGGTCCACAGGTAGGTGTGCTGATAGCTGCCCCTGCGTCTATAAATATATCAAACAGACCTTCATTCATTGCCTGTTTCCAAATCTTCTGGGTTGCAGGAATGATAATGCAGCGTACATCAGCATGAACTTTTCTGCCCTTCAATACCTCCGCAGCAATTCTCATATCCTCAATTCGTCCATTTGTACATGAACCAATTATCACCTGATCTATTTTGATATCACCTACATTGTCTATTGTACGAGCATTTTCAGGAAGATGCGGAAAGGCAACAGTTGACTTGATAGCAGCTAAATCAATCTCAAATACTTCAGAATACTCTGCATCCTCATCTGCTTTATACACAGTGTAAGACCTAACGGAGTGCTCTTCTACATACTGCTTGGTCTTTTCATCAACCTCAAATATTCCATTCTTCGCACCTGCTTCAATAGCCATGTTTGCCATCGTAAATCTATCATCCATAGAAAGTGCATGTGCACCATCTCCAATAAATTCCATTGATTTGTATAATGCACCATCTACACCAATCATACCAATAATATGAAGAATTACGTCCTTACCGCCTACCCATTTGCGAGGCTTACCCTTAAGAATAAATTTGATTGCCTCAGGAACCTTGAACCAAGCCTCTCCAGTTGCCATTCCTGCAGCCATATCAGTACTTCCTATTCCTGTTGAAAATGCGCCCAATGCGCCATATGTGCATGTGTGTGAGTCGGCACCAATAATTACATCTCCAGGTACTACAAGCCCTTTTTCTGGAAGCAATGCATGCTCAACTCCCATTTGGCCTACTTCAAAGAAGTTCACAATTCCCATTCTCTTTGAAAACTCTCTACAAATCTTAACCTGCTCTGCAGATTTTATGTCCTTATTTGGTGTAAAGTGGTCAGGAACTATTGCTATCTTATTTATATCAAATACACTGTTTAGCCCCACCTTATCAAATTCCTTAATAGCCACAGGCGAGGTTATGTCATTTCCTAAAACCATATCCAGCTTTGCTTTAATAAGTTGTCCTGGCACCACTGAATCCAACCCTGCATGTGCTGCAAGGATTTTTTGTGTCATTGTCATTCCCATATATAACCCTCCTCTTATTCATGAATGTCTTATTTTGAATAAAATAATGTAATTTAGATTAATAAAGTTCTTTAATAGTCCTATTTATAATAATTATACAATAAACTTATTCATCGTTCTTCCTGTTATTTACCGTTATTTTAATTATTTATGAATGTTTTTTGACGAATTCCTGTACTGCATAGGAGCCATCTTGATTTGTTTCTTGAATATGTCGTTAAATCTTTGCTGGTTTGAAAAACCCACGCTATGCGCTATCTCTCCTACCTTTAAATCTGTCTCTTTAAGTAACTCGCAGGCACGTTTTATTCTGATGTCCAGAAGGTATTGCATTGGACTAAGGCCTGTATCCTCTTTAAAGGCTCTTGTAAAGTAGCTAGGGCTGAGAAATATATATTTTGCAATATCAGTTATAGACATTTCTCTCTCGTAATTGTTGAGAACATACTGAATAGCTGATTGCATGAGCTCTTTAATTTTGGGGCTCTTATTTTTTATGCTGTTTTCCCATTCTGCTTTTAATGCTCTGGATATCAGAATAAATAGCTCCATCAGCATTAGATAGTTGAGCTGTTCGCTCCCCAGCTGTTCACTTGACTTTTCCTTTAATATTCTATCTAAAAGGACAATTACATCATTTTTTTGGGTCACCTTTAGCTTTATGAAAGCACCCGATTCCTTGCCGCTCACAAAGTTTATAAAATCCGCCAGCGATATCTCAGATAGGGCATGATTGGCAGGATTCATGAATTTGAAATACAGCACAATGAAATCGCAACCTCCACTTGAAGTCACGTTCAGTTTGTGATGCTGATGGGGCTTAATTATAACAATATCATTAGGACCCACCCCAACATTTTGCTCACCAATCTCAAATGTACCTTCGCCGGATTTAATATAAACCATCTCAAAGGTTTCGTGGATGCTAAGTCCTTTTGACCACTGCGCATCGTGATAACGTTCAATGGCTTTTATACTTGTAACCGGTATGAAGCTTGTTGAACCCAGCACACCTTCCCATGCTTTTGGAATCATTGTTGTTTCCACCATGAACCCAACCCTCCGCTTATCCTCTGGATAGTTTATTGCCATAACTCCACTGTTTTCTATGGAGTTCATTTAGTATCATATTCTTTTTATAGTCCATTTTCTTGGACTTGGCTTATGCTTTGCTGACGGGCTATTATCAGAACTCCCCTTTGCTTCTGGAATGCTATCTTGGCTAATTTTTGGCACTGGCTTGCTATCTTGACTGAACTTTGGCGCTGGCTTGCTATCTTTGTTAAACTTCAGTGCTGGTTTGCTATCTTGCTTATGGTTTGCTGTCCCCGTAACTTGTGGGGTAGTTTTCTTTTTATAATCCTTTTTATAAGCCACCATAATACCGTTTTCCATTGACTTCGGAGTTATCTTTATCTTTAGTTCCTTCTCATACTGCTTGATGAACTCTATTTCTTTTTCTGTTACTATGGACACCGTCATTCCTGTATTACCATTTCTGCCGGTTCTTCCTGCTCTATGCAGGTACTCCATTGAACGCTCTGGAATATCTACATTAAGTATATGGGTTATGCCTTCTATATCAAGTCCTCTGGCTGCAAGATCCGATGCTACCAATATCTGCAGCTTCCCGGATTTGAAATCATCCATTGTCTTTTTTCTATCCATCTTTTCTTTTGATCCATGTATGCTGTCTGCGTTTATTTTATGGTACTTCAGCTTGTCAGTGGCCTCTGTAATATCACTGCTGCTGCCACAAAATGCAATAGCCTTTGGTGGGTTTATCATTCTCACAAGCTTTCTCAGTACTTCTACCTTATCGCGTTGCTCTGCAACAAAATAAATGTGCTCAATTGTAGTTGGAATCTGCATCTTTGGAGTACTCTTTATTACTAGTGGTTCCTTCATAAACAGCTTTGCTCGCTCAATTGTTCTAATAGCGATGGATGCGGAGCACATAATGATCTGCCTCTCCTTGAGTGTTGTCTTGATAACAGCCTTGGTGCTCTCAATATAACTATCATCTAGCAATCTGTCTGCTTCATCTAGAATTATAGTTTTAATAGTATGTGCTGTAATTTTCTTCTTCTGGATTAATTCAAGAATTCTGCCGGCAGTACCTACAATAATATGTGGCTTTGATTTGAGCTTTTCAATCTGCCTCATTATGTTTACATCACCTATAATAGGTGTGGAGGTTGCCTTTATATCAGAATTTTGAGACAACATTTCTATTTGTCTACCAACCTGTATAGCCAACTCATGCGTAGGCACAAGTACTAATGCCTGCATTTCTTTCTTGTCTATATCTATCTTCTCAAAAAGCGGAAGTAAGTAAGCTAGCGTCTTACCCGTTCCTGTTTCTGACTGAATTATCAAGTCCTTGTTTTTTTGTGCCTCAGGTATTACCAGTCTCTGAATATCGGTAGGCACTGTGATTTTAACCATTCTTAGTGCCTCAACCAATGACTTATTTAGTTCCATCGTTTCAAATAATTCTTCCATTTGTTCTCCTTATAAATAGGGTTCCTAGTTTCCATTACCAACATATATTTATTGTTTTGATGGGCTTACTCTTGTGTAATAGCTAACTATACGCTACCATTTTTGTTCTTTTCAATTTTGTCAGCTAATTCATATAAATAAGTCCATCTCTCCATAGAATATTCCAACTGTTCTTCCAATTGCTGTTGCTTTGTCACAAGCTCCTGCAGACGTTCAAAATTAGTTGAAGCTTGGTCTATTTCTGCTTTTATCTTCTCAATATCGCTTTCTTGCTTTGATATTTTATCATCTATCTGCTCAAATTCTTTTTGTTCCTTAAAAGTAAATTTGATTGGTCTCTCTTTTTGGCCTTGCCTATCTTCTTTATTTTGTGAATTGCCATCTTTTTTATCCTCAGCCACTTTTTTAGGGGTATCTTCCAGATCAGCTTGTCTCAAAGCATGTTCTCTATAATCAGAATAATTCCCGGCATATTTATTTATATGACCTTCACCTTCAAAGGAAAATATTTTTGTTGCAATTCTATCCAAAAAGTATCTATCATGAGATACAGCTATCACTGCTCCTGGAAACTCATCAAGATAGCTTTCCAATATTGTAAGCGTGTGAATGTCCAAATCATTTGTGGGCTCATCCAGCAAAAGTATGTTGGGCGCTGACATCAATATGCTTAGCAGATATAGTCTTCTTCTTTCACCACCGGAAAGCTTTGAAACAGGCGTCCACTGATCAGTTGGAGGAAACAAAAATCTTTCAAGCATCTGAGCTGCACTTATACTTCCATTCTTGGTTTCAATAAACTCTGCCACCTGCCGGATGTACTCTATGACGCGAAGGCTTTGATCCATTTCCACATTCTCTTGAGTGAAAAAGCCTATTTTTACTGTATCTCCGATTTGAACATTTCCTATATCAGGCTTTAGCTCACCTGTAATTAACTTAAGGAGTGTTGATTTCCCCATTCCATTTGGGCCAATAATACCTATTCTGTCATCTCTTAGCAAAATATAGCTAAAATCTTTTACAACAACATTATCGCCATAAGCTTTTCTAACGTTTTCAACTTCAATTATTTTTCTGCCCAGTCTAGCGGCACCAACTTGGATCTCTATATTGCCATCCTGTACAGACCCGTCCATATCCTGCAGTTTTTCAAATCTATCTATTCTAGCCTTTTGCTTTGTAGAACGTGCCTGAGCACCTTTTCTAATCCATTCCAATTCTGTTCTTAAAAAGCCTTGACGTTTCCTTTCAGAAGACTGCTCTAGCTCTTCGCGTTCAACCTTCATCTCTAAAAACTTACTGTAATTGGCCTGATAGCTGTAGAGCTTTCCGTGGTCCAGTTCTATAATTCTATTTGCCACTCTCTCAAGAAAATACCTATCATGAGTAACCATGAGAAGGGCGCCTTTTCGAGCATTCAGATATTTTTCCATCCAATCTACCGTGTCATTATCTATATGGTTGGTAGGCTCATCAAGTATTAACAGCTCGGTGGGATTTATAAGTGCCCCCGCCACAGCAATACGCTTTCTTTGACCTCCTGAGAGTGTTTCCACATCAGCATCAAAGTTTTCAATTCCCAGTTTTGTTAGTATTGTTTTTGCTTCACTCTCAATTGCCCATGCATTCATCGTATCCATCTCGTGCATTAAATCAAGCAATTTCTTTTCAAGCTGCGCATCGCCAGAGTTTTCACTGCTTTTTTTCAGCACAAACTCGTACTGGCGCAGTAGCTCCATTATAGGCGAATGCCCATTGAATACCTGTTGTAGCACTGTTTTTCCTGCTTCAAATACAGGATTCTGCTCTAGGTAGCCTACTCTCACAGTATTTCCTTTTATAACCCTGCCTGTTTCAGTAGATTCCAATCCTGCAATTACTTTTAAAAGCGTACTTTTCCCTGTTCCATTAATTCCAATGAGACCTATTTTGTCTCCATCACCTATCCCTAGCGATATATCATTAAATAATATTTTTTCACTATAGCTCTTGGAAATACCTTCAGCTGATAAAATGTTCAATTACAATTACTCCTTCATATGTTTATAGGAGATATTATACCATTCAAGTTGTATAAAAGCTTTAAAATTATCCGATGGCTAGCTCCGCTTATGCCTCTTGGCAAAACCACATTTCTTGCACAATTCTTCTACTGCTAATCTTCCAGTGAAACCATCATACATTCTGCGAGCCCTATCAGAGTTTAGTATCTCATATATTGGTTGTTCAAATATGTTGCCCAGTGCTATGTTGCCTTCATTATCCAAGCAGCAGGGTACTACCGTTCCGTCAACTAAAACACCGAATTGATCCCTAAGCCCATAGCAAAATACTTCCTCATCAACAATATCTCTATCTATATTTGGCCACTCAAACTTATCTGCCAATTGTATAAATAAATTATTTTGCAGCTTGATATTGTTACGCTGTTCTAGTGCTGCTTCAAGACTAAAATTTAATTGTAGCGACTGCTTCAGCATATCAATTATATCTAAATTCAGTCTATTGCTGGCCTGTATGCCTTCGCTATTTCTATTCCACAGCCTCAGCTCGCAAAATATACCCTTTCCGCTAGCCTCTTTTACAAACCTCATAACGTCAGCTATGTATTCTTCTAGATTGGCTGTCCCTTCATTTGCCTCAAAGCTATGAAGTGATATGCTGACCTTTCTCAATGCAGGAGCCTTTAACAATACATCTTTTACTCTATTTAATAATGTACCATTTGTAGTTATATTGACCTTAAGTCCATTTTTATAACATATTTCCAAAAAGCTGCCTATTTCAGGGTTTAACAGGGGTTCTCCCATTAGGTGAAAGTATATGTGATTTGCAAAAGGCTTTACTTCTTCTATAACGTGTGCAAAGTCCTCTTTGTTCATATATTTTAGCTGCCTCTTTGTTTCGGGGCAAAAATTACATTTCATATTGCAAATATTTGTTATCTCAATAAAAATCTTTTTGTATTTTTTCATTTGCAGCTCCTGTTTTGTCGTTAATGCTATTTTATACTAAAATATCTTTGCTAAGTCAGAACTATACCATATAACAAATCCCGATAAGTATAATTAAGAAAACTTATCGGGATAAAATTTTACCTATTTGTAATTGCTTATATATACTAATTATTTGGCAGCTCTTATAACTTTTATTTCAATATCGTGATTATCAACTTTTGCTGAAACGATATCAATTTTACTCTCTATAATGTCAAGGCGATTGTTAACCTCACCGCGAGTCTCAAGCAATATGTCAACTTTCAAATTAATTTCGTTTTCGAGCTTTACACTGATTTTTGAAACAGCACTATTCAATATCAAAAAGTTGCTTTCTAATTTTCCAACTCTGCTATTTAATGTTATTACATCTTCTTTTAATGTTGCTACATCAACTTTTAGTGTTGCTACATCAACTTTTAGTGTTTTTACATCTTCTTTAGTCTCTCTAATATCAGCTTTTACCTCTTTAAACTGTAACGTAAAATCAGCATACATCTTGGTCAGTAGTTCAAATGTATCATCTTTCATGCTTTCACGCCCCTCTTCTTATTTATTATATCATAGGAAATAGATATTTGTACCTCTTTTTATTATCTCAAGTTTGAAAAGACTACCTACTTTTATAGCTTCCTTTCAAGCTTGGCACCGGCAAAGCTCGAGAGACTTATTTGCCTTTGTAAGTACAGCCCCGTAATTTTAATATCTTTAATATACGCAAATAGATATGTTCCATTTTCAATCATATTTGTCTTTGGATTTCCGATAATATACACTTGGCTATTATCTTCCGTATCAGGCCAAAGCTGGTCCATAGCCTGGTTGATCCTCTCCTCAATTAGTACTGGGTTATCTAGAACACCATCTAATTTCTGCTCGGTATCCGCTTTTATAGAGTACCTTAACTTTCCATCCATTGTAGAAGTAGCACATATTAATAAATTATTCGCTATACTTAAATCATCAGGTTTATAGTTTTCATAAAACATAGTGAGAAATGTTCTATTGGCCATATCTATGTCTATCTCTACGCCCTCTAGCAGCTTTTCTCCTGTATCCTCGTCGAATGCATTCGCCACTCCTACTATGCTTTGGGTTTTGTTTATTTGTTGCGCAGCAGCAGTTACAGCATAATCCATTGCTTTGGAAATAGCATTTCGCTTGTACGTAAAGATTGAGTAATCTGCTATATTTATAAATACTACAAAAGCCAGAAGTATTGCTGCCAATCCTAAAAATATCGTGCCAAAGCCTCCCCCTCTTTCACTTTGAAAGATACGAACAGCTTTTTTTAACTTATTCTCAGTGGGATAACAAATGATATTGCCAATATTTCTTATTTCATTATCCACCTTCGGGTTGAATTTTTTCAATTCTACAGATGGCTTTAGCCTTGTAAAAAAGCTTATTGTTTTCATTATCTGAATTGCCCTCCATCCTGGACAGGGTGCTTTCATCTTTTGATTGAACATATATACTGAATACTTCACCTCTATCTAGCACATTACCCAAAACATATTCGTAAAGCCCTGTTATAGTGCCATCTGATTGCATATCTCCACATTTTAAAGAAACATCTTCATCTTCGAAATCGCTAAGTTTTCGGAGCTTATCCATTAATTCTTCCTTATCACTAACTGTCAATACACCCGTTATCATTACCTTGTGCGCAACACTATCTACAGTATTTTTAATGTATCTCTGCTTAGTATCAAACTCATAAAAGGTCATTGACTTTAAAAACAACATAGCTATGAGTGGGATAATTATGATAAAAGCATATATTTTGTTCATGTTTTTGTATCCTCCTTTTACACCTTTCTTGATTGCCTATATGTTATCCACCTCGCTATATATACAGTCATAAACAATACAGGAGGCTATTTGACATACTAATTAACTGTTACATTGTCATTAAGTTGCTTTACTGTCTCATATACCTTGTCCCCAGTATCAGCTATAAGCTCTGAAACTGGTAGTACTGTGCCAATTACTAAAGCAACACACAATGCAAACATAATAATAGCAATTATAATATTCTTCATTTCTTCCTCCAGGAGCCATTAGCTGCAGGCACCAAATTTATTTAAAACATTATCACTCTGAGCCTCACCGTATTCCGCTGCTTAATGCTGCAATATCTGTGTCTACAGTGTCAATCTGTGTTTCTACCTTAACTCCATTTTCTCTTCCATGGTTTGCAAGCGGTAGGATCACTGCAACTAGCAGTGCCATTGCTATAGCAAACATAGCTATTGATAAAATTATCTTTTTCATGTTTTGTTTTCTCCTCTCTATAGTTTACAGGTGCCCTCTCAAACAAGGTAGCACCAAAATATAGCCCCATTATGTCAATATATTTCCTCCTACCTGAGAACTTGGCCTATTCTTGTCATTGTTGATTGACCTTTCAAAATAGCATTATCACCAGTACTAGCGCCATGTTTAAATATTGGGACTACTACACCAATTACAAGAGCTAGAGCAATAGCTAGCATCATAATAGTAATTAATATCTGCTTCATATTTTTCTTCACTCCCCCTTCCTTAAAACTGTACCTTCCTGACTTCTTTGAATTTTCTATATCGATGATTATATAAATTCAAATGCCTTGTACACTACATCCAGCATAGGATTTAGCATTAATCTAGCTAGCTCGTACACTAGAGGGACTATACTCAAAAACGCAACTAAATCTATCAAATCAATAGTTTCGTCAGCTGTAATAATTATTGACTCATCCCTTTCCATCACCTCTCTCTCCAAAACCTGCAAAGCTATTTCCTTGTCTGATAAGCTATATATTTCTAGAACATTAGCCATCTTGGACAAACTTTTTATGTTCCTTGTTTTCAAATAATCAAAGCCCCTCTTTTTGTCGTACTGGAAAATGGCAGCAAACTCATGTAGGTATTTGGCATATACTTTTGAGGATTTCTCTAGTTGATGAATAATGTCTAATGTTTTTATGCCATCTACCCTTGCTAGAAGTCCAAATATGTACTCCAGCATAATTATCTCCTTTTTATAAACACACCCTCTAAGTAGCCACCTCAGTATCAGCAAAAACTCCGGTAAAAACAGTGCCAAAAGTATAATTAGGATATGATAATACTTAAATACTCTCACCTTCTGCAATTGTCCCCATGTTTTTATAAACCACTCTGTTTTTTCTTCAAGCAGCTGGTTATCTGATGAATTCAGGCATTCTGCCATTGCTTCTCCAACCAAATGATATTTATCTGTATCGCTAGTATTAGAAAGCTTGTTTCTACCCACTACAGCTATGACTTGCTTGTACAGTAAGTATCTTGACTGGTCATATGAATTTTCCTGATATAAACAGATTTTTCTCCCGAAGACTCTACAATCAGCTTGGCTTGGTAGTTTGTATTGGTATATCTAATGGCGAGTACCAACAACGTGCATATAATAAGGCAAATAATTTTCAATAAATACATCTGCTGCAAGCTGATTCCGACCTCACTAAGCTCTAATATCCTTGATGCAAGCTTATTTGTCCAAAGCTCTTTATCCTTTGACAGAAAATCAAGTGGCTTTTGGATTATTCTTCTAGATGTGATGCTCTCCAATATGCCTAATTCGGTTTTCCCATTTTTTGATTCTCGCTTGCCAGAACCTGTAGTGACTTTCAATGGCTTAAGACTTAATCCACATATTAGTGTGAACGCTCCAATAACCGTCAACAAAACTACCAAGATTCTCACCATATTGCTCTGCCCCCTACATTCTTCTCAATACCCTCACAATTAATAGCGCTAGCAACGAATATACAACTATTTTTGCAAATGATGCAGTTGCATCGTAATATAACCCTACATTAATTCCTAGTACCATTTTATTGATTAACAAAATTACAGGCAGGCTGAAAATACTTGCAGAAATAGTAAAGATCTCATACCATATCAGCCTCTTATTCTTCTTTTTTTCGATATTATTATATCTAGTAATACTTCTATTTAACTTATAGAGCTGTGAAATAAGTTCTCCCCCATTTTCTCGGTAATTCACAAGAAGTAAGACAAATATATTGAACCACGTATCATTAATTCTATCTCGGATAGCACATAGGCTTTCATTTAAATCCCCGCTGTCTGACACTCTGTGCATTATCCGCCCCAGTGATTTATCAGTATTTTTACAGCATTCTTGTAATGCAGGCTTGATCCTATAATGTGTGATAAAAGAGCTTCGAAAGCTATCAATAAGCAGTGGAATTTTTAGACGCAAGCTGTACTTCATATAATCCACTGCTAATGTAAATATGTAGTATGGCACCATTAAGCATAAAACAAGAGTAATAAACCTTGTATACCATAAATTCAACACTATTTGTAATGCACTATACAACAAAATACCCACAGTGGGCAGCAGTATCGTGAATATCGCAACGACGCTTCGCTGCACAGTACTATCCAACATGAAATAAACTATGGAGCTGTCCAGCTTGTGAGATAGTATTTTGAAAGGAAACCTATTTGTTATAACCTCTATGTATCTCAAATACTTGATATTATTTATCAACTTTATCTTTTTTCTGTTTTCTAAGAAGACCTTTTTATATATTGAGACGTACATACCGATTAAAATAAGAAATACACCCATTAAAATCATTGTCAGAAATACTTTGTTTTTTGAAATGCTGTTTTCTACTTGAAATAAGAACACTATTATCTGGTCCAGCAATATACTTGGGATTATATTTTGCATAGCTCCATTTCCTCCGACAAACATTAGATTCTTCCTCACAAACGCAGTCTACAAAAACAGTTTCTGGAGCTCTTCTACATCTAGGTGTGTCATCTCATATTCCATGCAAGACATTATCTGTTCCTTTGATAATCCATTTTTATTAGCCCAATACTTGCCGCTCTCCTTATTGAAAACGAAAAGATCATTTATCTGAAAAGACATGCTACCTTCCTCGGCCAAGACTTCTGAAACCTTATACACATAACGTTGACCGGTTTCTCTATCAAGCTTTATATGTACTACCAAATCCACCGCATCAGCCACATCAAACTGTGCTTCTCTGAAATCAGTGTAGTATCCAGTCTGCATCAAAAGCTGTCTTAGATCATGTATCATTCTTCGAGTGCTGGAGGAGTGAAAGGTAAATAAGCTTCCCCGAGCCTGCCGAAGCATTGCCTTTATCATTTCAAAGGCTTCATAGGAGTTTCGGACTTCACCATATATTACTATGTCGCGATTCAATCTGAAAAATATCTCTGTAATATCCGACGGCTTGAATTCTTTTGTATACTGCAATTCCACAATATTCTTTTGAGGATAATTCGATGAAACATTTAGTTCATGGATGTTTTCAGCTAGGCCTATACTAATATCAGAGTCAAGCTGCTTAATAATGAGCTCATCCGCAGCTGTAGTCTTTCCTGAGCCTTGCTCTCCTATTATCGCAACATTTCTTCTTCCCTTGCTGGCAAGAAGCTCTATAATCCTAGATATCCTATCTTCAACAAATCTGCTGCGATATTTCACCAATTGTGCTTTTGATGCAAATAGCCTTACGTTTACTACATAATATTTTGACAATGGCGGTCTTAGGGCCGTTACTCTTGCCCCATTATTTAAAATAGCGTTAACAAGCGGTGTTCCTGCATTCATTTCTTCCCTAGCTGTGGAGGTAAGCCTATTTTCAATTATTTTTCTGTAGCTTTCCTCATTTTTAAATATAAATTTGATATTTGGTATATGCCTTTTTATCCCGTTATACTGAATCCATATATAATCGCTCCTGGTGCAGGCCACTTCATTTAAGCGTGAATCAAATATTAATTCATCCAGTATTCCGTAGCCATAGACCTCTTGATATATTATCTGTGTCAATTTTTGGAGTTTTACATCGTACTCATCTTGCTGGCTAATTGAGTATTTACTTAAGTGAATCATTATTTCATTGTCAATGGGCTTAATTGAGCATTCTTTGTCCCCGCCGGTGTATATATTTTCGTAGTAGTCTATGTGGTATTCCTTTAGCAACGCATCAATGTTATCGGCATTAATAATACCTGTTTTTTCAATCAAGAGAAAATAGATACTATTTTGCATAAACTCTCTTGCCTGCAAACTCCCGTCAATAGCCAGTAGCTTTTGCTTCTGCCTTGCCTCCTCCATATAGCTTGCCTTGTCCTCATGAATATCCTTTATTCCGCTTAACCCATTCATCCTTAGCTCTTCCTCAATATAAACCATTAGCTCTTTCAAACATAGCTTCTGAATTGTCTTCATATAGTTTTTCCTCCGTCTTTGCCTACTACAGTCTTTGAAGAGCCTCTATTAAGCTCCGCATGTACCGACCAGGTTTTTCTTTTACAGTACTTTCTTGAGGCATTAACCCCAATGTCTCAAATATATGTTCTGAAACGCATCGTACAGAATTATTACAGCTTGTCTCCCGCTGAAGATATAAGTGCAGACTATCTCTATTTTTCATTTCCTGAAGCGTCTCGCAGTAGTCCATCGTATATACCTTCTTTAATGCATATCTGCGTTTAATATCACTAAGCCTAGGATAAATGTTTCTGTATTTAGACACCATATGTATTATCTCTTGATTATAAGGCGTCTGCTGCTCCTCCACGTTATTCAGTTCCTTCATGCTTTCGTTATCCTGAACAAAAAGCTTTAAAACAATATGTGCCTTTTGCAGCACTAAATTTGTTAGAATATTTTCCTTCCCAGAAACAGTGTCAAAAATGACAAGATCGAAGCTTCTCTGCAGCTCCTCCAATACTTTGCTGAAACTTTCAATATTCTTCTGTACAAATGGATTTGTAGTTCGGTAGCTTCCTAGGAAATAGACTCCCTCACTCTTTGGAACTATGCTCGTGAGTACCTCCGACTTGCTCGTTTCAAAGAATTTATAATTAACTAAATCCTCAATCCCAGTAGAAGAAACATCTACCCCATACAACTTATAAAGCGCACTGTACTTTAAGTTCAAACAACAGACCAATATTTTAAAATTCTTCTGAGCCATTTCCTTCATTTGATTTGCCAACAAATATGTTACCATTGACTTCCCCGATTGTTTTATATCTGACCATACAGCAATTATTTTCCCCATACAGACCTCCTTAATTATCTGGTTTTTGTGTTTCATCGCAGTAAAGCTCATAAATAAACTTGCCTGCCATTGTTGCAGTATAAATGTTTTGCCTTTGATTTTTATCTAGGACAAGCTCCATGTAAGTAGTCTTGGAATTGGTTCCAGATTTCGAGTCTAGGGATGTTCCTGTTTCATCCAAGACGTCCTCTACTCTTACCTTATAAAGAATTGTTTCAACTATCTCACTTGCCTCTTTCTTAAGTAGGATATCAATATAGGATCCTTTTTGAATTAAGTTTGCCAGTCTATCCTCAATGCTCATAGGCAAAATAATTATCCGTTCATCATTTAGGTACCAGTCCTTCTTAGCAATTAGAGCATCAGTTCTTACATAATCACTTCTTTGTATTTTTGTCGTAACTTTCTTGCCTATCACTTGGCCTATGTTTGTTGCTAATGAATTGTTTGAAGCAGACTGTTGTATTTCTTTTGTCTTTAGCTGCTTTTCTTCAATTATTGCTCCCTCGTCTATGTCTACGGCAGCAATCACAACTGAAACACGCCCTTCAAGGTCTAAAGGATATTTTTTGAAAATGTATGCAAATATCATGGAATTCAAGATTAAAAATATCCCAAAGCAAATCAGTACTGTTTTAATAACTAGTCTTTTGCCCACTGGCCAATACCTCCTGCTTTATTTTTTATTAACTGTGAGAATGAGAAATGAGAGCGTTTGCTCTTCTGAATGGAAATTGTATTTGAAAGTATATTAGAAATTGCTTGCTCGAAATTGTCTTCAAAGAGATTTTTGAATCTCAAGGCTTCTCCAAAAAAACTATATACCCATTTAAGATATACCTTTGGGTCATATGGAACATCAAAAGTTTTCGAATAGACAATCAAGTCTTGAAGCTGCTGTACATCTCCATTTAAAAATATACTTTGCAAAATGTTTCGAGAGCTTAGCTCTCCCTTATAGAATTTATTTATAATAAAGGATGTCCTCGATATACATTTTTCTACCATCCCTTCTACTTTTAGCCGTTGTCCAATGTCTGCGCTATTAAAGGGATTCATATCAGAAACTATAAAAATATGATTCAAATATTGTTCGATATATTTTACTAATGTTATGTCGATATCAATAAATATATAGGAAAAACTGTCTTGTAACTGTCCGAGCTGCTTATGAAGTGGTAGATCATCAGATTGGATTTTTTCTTTCAAATTATTCAGATTGATATAGTACCAATTAGAATTTATTTTGTTAGGTTTTGTAAAATCAGAGTTTTCTTTTTTATTTGATAGGCTTTTTTGAAGACTGCTTGATATACTCAAATCAACTATACATACAGAAGTAGGTCCCCTCGCCATATGCTCAGCCATTGCAGCTGTCATTGTTGATACCCCTGTTCCTCTGGCCCCGGTAATTGCTATAATCTTGGTGAATTTCAATGGCTTTCGAAGGTTTTCTATATTATCTTCATTACCACTGCCATTATGTAAACTATATTGACGTAATTCTTTCATTAAAATTCCGGCCGTCTGGTACCTGAGCTCCGAATTAGGATGGACGCACTTTCGAAGTATCTCAAAGAGCCCTGGTGATAAATATTCAGCATATTTTTCGTTTTGAAACCTTGCTATTGAGGTTAGTGGGTCTATTCCAGTGATTAGCTGAATTAAGGTTATTCCTAATGAATATATATCACTTGCTCGGCTAATACCATTGCCAATAAATTGCTCCGGTGCTGCGTACCCCTTAGTCCCTATGAAGGCAGTGTCATTAGTAAAGTCTTTACCAGAAGCACTTGTAGCTTCATCATCTGCTTGCCTAACTATCGAGGATACCCCAAAATCAATCAACTTCACAAAACCTTCTTTTGTCAAAATTATATTATGAGGCTTCATATCACCATAGATAATAGGGTTTGGTTTTTGGTAATGCAAATATTCCAGAACACTGCACAACTGAATTGCCCAATCAATTACAGTTTGCTCATCAAATTTGCCTTTAATGTCAAGCTCCTGCTTTAGGCATATGCCTTCTAAATAATCCTCAACAATATAAATCTTAGTTTCATCCTCATATACATCACATATTCTTGGTAATGCTGGATGATTGAGGCGCTTTAAAATCTCTGGCTCAATATATCCACTGATAGATGTTTTTAAGCCTTTGACAATTTCTTTGACAGCCCACAAATTGCCCAAAGTAATGCTTTCTGCAAGGAAAACCTCCCCACATCCTCCATGACCTAGTGACCTTATGTATTTGTATTTTGAATAAAAAGAATTATCTTGCATGTACTTGTTCCTCCAAGCGTCTTAAATGAAAGGTAGAAAAATTGCGAAAAGTAAAGACTAGAAAATACAATTGTGATTTTTGATAATTACATAACTTTACAGCCTAGAAATTTAAAAGATTGTCTAAAAGAATGGGTTAAAGAGAAATCCTAGAACTAAATGTAAATTATTTCTAGTAATGTAAATTATAATTCAAAACCTTACAAAATGCAACAGTTATTTTCACAATGTTTTAATTTATTTAAACCCCCTTTAAGTTAAAATCTGGTATATATTTAATATCGGCAGACAGTCGCTCCTGGATGTACCCTTGTTCTAGTCCCAATTTATATAAATGATTGACTACTTTTTCATATTCATTCCTAGTTATAGGTCTGTTTATTTCAGGGAATTTATCGGCATCATAGTACGGTGTATACTGACTCATCAGAGAGACGTATACACTCTTTGGTAGATTTTCACTTATCCAATTCAGCACATTTATGCTTTCTTTAATATGCCCTGGAAGAATTAGATGCCTAATAATAAGGCCGCGCTGAATAATTCCTGTCGCATCTAGTACAGGGCTTCCCACTTGATTGTACATTTCTAGGATAGCCTTCTTGCTCACCTCTGGATAATCCTGTGCTTTGGAATACTTGAACGAAGTTTTCTCCGAAAAATACTTGAGATCTGGAAGGTATACCTCTATGAGGCCCTCCATTTTTTTTAATGCAGCTATTGTTTCATAGCCATTTGAATTATATACAACGGGCACAGTCAATTGGCCTTGCTGCTTCAATGCAAGCAAAGCTTGCCTTATAGCTACAGTATAGTGTGATGGATTCACCAGATTAATGTTATGTGCGCCTTCATTTATTAACTCAACAAATATCTCTTGGAGCCTATCAATCGATATAACTTTACCATAATTATTTTGGCTAATATCATAATTTTGGCAAAAAATACATTTAAGATTGCAGCCCGAAAAGAACACTGCTCCAGAGCCCCTTGTGCCACTAATACAAGGCTCCTCCCACATGTGCAGACATGCCTTTGCCACCTTTGGCTGCTCTGGTACACCACAATAGCCTACTTTATTATTCCTGCTAACACCACAGTGCCTTGGGCACTGGTTACAAATCTCACTCTTCAACGTCAACCTCCTGAGCCTATGGCGGCCACAAAATGTAATATAATACTATCCAACAACGCGATAACATGAGGTAGCTTTACATTGGTACACGTTCTGATTTTGATGCCACAAATCCCCATTATTAGCACACTTGCCCCATTGTTCCCCTATTTACATTCCCCCCAAATAAAAATATAATAAAGCTAGTGCATATAATAGTCAATAGCAATATTTTAATATACTTTTATTCTCATCATCCGCACATTATAGCATTTTGAGAAAAAAACAAATATTGCGTATTTCAATGGAGGATAGTAATTATGAGGCTTAATACAGTTGCTTTTGCACAGCGTAAAAGCGTTTTACCTAAAAATTTATTTTTTGCAGCCATATATATAATAATACTGCTTTTTGTAGCAATAGGTATAGTTTCTTTTGCTTTAGCTTGGGACATAACTCACCCCGCCAAAATAACCACACCACAAATATCATCAAATATAGCCCCTGATTATAAAAATATCAGCTTCTATTGTAGCGAATCAAAGGAAAATATTAATGGTTGGTTTTTTGATGCAAATGGCTCAAAGAACACAGTTCTGTTGGTTCACGGCTATGGCAAGAATAGATTGCAGTTTGATGAGGAAACTTTCAAATTAATAACAAGGTTCAACAATGAAGGTCTGAGTGTAATGACCTTTGATTTAAGGGGATCAGGAAATTCAGCAGGATCAAATGCAACCTTTGGACGAAATGAGACTACAGATGTTTTGAGTGCGATAAAATATTTAAAGCAGCAAGAAACTGAAAACATAGTGCTTATGGGGTTTTCAACCGGCGCTGCGTCCTGTCTTTCGGCTGTTTCTAAAACTCCATATAGAGATAGCATTATTGGCGTAGTTGGTGACAGTCCTTATTCTACAGTCAACAATTATCTCAAATATACAATTGATTCAAACAAATGGATTCCTGTTATTCCATTTAAGTATACAATAGATTTTATTGTTAAAAAGCTCTCTAAAGTTACTAATGAAATGGATATAATTCCTCAAATACCTTCAATAATTCCAACACCTGTACTGTTGATTGACGGTGATCAGCAAGATCTAAGTGCTTCTAATAATACAAATCTCCTATATGAACTGTATTCCAGGAAAAATCCCGTAGCTGCTCATTATTGGAATTCTGGAGCAAAAGAGTATGGTCAGAGCTTCTTAGAGTCACCCAGCAAATATATAGATAAAGTTATGGAATTTGTTAATGAATGTGTTGCTGATGTGAAAAAGGTGGAAAAGAAATAAAAAGTCTCATTCTGTTAGCTAGTTTGAAGAACTACTCTTTATATATAATCAAAATAAACTCTTCACCCAACTCTTGCAAAAGTGGTTCCTTTGCTTCAGCTTCCTTCATAGATTTTATTATCATAGGTATTCCTCTACCAAGCTGGTCAATATATCTTAAATTCTCCATGTACTTTACAAGAAATGGATTTCTTGCATATGAAACTCCTATTTTCATTTTATCTATAGTAACTGTATTTGGAAGCCTTCCAGGGCTATGGAATTCTATCCTGTTATCAAACATAAATATTCTTATCTTAGAACCTCTAATACTATAATTACGATGTACCAAAGAATTAACTATCGCTTCCCTCAGTACAAGCATTGGATATTCTTCTTTTTCTTCACGTTTTAAGCCAGTAATAACAGATGGTACTTTCATATTGTTTCTAAAAGCTAGTAGCATTTGATCTGCTATGTCCTGAATTCTACCTATAATAACCTTTTTATCTATTAGTTCATCTGTAATTTCAACCCCTCTGAAATGTGCAAAACTAATCCCATTCTGAGGAAGTCTTTTTTCAGGATTACTTCCAAAAATTAATAAACCACCAGCAGTACAAAGAACTTTACCATCGGCTTCAGTCATTATATCGGCATTTACAAGAATTCTTTCAGTGGCTTCCTTACCCTCTTCAAAAATATCAAAAGAATTGTACTTTAGAAAATACTCTCGAATTACATCAAAATTCAAATCTTTGATTGTTGTGTTTCCTACTGGGGAAATATCAAAATGCAACGATCCATTATCTATAATCTCTCTAATTTCTTCCTGTTTCATAATGCTCTTCCTTCGTAGTTAATTTCTTATATCTTACCACATGGCACACTAATATTATATTGTAACCATGCGATTTGTAAATATGTTACTTCTTCTTATCAAAAAAATATGATGGTCGTGGCTGCTTAGCAGCTACATTATAACCATTATTAGCCATCTTCGACTGTCTTATCCGTTTAATGTCACTTGCTAACTTGTTAACTATCGCTTGAACATTATTTTTATTTTCAATTTCGAGACTCTGAATCTGTTTAGTTTTATCAAATATTGTAGTTATGATTTGCTTTAGCTCTGCTGCTCCTTGAAGCTGTTTCATTTTTATTTCTTCAATACTTTGAACTCCCAATATGGATTTCAATCTTGCATAATATACCTCAAATGATTTATCAAGCTCATCAATCATATCCATTTGGAATTGCTTCAACTCAATTAATCCATCAAGCTCATTTGCACTATCTTCGCTAATGATTATAGACTGTTGTTTTGTCAAATTTAATATCTCATTTATGCCATCTAGCTTTTTCTTAGATAACTCAATAAGCTTTTGTATATATTGTTCTGGTGTCATTTGCTCTCCCTTCACACAACCTATTTCAAGTTTATTAATACATCCCGCAACCCTTGAAAGGTCTATTTCGCAATACCTACAGCTGCTGGAATTGGAATAGGATGCTTTGCAAGCTTCATTGCCTGTGCCCAGGTATCCCTGAACTCCTTAGCATAGCCAAGCACTTCCCCCACTATACTTTTATCCTTTTTAATATTTGCTTCAATAAGTCTTCTATACATGTAATCATACATACTATCCAAATAACCAGATACTTCATAATCCATATTTAAAGTTATTTGAAATTCCTTTACTATTGCCTGAGCTCTAATAATACTAACATTTGACTTTTCTATATTCATTGCGTCGATTGCAGTCTGCGCCTGCATAAGGAATTTCACCAACCCATTAAACAGCATTAAGGTTAGTTCCTCAGGAGCTGCTGTTTTAATTGAATTCTCTTTGTACTGATTGAATGCATTATTTGCCAACATTAGTATTCCCCTTTATTTATCATAATATATCTTAAATTCATCTTCAAATAATTAACCCCTTATCATGAACTACTACCCATCATTTGAGATAAATAGCTTTGTTGAGAAGTCAACTTATTGAGTGCCATTTCCATCGCTGTAAACTTGGCATATGCGGCACTTTCCCTATCAGATAGCCTATCATTCATCTCATATATTGTTTTGTCGAAGTTTATCATTTCCTTATACAATGTATTTGTGTATTCAGAACGATCGCCAACAATACCTGCCTTTGCCAACAATGAACCCTTATTGCCATTACTATCTGTAGTAGTCCTTATGGCATCCTGTATAATATCAGAAAATCGCTGTGCAATTCCTGATTCTGAATACCTTTCACTTCTGATTGTGGAACTGTCTAATGCTTCAAAGTAAGATTTATCTGACGAACCTGTAAATAGCTTTGTAATTTGGTCTGATTTAGTTGTAAGCGCCTCTTTGAGTTTTGTCTCATCAATAGAAAGTTTCCCTCTTGATGAATAATCTGAAGTTGTTGATATTCCTATGGATGAAAGGGATATACCTGCTCCCTCAACCGTATCATATAAAGTACTTCTTAGTTTTGAAACAATACCAGATAAGATACTATCATTTTTCAATAAACCAGACTTTGCCTTTTCTTCCCATTTTGTTATCTGATCATCAGTCATATCCGTTTTCTGAGCATCAGTCAATGGAGTATACTCATTGTACTTTTTCTCAGTCAGTTGTTCATTGATTTTACTAATTATTTCATTGTACTTATCTACAAAGCCTTTTATGAAGTCATAAGTCTTTGTAGTATCAGTTCCAACAGTTACCTCTATAGGATCCGGTGTACTAGTAGCACTATCTGTATCTGATACGAAATCCTTTTTGATATTATAGGTTAGACCATCATAGGTAAATGAATTCGTGGGTCTGACAATCTCTGTACCGTCACTTAATGTTACGCTTGCATCTGTTCCATTTGCAGTAGAATTTATGCCAATTGTTCCCATGAAATTTCCTGTTGTATCAGCAATCACTAGTTTTTCAGTTACACCTGTATTATTAGAACTAATAGTGAAGCTATTTGTTTTAGTATTATACTTCATCGTAACATTTGCTTCTGTGCTTGAATTTACCGTGTCCATAATATCTTGGATAGATGTTTCGGACGAATTGAAAGTAAAGCTTTCCCCATTAACTGTAAATACAATATCATTATCTGATGCATTTTCTGTAAAAGTTACACCTATTGCTTTGCTCAGTTTTGATAAACTTAAAGTCAAATCTACCTTGTTGGACAGATTTGAATCAGTTAATCCAAGTACAGAATTCGCTGTACCCTCAGAGTTAATGTTGAAGGTATCAGTATCTCTCTTTGCAGAAAATATAAGACCATCCGAAGTTGAATTTAAATCAACTGATATCTTATCTGCTCCAAAAGCCTCATTGATCTTAACCTGCAACGCCGCTCTAATTCCACCAACAGTGGTAATAGCCCCATCCGTATCAAAAGTAATTTCCTTAGTCGCACCATTTAAAGTGATTGAAAGTGTATTATTTGCACTCGTAATATTACTTCCAAGTGATGCCTGATCTATCGTTCCACCCTCAATAGCTTTACTTACATTTCTACCAGTAATTGTTGCTACAGTCGCAGCCACAAGCTTTGTAATAGAATATGTGCCTGCTTGTGAGTCTGCATTTGCTTTTACAGTGACATAGTTTTCTGAAGTTGTACTCCCATAGGAAGTTGAAAAGCTTGCAAATGAATTAGCAGATTTTAAATTAGTTGACGAAAGCGTATCAAAATACGTACTATAAAAGGTTTTAAGTGAAGATGTAACCTCTCTGTACGCTTCAGTCTTCCAGGTGTCAACCTGTTTATTTGCTTTAACCTTATCTATCTTCGCTGTATCAGAAGCCATCATTTGCTTTACTAAGGTATCGGTATCCATACCTGACACCATACCCGTTATTCTGTTTGAACTGCTACTTGAAGTACTAGTTACACTACTTGGCATATATATTACCTCTTTTCATCAACAAATATCCCTGACATTTCACAAAAATTTGCTACCATATCTAAAATTTTCTCATTTGGAATTTCGCTAATAAGTTCATTTGTATTGGAATCGAAAATCTTTACTACTATTTCATTAGTCTTTTCGTGAATCGAAAATTCAAATCTCTTATCCCCACCAGAAATTGCTTTATTAGCCTTTTGAATAGCTTCTATGACAATCCGCTCTGATACTGGCATGACATTCATATCGTAATCATTTAGCTGAGAAATACTTCTAGTATCTGATTGAAATGTTTTAGCTGTCTCAGTCGAGCCACTTTTTTTTACTGAATTGACAGCATATTCTTTGCTGCTGTTATCCACACTAATATTTGTACTCATGCCGGCACCTCCACAAAAATTCTTCTACTAGTATTATCGGAAAATTATTAGAAAGTGTTTAGCATTTTTTGCAATAAATAGGAAGAAGTAATAGAAGTAGACAGCACCAGTAAATGCAATAGCAGTTAAAACATAAACCTGCTCTTCTAAACATAGACTCATCTTTTAAAGTTTAAATAAAACGAGTGGAATCTTAACGATACCGCCTTTCATATCCTTATTATTTTATTTTTTGTATTTTACATTTTGTTTTTTACATTTTGTTTTTTAGCGTTGTTAAAAAGCTTTTTAGCAAATCCACGTGCTCCAATAATTATTGATAAGTTTGGGAGTATAGCATACGTGAAAAAGTATTAAAAGAGTATTGTTTGAGATATGTTTGGAAAGAGACTAGCAGTGATAAAGGTCATGACCTAGTTATTAATTTCAACTTGATATGATTTCAGGTTTCTTCATTAATATCTTAAGAGATTACTATTCTATAATAATATAGAGTAGTTAACATTAACTTAAAACGCTTCCTCAATTTCATCTAACCCTATTAAAGCTACGTATTCATCTTTTTCAGAAAGTTTAATAAGTTCATTGGTAAATCCCGATTTTGAAAACATGTAATAATAAGCCTTAGATATTTTCACCTTTTCAATTTTACTTTTCAGGTGTTCCAGATCCTTAATTCCCACTTTAGTATTTTGCCATTTGCATTCCCCAACAATATTTTCTTCTTTTTCGCCAAACGCAAATATATCAATTTCACAATCTTTCTCCCACCATCGTCCAATTTTTTTAAACCTAATAGGTAATGAACCCTGAGTATTCTTTTTCCTCAAAAACTGAATGCAAACATTTTCAAATGCTTTGGAAGTGTAGCTATCTATATACGGTTTTACAGAATATTCAAATACACCATCTACATCACCGGCTTCAAGCTCAGATAAATTAGGAAATACAAATCTATACCAAAAGCTGAAAAAGTTATCTGCAATACTATATAACCCACGCTGAACATTAACTGTTGATTTAATACCTTCCGATACAGGAAACTCACGGTTTAATATGTTCAGATCAATCAAGTTTTTAATATAAACACTAATTTTTGCTCTATCGATTTGAGTTTTCTGATAAATATCATTAAGTTTTGTATTTCCCATTGCAATAGTTGTAATCAAAGTATTATAAATGCTTGTTTCTCGTAATTCCTGTCTCATTAAAAATTCAACTTCATTGTATAGAACACTGCCTCGGGTCAAAATATTATTTTTTATATTTTCTTCAATACCGATATTACCATCAAATTGTTTTAAGTAATGAGGAATGCCTCCTAAAATTGAATATGCCAATATTTTATCTTTTATATTGAAATCGGGGAAAAATTTGAGAGCATCTCCAAAACCCATTTCATTCATTTTAAGAATACCCGTTGCTCTACCATACATAGGGTTTTTTTCAGCCAAAATCTCTTTTTCAATAAAGCCCATAGCTGAACCACACAATATAATCATTACATCTTCACGACTGAGTAATTCATCCCACAAATTTTGTATTACAGATGGAATAGAACTATTAGAATGAACCATATATGGGAACTCATCAATTACAAGAAGCTTTTTCCCTTGTTGTGGCAATTCAGTAAGAAATTTAAAAGCTTGTTCCCAGTCATTAAAGTTTTTAATGTATTTTGACATTTGTGCGTTCTTTAGCATTCTAACTGAAAACGAATTCAACTGCTCAATATCTGTACATTCTTTGCATGCATAAAAAACATGAGGTATGTCTTTGCAAAACTCTCGTAACAGCTCAGTTTTACCGATACGCCTTCTTCCATACATTACTACTAATTGTCCATTGCTTTTTTCATATCTAGACTTTAAAAATTTAAGTTCATCTTTTCTTCCAATAAACATAAGCCACTCTCAATCCATAAAATTGTGATTTAACAAATTACGATTTTATAAAATTGTACTCCTCCAGAATACGCATGTCAAATATTTTTTTATAATTAAGGCTCTTTTCGTAAATATTGTGGTTATTTATAGGGTATGTTATAGATGGATTTGATAGCTCCAGACCCAAGGTGATGAATTAATTAATGAATTCCGAAAAATATTCTTTTAAGTATATTATCTTTTGTATTCACGTTTAAAATTGTACCATTTATCCTTTAATTTCAACAGACATTTATTACCATGTCAATTTCTGGTGTAGTGACTCTGTCTCAGTCGTATCAATATCTTAAGCCCTACCCAAAACATATACTATACAGTAAAAAAAATAAAATGTGTTTAAATCCGCTTTTGAAACACAAACTATCCTGTCTAGATATATTTCCCGCCGAACTTAATTGACTGAGATCAACCTAAAATGTCGGCACTGTCGGCATTTTACTTTTTACAGCAACATGAGCAAAAAACCACCAATAGCTTTTCATTCAGCCCCTGATGCTCCTTCTAATCGCTTCTCATCCATCCAAGCTATACACTCACATCAAAGTTACTACCTAGATTGGGGTCTCCCTTCATTGTTTCAGTAATCTGAGCAGCATTTCCCTTCCCAGCATCCATAGCCATCTTCATTACCGCAATCCCAACATTTTCTTGTAACCTTGCTTGACTCATTACCATTGATAGTGCTGCTATGTCCATTAATTACCTCCTGATCTCTATACACATACACAAATTTTATCCTTTAATATTAAAGAAAGGAGCCAGAGTTTTCACTCTGACTCCTTAATATTACTGTTATTAGGCTATCAATTATCTTAATAACTGAAGTACCTGTTGTGGCTGTTGGTTCGCTTGTGCAAGCATAGCCTGAGCAGCCTGAGAAAGAATATTGTTCTTTGAGTATGTTGACATTTCTTTTGCCATATCAACATCTGTTATTCTTGCTTGAGCAGAAGTCAAGTTCTCAGATGAAGTTCCCAAGTTATTTATTGTGTGCTCAAGTCTATTCTGGTAAGCACCAAGTTTAGCTCTTTGATTTGAAACTTCACTTATAGCATCATCAAGTACACTAATTGCAGCAGTTGCTTTTTTATTTGTAGATATATCTAATGAAAATTCTGTATTTTCATTAGAAGTTCCATCAGTTACATTTGCAGTTTTAACAAAGTTTGCAACAGATCCGTTTTTAGCTGTAACTTTATCAGCAGCAGTAGTTCCACTTATGTTTAATGCATCTGATCTCATATCTGAGATATTTACAGTTAAGCTCTGTGAAGTATTTGCACCAATCTGAAGTGTTGCAGCAAATCCATTTGATGCATCTCCAGTAGTTACAACTGGAGCAGTTGAAGCTTCCATAGTTGCATTTTGAGTAAGAGTTACTTTATCAGCTGTACCAGAAGTAGTATATTTAGCAGCTAAATCTGGATCAGCAGCAATAAGTTTCTTTAACTCTGTAGCCGATTGAGCTGCAGTTCCACCTGTTACAAAGGTTAATGCTTTACCATCAATTGTTATTTGGTCTCCAGCGGCTTTTGCTGTAGCAGTAAAGTCATAAACACCTGCTACTGCTGCCCCTGGTGCGCCTGTAACTTCTGGTGCAGTAATATCTCCTGTGCCTGCAGCAGTTTGAGCTAATTCTATTTCTGCTGGCGCATCAGTATCAATAGGTGTTACAGTAATACCTGTCAGCTTGGCAGCAGCAATAACTCTTATTGCATCGGCTTGCTCATCTACAGTACCTTCAACAATACCATAATCAGTGTTACCTGATGCTGCCAATGCTGCAGCATCTTTATAAGCAGTAATTGTTTTTCCACCAACATCAATTGTTTCACCTGCAGTTAATGCTGTAGTGAGTGAAAATGTAGTGGATCCAGCTATAGCAGTTTGTTTTGTTTCAGCTCCTACTGCTATATTTCCAGCTCCGCCAACCTTTTCTGTGATTGTTATTTGTCCAGCTCCAGGATTAGTAGCATTATAAACGGTATCTGCAGCAAATAGAGCAGTTATTGCTGTTGCTTGCTTTGTGAGATCGTTAGCAGTAGCTATATCTATACCATTAGCATCCCCATTACCGCCATTTGCAGCTTTCAAGGCTGCGGCATCTTTATAAGCAGTAATTGTTCTTTCACCTATTAAAAGAGTATCTCCTGCTGCCATTTTTGTAGCGATTGTTGTAGTGACAGCACCCTGTACTTCAGTAACAGCAGTAACACCTGTTACACCAGTAGCTGCTGTAGTGTCTAATCCTAACTTTGCTAAAAATCCTGGTACTGTCGAATCTGCAAAAGTTACATTAGCTGCAGCTCCAGTTGCAGTAGTGGCAACTGTAAGTTTGCCGCCCGCGAAAGTTACAGCATAAGTACCTGCTGCTGTAGCTGAATTCAAATCAGTTGCCAATGCCGTTGCTAAGGCTGCTCCATCTGTTAGTCTATCATAACTGTTAGCACTAGCTAAAAGATTAACAGCAGTAAATGTAATTGCATTTCCACCAATTTTGGCGCCTACTTGGCCCGCTGTTAAATCTATTAAAGTCGCTCCCATCGCTAAACCAGTTTTAGTTGCTACAGCTGCCGTAACTAATGTAACTGCTGCAACTCCCGTTGTAATAGCTGAATTAGTAACAGCAACAGTTCCAGCAGCAGCAGCAGCTACATTTACTGGATTACTAACAGTTCCATTTGCTGCTAGTGCTGTTCCAGCCTTCACACCAGGTAATGTAGGAGTGACACCAACAGCTGTACCTCCGCCATTTAACAACTTCTGAGTATTAAATTCTGTTGTGTTTCCTATTCTGTTGATTTCTGAAGTCAATTGGTTCATTTCTGTCTGAACAGCAGTTCTATCATCATTAGTATTAGTGTCATTAGATGATTGCACTGCTAGTTCTCTCATCCTTTGAAGAATACTTTGAGTTTCACTTAACGCACCTTCACCAGTCTGTATCAATGATATACCATCTTGAGCATTAGATGAAGCTTGGTCTAACCCTCTGATCTGACCTTTCATCTTTTCAGATATAGCAAGTCCTGCTGCATCGTCAGATGCATTATTAATTCTAAGACCTGAAGAAAGTTTTTGCATTGACTTACCAGCGTTTGTTGAATTGATGTTGATGTTCCTGATTGCGTTGTTTGCCATGAGATTGTGATTAATTATCATAATAAAAATCCTCCATGATTTTTTTATTTTCGGGAATCCTTTCCCGAATGTTACGTGGGTCTGTTATCTACTTTATCCGGCCGGTATAAAGTTGATGTACTTTCCTACTTGATTAATATATCGTACTTTTCTAGAAATACTTTAGAGGCAAAAATAAAAAACTATAAATAAATATAGTTTTTTGTCAAAAAGTATTATATTAGGCTTATTATTTGTTTTTTAATATATCATTCAGATCCACTTTCCCACTGCCTGCTGCCCTTTTGTTCTCTTCCTGGATCTCTAGAAATAATTCCTTACGAAATATTGACACATTTTTAGGTGCATTGATGCCAATTCTTACTTGATCACCCTGTATTTCAATAATGGTAAGCTCAATATTGTCACCAATCATTATTGATTGCTCCTTTTTTCTTGAAAGAACCAGCATGACTACACCTCCTGTTTTTGAAATTCATCTAGTATGAAATGTCTAACAGTGTATTTATCGGAATCAAGGATTGTCTGTGCAGCTTTCTTATTGACTGTATTAACAATAATAGGTGCTTTTAGGTTCATGCTCATCTTTTTTATGTCATCGGGGACTACAACAATAGCAAATACTGCTACTTGTGTAGCACCTTCTATTCCTAAAGAATTAATAAACTCATCCTTTAACTCAAAATCATAATCCTTTTTGATTGCAAATGGATCCACCAATGGAAATGCCAGCTCTGGTTTTTCAATAGCCTGAATCCAACAAAATGGCGATTCTGGGTCTTCGCTACTAACAATTCCAAATCTGTGCGTATCTTCAAAACCTGGTATACCCTCTTCAAAGTTCAAAATATTCTCTTCGTTTATTTCGATTTCACCAAAATGTTTTGTTTCTATAATCATATTTTTGCACCCCTAGATATAATTGTGACTTATGTCAAATAAGCTATTTCAAAAAGTCTACCAAGGATTGCTGGATAATCCTTGCTCCTGCAGCTAAAGATGCTTGGAAAACACTTTCCTCGTTTTTAAGGTTCATTATCGCTTCAGCTACATCAACATTTTCATTATTGCTCATTGCTTCAGTAAAATTAATTAAATCATTACTCATTCGATCTTCCGTTAAAACCATTCTATTCTGCCTTGCACCGACATCTGCCCTGACTCTCAAAACGTTTCCTATCTGTTCGTCAAAAGTATCCAATTGATTACTAATCGCTTTACTATCGCCCTTCTCCATGCCTGCAATCACATCATCAAACATTTTTATCATTGATGGTGTCTCACCAACATCTCCTGTAGTCTCAACTGTGTTTGTGGCATTTACTGAAGCAAAAAATCCACTATTTGTAATTGTAATGGCGGAGGTTGATGTTTTACTTGTTGTCCTTAATTCTATATGTCCAGCATCTATACTAACCTCTATAGGTAGCATTGGTGCAGACCCTACCGGCAGACCTACATTTATTGTATCTATTTGTGTATTGACCGCATCTTGTATTGCCTTCGCTAAACTAGCTGCATCTGTATAACCTCCTGGGGTCGCGGCTGGAGGAATTGTAGCCACTAAAGGATTACTAGGATTACCATCAACAGATATACTTATAGCATCATTGGTAGCATCAACTGTATATGGATAGGTAAGTTTATCAATTTGCGATGTAGATATACCATTTGAAGAATTAGATGCATCTAAACCTAAATTAAACAAGTCTCCACCAGTAACATTAATACTTATGCTATCTCCAACGCCTACCTCATAAAATATTTTTTCACCTGTAGTGTTCACATCTATTGCATATTTTCCAAAGTTTGCGCTTGTCTCATCATCATTCATTACCTTTTGATCTGTTTTATAGCCTGAAAAAATATATCTTCCAGCATATGTTGAATTTGATTGATGGATAGCCTGAATTTTAAGCTGTTTTAATTCTGCAGATATTTTCTGAGTTTCCTCAGGTGTATTTGTGCCATTCGCAGCCTGCACGGTCAATTCTCTCGCCCGTTGTAAGACATCACCGAGTTTACTCATTGCCTCATCGGTAGCATCTAGCCACGACTGTGCATCACCTATATTTTTCTGATACTGCTCTACCTTCGCTACATCTGTTCTCAGCTTCAACGCTCTTGCTGCAACAACAGGGTCATCTGATGGCACTGAAATCTTTTTACCGGTATTAACTTGCTCTTGATATTTGCTCAAGCGAGCCTGATTATTGCCAAGATTTTTTATCATGTTGGAAATCACCATGTTATTTGTTATTCTCATTCTAGCCAACCCCCAATCTATTAATCAGTGTGTCGTATAGCTCAGCCATCGTAGTTATCATTTTGGCAGCTGCATTATACGCCTGCTGATACTTAACCATATTTGTCATTTCCTCATTTATATCAACGCCTGAAACTGACATTCTTCTGTTGTCTATCTGACTTACTATAGTATCCTGACTTTTTGAGAAACGATTGGCTTGCTGAGCGTCTATACCCAGCCCAGCTACAAGCGATTTCATGAAATCTTCAGGAGCGCCTTCATAAAATAGGCTTTGATTTGATCGTACTTCCAATATTTTATTTAATACATTTATATTTCCATTTTCACCAGCAACATCAGAGGTTGAAATAGTATTGGTATTATTCATAACATCACTGCTTACTGTAAAATTCTTGGCGGTAATATTTTGATATCTAGCTTTTATTTGGCTAAGGTCGGCTGGCGTTGTTCCAGTTGCAGGCGTTGACGTTGCCCCCCCTATAAAAGTACTGCTGGATACAGGTAAATCACCATCACCAAACATTGTGAAAAATCTTATTCCAGTAGATGAAGTCTTTGGTCCTGTTAGATCTGGATCAAGTCCATATCCATCCGCATGTCCAACGCCATCAACTAATGTACCATTACTATTTGTATACCCCTCATTAAAGGCCATTGCAAAGGTACGAACAAATTCATTCAGTTTACTCTGATAATATGGTATCCCTTTGTACAAGGGGCTCCCAGTTATTCCATCAGCTCCAACTGCACCATCCTTACCATCTCTGATATCTAATAGACCCTTAAGCTCTCCACCAGTCAAATCCAGCTTATTACCATTTTCCCATTTAGCATCATACAGATTGCCTGCATCCTCAGTATTTAGTTTATCATCTCTTTGTTGTATAGTGATCTTGCTTATGTTGTAATGATCAACCAAAGGTTTTCCACTTACAGTAATAAGGAAATGTATATCATCTTCACCATTAGGTAGTTTGCCATAGGACACCTCTGTAGCCTGAATATTTATCAGTTTAGATAAATTGTCCACTAGTAGTGTTCTTGAATCCCTTAAATCATTTGCTGAGTTACCCTCAAGTTCATAAGAATATATCTGTTTGTTTAGTTGCTGAATCTGAGATGCAGTCGAATTAATCTGGTCAACATTTAGTCTAACCATATCATTTATATCTTCCTGCTGCTTTTCAAAACGTGTGGCAGTATTATTAAAATACTTTGCCATTGTTACACCTTTTTCACGAACAAGTGCTCGAACTGCAGGACTTGATGGGTCCTTCGCCAGCTCTTGATACGCATTGAAGAACTCATTTGTTATAGTAACAAATCCACTGTCTGAGGGCTCACCAAAAGAAGTTTCTATTTGAGAGAGCAATTCGGATTTTTTACCCCACTCACCATTTGCTGTGTTTTCGCTCCAATACTTAAAATCAAGATACTCATCTCTGACTCTATTTACACCTGAAACTTCGGAACCTGTACCAATCATTCCAGTACCATCTAATACAGCAAGTGGCCTTGATGCGTTCTGTACTGATAGCTGTCTAGAATAACCAGGTGTTGTCACGTTGGAAATGTTGTGACCTATTGTATCCAGATTTCGCTGTGCCGTGTAAAGCCCACTCAATGCTATATTAATTCCGAAAAAGCTCTGTCTCATTATCTCTCACCTGTTTCTTGATATAATAAATTATCTTCCTACCATGCCCATAGACTTTATTACAGTTTCCATCATTGAATCTATAATGTTTAGAGTTCTAGCAGATGCATCATACGCAAACTTGAACTTCATCATATTTGACATTTCCTCATCCATAGATACTCCTGAAATTGCTGTTCGTTGTCCGTCTGCTGCTTGTACGAGCTTTGACTGGTTTTCAGAAACATTGTTTGCTTCAAAACCCCCATTAGCTAAATCAAGAACAATAGACTTATAAAATTCATCTATATTTACTTCTCCTGAACTATCTTGCAAAATATCAGTATCTCTGAGATTAGCTATCTTCCTAGCTATTGAATTACCGCCCTTATCAGTGGAATCAGACGCTGTAATATTATTTAAACCAGTATCACTTAGCAAAGCATCACTTAGTTTGAGATTCCCCATCTGCATAGGATACATATCATCCATTGGTTCAAAAAAATCTGCCCCTACTTTTCCATCTAGCGTATATCCGGTTTTTTGAAGATAATTTACTTCCTTGACCATTGCATTTACCATTGCGTTCATTTTTATTTTCAAATCTGATACAATATTCTTTGAAGTAGGAATATCACCCATTGTGGCATTAACAGAATTCCTCATATCACTGTTTATATTTACTAATAAATCACTATATGTTGCTAAATCCTGACCTATATCAAATACTTTGCCGCCTGTACCTGCAGCTATAGCAGCCCAACCAATTTCAGCTGTCCCTGTTGCCGTTGTGCCCGTTCCCTGTGAATAATAACTCTTTTCTGTAACAACAGAGGTCTTCATACCAATGGCGTTCAATCTATTTATATAGTTAACTGCATCTGCAAATTCAATCGGCGTTCCACCATCACCATCTACGCTTTTATTTGTAAAAATATAGGCTAGCTTTGTAGCATCAGCTCTAAAGTCACCATCACTCTGAAGAGCTTCCAGTTTTCCTAGCAGCCCGTCTTTACCTGCAGGTCCACCAAGCTTACCATCGGCATCAGTAGTTTTATTAAAAAACTTATCTAACCACGTCGTATCTGCTGGATTATTTATAAACTCATCTATATCATCAGCCGTATACACCTTATTTCCATATACGCTTGAAGTACTATTCATATTTACAAATCTTATATTGAAGTCGGCACCTGTTTTCTTTAAATCATCTACATATGTACCTATTGAAGCCTTCAACTTGGAGAGGTACTCATCTGCTCCAGTTCCAGTACCTGCGGATGTATCAATAGCAAAGGTAATATCAACTTTTTCTTTAGGATTTCCATTCGCATAACTTCCTTTTATTCCTGGAACTTCTCCTCTTGACTCCAATAAGCCCTTCAAAATGCCACTCTTTATATTAATTTCAATATTGGTACCTTCCAACATTGGATAATAATAATCTCCATTTACAGCGTTTGATTCAACATATAAATTTCTCGAAACCCCTTTTGATACCAAATAATATCCGCCAAGTGTAACATCTATCTGACCATCCTGCATCTCAAGTGGTTCAGCGTCACAAAGCTTTGAAAGTCTGTCCACTAATACATTTCTCTGGTCTCTGAAGTCATTGGCAGTATCACCATTTATTTCTTGGCTTGCAATTTTATAATTGAGCTTTGCTATATCACTTGAAATATTATTAACTTCCCCAACACGTACCTGTATCTCAGAGTTAAGGTCAACTTGGAGTTTATCTAGTTGCGTTCCTATATGATTATATTGATAGACCAAGGCTTGACCGCTTTGTCTAACTAAAGCTCTCATAGTTAAACTCTCAGGGGCTTTAGTCAACTCCTGCCACGAGTCCCAAAATTGATTCATTACATTTTGAAGACCATCTCCCGTAGTGTCATTTAATATAGCCTCTACGTCTTGAAAAGTCTTACCTCTAGTTTCAGAATATCCAAGTGTGGTGTTTTCTCGTCTATATATGTTATCAAGAAAGGTATGCCTAATCTGCCTGGTTTCTTGAATATCTGCACCTAACCCATACTGAAACATTTTACCGTTTTTGCCATACTCAGTAATATAAGCACTGCTTTCAATGATTGCTTGCTGACGGACATATCCTGTTGTATTAACATTTGAAATATTTTGTCCGGTAACGGCCAAGGCTCGTTCACTAACTGATAATCCCGAACGAGCTATTTCATAACTCGAAAATCCCACAGTCATACTCTGTCCCCCTGAAAAAATTACTAATATATTTATATTAGAGCTTCACATCAAATAAGTTTCTCTTTTTTGTGTCTCCAACATGCCCAGAACTACCATAACTATTGGTCACTGAGTCAATGCTAGTCATCATGTTAATTGAAAAATCGATATATTCGAGTGAGTTTTTTATAAGCTTTGCATTAAGATCATTTGTATTCTTCAAATTCTTTATATTCTTAACTATTTTTTCCTGACAAGCCTTTAATTTAGCTGCTTCCTTTTGCCCTAATTGCGCTGCAAGCCCAGAAATAGTTACTTCCTCAGGCTTCTTGCCAAGCAAGCTGCACAATTTCCCAACAATCTTTTCTCTCTCATCCTCAAGCTTAGAAATCTTCATAACTAATGACTGTTCAAGCTTTACTATGCTTTCGAGCTCATTAACTTTGCCCCCAACAATTAAATTAGTTTTATTATTGGAAATTATTAAGAGCGTGTCGTATACCTCATTTTCTTGATTAAGAACTTCAGTTAACGCTCTGACTAAACTTTCTTCCATTCGTATACCTCCGAACACTTATGTATCCCTATAACGCCAAAAAAATTAAACCTAAGCCTTCTTATCTAAAATAGCTTTTCCTAGCTTCTCAACTATTTCTTTTCCGCTTACATCATATCCGCCAGACCTATAACTATCTGCGAATTCATCAACCTTATTCTGTCTGATATCGGGAACATCTCTGAGCGCTTTTGACACTGTTTGATAATCCTTTGCATTGCTTGAAATAGACACAACATCCTTCTTAGGAGTGATTGCGCTTGCCTTGTCAACCTTGCCAACAGACTTCTGTTTATCGTAAATCTTGGAAATATTATAAATATCGCCTAAAATCTTCATTAAAACACCCACTTTCTTCATTGCATAGATAGATTTAATCTACTATACATATTATCGACAGTTTAACGAATTTATTAAGCAAAATTTAAGCGAAGGAAAATATTCCCTCGCTTTAAATTACATAATTATGTTTTTATTCATCACTATAAATTCTTATTTAGATATCGTAGTCCTATTTCCTTACGTTTTACATCTATGGTGTCCTCTTCAAGTTTCGCTGTTTTCCTAGATGCAGTTCCAGTTCCTGCAATGTCATTGCTAACCTGATTTTGACACTCATTACAAAACCTACCTGTTCTAATTGATTTGCCGCATCTTTCGCATTCTAAGATTATATTTAAACCCTCTGTTATCTCAAGCCTTCCCTCTTTTAGAAACATTCTGATTTTCTCAACACTTACGTCTACATCCGTAGCCACCTGAGCTAATGTTGCACCTGGATTCTCATACAAATATTCTTTAACCTTTTTGAAAACCGCTTCATCTGCATTTTTACAGTCCAGGCAGATAGGTGGTCCACTTAAGTAATTATATATTTTTCCACATCTTCTACAGTTTCTTACATCTGGCATTCTCGACCCCTCCTACAAAAAAATAATATATCTCTAAAACTTTAAAAACCTGTTAAATTACTAGTAATTTCTTGTCGTTGCGATAACTCCAGCAATAATGCTGCTTGCTCCCGACTGCTTCAGAGCCTTGCTGCACTGGTTTATTGTACTACCAGTTGTAACAATATCATCTACTATTAATATGTTCTTTTTATATACGGCATGTGCGTTAATAACTTTGAACATGCCCTCAATATTTGATAATCGCTCATTTCTGCTTAACACACTTTGACTTTTTGATTCGGAGGTCTTAATAAGAATATTAGCTGCAAGTGGTGTGCTTAACAGTTTTGCAGCACACTCCGCAATTAATTCAGCTTGATTATAACCTCTTAGCTTTTGCCTACTTCTATGAAGAGGAACGGGAATAATCATATCAATCTGGTCTAACTGTATTGTATTTTGAAGCTTCAGTGCCAAAAGCTTACCAAAGGCCCGATAATATGAAGGTTTATTGCTAAACTTAAATTTTTTCAAGGAATTCTTTAGAGAATCTGAATATCTACCCACACAAACCATTCCATCACAGTAGGTTTCTATATCCCTTGGCAGATTTAAAGAATTGACACAGTTGTTATAATAGCCAATCTCTTCTGCACATTTTTCACATATGTATATTGGTGTTCCGACCTTTAGCAATGTGTTACAAAACGCACATCGTGGAGGAAAGAAATACTCTAGTAAGCTAATAAAACCACTCCTCTTGTATAAGAGTCTGTTTAGGATCTAAGTAAGAAAGTGAACTATAAACTTCATTTTACAACACATCATATAGTTATGCAATAAAACTAAATGCCTATATTTTCAGCAAATCGCAAAGCATGGAATTTCTCTCATTGATCTTTACGTTGGACACCATAACCCTTACAGCCCTTTTCTGACCAATTATACATGCCATTTTTTTCGCTCTGGTAACTGCAGTATACCCAAGATTTCTATTGAGCATAATATAGTTTCTCATGTGGCACAAAATAATTGCTGCCTCGCACTGAGAACCCTGCATTTTATGAACTGTGAGGCTATAAGCCAAATCTATTTCCTCAAGCTCACTTATTTGATATATTATAATAAAATCATCATATTGCACTGCGACGCGTTTTTCGATGGTAGATTTATTATCAGGGTCATTGTTCTGGTCGTCTGTATCTAAGTTAGTATCATTAAGTTTTGCGATTTCAATAATCCTGCCGATGTCTCCATTAAATACGCCACAGTTTTCCTCTGCAACATATCTTCCTGTCGAAGCAACTCTTTGATAATGAGGGTTTTCATAGTTATTGCTCAAATGAATGACCTTATCATTTACTCTAAATACACTGTTTCCTCTCTTAATCTCTGCTTTCCCATCAGAGGATGGATTCACCATCTCCTGGATGGCTTTGTTCATCTCATAGGTGCCTATTTCTGATGTCTTCTGTGGACAAATAACCTGTATGTCGTCAATAGTGTACTCATATCCGGTCATAAGTCTTGTTAGCACTTCTAGAGTTCTCTTTACAACTCTATTTTTATCTTCCTCTTCAACTATGAAGAAATCCTTATTTTCATTGATTATCTCAGGCATTTCGCCATTAATAATTCTATTGGCATTTGATATTATACCTGACCCATCAGCCTGCCTCTTTATAATATTTAATTTGACCACTTTTATTACCTTGCTCTTAATCATGTCGTCTAATACATTTCCAGCTCCCACTGATGGCAGCTGCTGAGTATCTCCAATCATAACAACAGTAGTACCTGGCGAGATCGCAGTAAATAACGCATGTGCCAAATCTATGCTGAGCATCGAGCTTTCGTCTACAACTATTAAATCATACGGTAGTTCATTTCCTTGCCTAAAGAAAAATCCCTTATTCTCATATGAAAATTGAAGCAATCTGTGTATTGTCATTGCCTCAAAGCCTGTAATCTCTGTAAGTCTTTTAGCTGCCTTTCCCGTCGGTGCAGCCAGCATAAAGCTCATTTCTTCCTTATTCTCAAAATACCTCTGTAGAACATAAATCATGCACTCAACTGTAGTCGTTTTCCCACTTCCAGCAGAACCTGTCAGAATAAGCATATTTGTCTCAAAGACTGCCTTTACAGCTTCCTTTTGCATGCTTTCCAGCTCAAAGCCTTTCGCCTCCTCAAATTCCTCTATCAACTTATCAACATTACATAGATTTTCATCTGGCTGGCAGCTTGCAATTTCCTTTATTGCGAGAGCGGTTTCATACTCTAGCTTGTACATCTCCTTTGTATAAACAGCCTCATGCTTTTCATCATTTTCTGAAAAGGTTATATTAATGAGGTTTCCAGTTTTTATCATCCTGCTAAAAGCCTCTTCTAGCTCTTTCTCTTCTATGGTGTCCGCCTCATCACTGAGAGCTTTAGCCGTTGATTCAAGCAGCTTGTCCTTATATAAGTAACAATGTCCATCCATTTCTGCTGTTTCAAGCACACTTTGCAGTGCGGACTCAAGTCTAAATATTGAGTGTGCATCTATTCCTAGTTTCTTTGCAATTTCATCACAGCTTTTGAATCCAAATCCCCTAATATTGGCGAACATATAAGGGTTTTTTTCGGCTATTGCAATAGATGTTCCCTTAAAAGTATTGTAAATCTTCATAGCCTTAGCAGATGAGACACCAAACTTCTGAAAGAAAATCATAACGTTCTGGTACTCCATATTCTCCATATATGAATCATGTATTACTCTGGCCCTATCACTTGAAATGCCGCGTATCTTGACAAGTAATAAGGGCTCATTTTTTATAACCTCTAGTGTTTTGCTGCCAAACCCTTCTACAGCTCCATTAGATAATGGATAACCGATGACAATATTTCTCGCCGTCTTCTCCCCTACGCCCTTTATAATTCCACAAGAAAGGAACGAGATAATACCTTCATTGGTAGCCGGTTCGATAAACTCAACAGTTTCAGCTTTTAACTGCTTTTCTCCCTTGTATGCCGCAACAGTTCCTATTATTTTACATGGCAAAACAGCGCAGTGCTCATTAACCTCATAGTATCCGGTTACACTTATGCTATCTTGCGCTTCGTGCTCAAAATCGTCTTCATCAATTATCTTCTCTATCTCAAATGTATATATTTTATAGCCATTTTCTGCATTTTCATATATTTTATAATCAAATCTTCCGATAATTCTCAAATTAGTTCCTACAGGGTAGCTGTCAAATGACCATCTTTGCTGCTGAAATTGTCCTATTGCCATATCTTATCTCCTACAGAATTAATACTTTATCCTACTGAATTCTACTGCAACAACTCAATTCATTGTAAGAAGTGCTCCACTTTTACTTGAAAACAGCCTAAACAAGTAGCTATTTCTGCAGCAATTCTCAAGTCCAAACTGTTTGTCCAATTCTAGACTCTAGCCTGAGTTCTGTGTCTCTGATATCTGTGTTCTGCTTTCTGTGTTCCCTGGCACATATATCTTACCCTATTTTAACTCTTGCCACAAGAAGCCTCTAACTTCTCGAGACCAATATTTTTCCAAAGCATATTTAAAATTTGCTTGCATTGTGCTTAGCCTTTAAAAAATATACTCTCTTTTTCATCAAAGGAGCAAACCTCAATAAGGGGAAATTGCATTTCAAGTTTTCTCAATATCTTAAGAGTATCATCCTCTGAATTCATGTCTATTATTACGAAGCTGCCATTTATAGCTATGTTACGAACAAATTTGCTATCCATCGCTTCTCTAACTATTCCTTCAATATTTTGCTCCTGATCATTGACTAAAAGTACTATATTAGCCGTCTCAACAAAATATTTCTTTTTACCAATTATCTTAAAAATATTTAAGAATAAACATATAAGTCCATATATGGCAAGCAATGAAAGTATCGCATAATTTATAGTCATATAATCACTCCACAATTTTTTTCGTACCATATTTTATGATATGAGGAGCGTATGTGTTACAGAACGTAGCTTTACATGACTACGGCTGCATTGACCTTTTGTAACACTTCCACTTTTAGCTACCTTGAAAATGGCCCACTCCGTGTTAATCACGAAATGAGCCATTTTTATTTAAGTATATTAACTCATCTTTCCTAAGTGGGATTTATCAATCTCAACATGGATGGAAATGATTCTAACTGGGGAAGTTGAATTATAGCCCTGCTTCTTTTCGCAATGTAGCTGCTACATCTGTTCTTTCCCAAGTGAAGTCTGAATCTTCTCTTCCAAAATGCCCATATGCTGCAGTTTTCTTAAATATAGGTCTTCTTAAATCAAGCGTCTTGATTATTGCAGCTGGTCTTAAATCAAAATGTTTACTTACAAGTTCTGAGATTTTTTCTTCTGAAATAACAGCTGTTCCAAATGTATCAACAAGTATGGATACTGGCCATGCTACGCCAATAGCATATGCAAGCTGAACCTCACATTTTTTTGCAATTCCTGCTGCAACAATATTCTTTGCAACATATCTTGCCGCATAAGCTGCTGAACGGTCAACCTTGGTTGGATCTTTTCCTGAAAAAGCGCCTCCACCATGTCTTGCGTATCCACCATATGTGTCAACAATTATCTTTCTTCCTGTAAGACCTGAGTCGCCCTGTGGTCCACCAACTACAAACCTTCCTGTTGGATTGATAAAGTACTTGGTTTTTGAATCCAAGAGTTCTGCTGGAATAACAGGCTTTATTACATACTCTAGAATATCCTTTTCAATTGTTTCATGGCTCACCTGCGCACTATGTTGAGTTGAAATAACAACAGTATCCACTCTAACAGGCTTGTCCCCATCATACTCAACTGTAACCTGTGATTTTCCATCAGGCCTTAGATAGTCAACAGTTCCATTCTTTCTCACTTCACTAAGCTTTTTTGCTAGCTTATGAGCTAACATAATAGGCATAGGCATAAGCTCTGGAGTTTCATCGCATGCAAAACCAAACATCATTCCTTGGTCTCCTGCTCCAATAGCCTGTATTTGCTCTTCACTCATCTCTCCAGCTTTTGCCTCCAACGCCTTATCAACCCCCATTGCAATATCAGCTGATTGTTCGTCTATAGATGTGAGAACTGAGCATGTATCACAGTCAAATCCATATTTTGCTCTATCATAGCCTATTTCTCTGATAGTATTTCTCACTACCTTAGGAATATCCACATAGCATTGTGTTGAAATCTCACCCATGACCAAAACCATACCTGTAGTTACTGCCGTTTCGCATGCAACTCTGGCTTGTGGGTCCTGTTCAAAAATTGCGTCAAGTATTGCATCAGAAATTTGGTCACACATTTTGTCTGGATGTCCCTCAGTTACTGACTCAGATGTAAATAATCTTTTTGACATTTTTCGTTACCTCCTAATTGGTATAATATTTATTTGAGGTCTTTTTTATCCTATAAAGTAAAAAAAACCTCTTTCGAGGTTTATCATGTTTGTCATTACAATGATCACCCCTCATCTCTCAGGCAAAGCCTGCAGGAATTGGCACCATGCATTGTAAACGCTGGTTGCCGGGTTTCATCGGGCACATTCCCTCCACCTCTCTTGATAAGGATAAAACTATTAACTTTTCAAATATATTTAACCATAAAATAAATTAATCGTCAAGTACAGCTTTTCCCTCCAAAATATATTTGCTTTCTTTATCACATTCTGTAGACAATTTCTATAATACAGTTTACAATATAATTATGCAATATGTAATTACATATTTACATTTCAGATTAAATTTTTATTTTAGGAGATATTTATAAATGTTACTTCTTATTTGGAGAAATGTCATCTATTTCAAAGAAAGACGGTAGACTTGAGGGTTATGCTAAAGATCCAATCTCTAGCGGATTATCTTTTGAAGCTTTTATACCAAAAGATTATTGGAAAAAATATGGTGGAGAAGTCTTTATCATGGGCGCTGGAGGAAGTGCAATAGCTATGAGCTCTTATCTTTTAAATAAAAACAAGGGTGATAATGTACCTTCAAAATTAATTATTGGAAATAGGAGTAAACCAAGGCTTGACGAAATTCAAAAGATTGTCAAGGAAATTGCCCCTGTCCCTGCTGAATTTTATCTTACACCTGAAACAACACAAAATGATTTAATTTTGAAAAATTTGAAGCCGCACTCTGTAATTGTTAATGCTACGGGTCTGGGTAAAGACAGGCCAGGTTCACCTTTATCAGACGCGTGTGAATTTCCAAGGGACAGTCTTGTTTGGGAAATCAACTATAGAGGTGACCTTTTATTCATGCATCAGGCATTAAAACAGATGGAAGCCAAAAATCTTCACATTGAGGATGGCTGGATCTATTTTGTTCATGGTTGGACTCAGGTTATTTCTGAAATATTCCATGTTGAAATTACTGGCACGGTCTTTCGTGAATGTGAAAAAATTGCAAACGATTTAAGAGGAGGAAATTTAAATGAATAAAGATATCAAGGTAAACCCATTTACTCTATATTTTGACCTCAAAACAGGACAGCCCAGCGACAAAAAACCAACCCAAAGACACCTTTCCAGTATGAAAGGCATGTTTGCAGATGAAAAAGAACTGGATGAACTTATTAAAAAAGAAGATTCCGTTATTTATGAATTTTCTGAGCTTAGTGTTCCTGCGACATCAGGTGACCTACTGTTCGGCACGAGTATATTATATCCCGGGAAAGTAGGAAATGAATATTTTATGACCAAGGGACATTTTCATACAATTCTTGAAACAGCAGAAGTTTATTACTGCTTAAGCGGAAAAGGTTATATGTTGATGGAAGACCCAGAAGGCAACTGGGATGCACAGGAGATGACCGCTGGTAAAGCAGTTTACGTTCCACAAAGATGGGCACATAGAAGTATTAATACAGGCAGTGACACACTAGTAACCTTCTTCGTATTTAGAGCGGACGCCGGTCATGATTATGGAACGATTGAGACTAAGGGCTATAGAAAGCTTATCACCGAAAATAATAATAAGGTTGAAATTATAGATAATCCCAGATGGAAGTAATTTTTAGATATAGTAATTGTATTTGCTTTAAAAATTTAAAATATTAAGGAGTTGTGTTGTTATGAGTAAAAAATGGGATATTATAAATAAGATATCAAAATCGGGACTTGTTGTGGTTGTTAGAGCACAAAATTCTGATGAAGCGAAAAAGATCACAGAAGCCTGCCTAAAGGGTGGTGCTGCAGCAATAGAAATTACTTATACTGTTCCCGGCGCTTCAAAAGTTATTGAAGAACTTGAAAAAGAATATTCCAAGGATATTATCATTGGTGCTGGTACAGTACTTGATCCTGAAACAGCCAGAATTGCAATTCTATCAGGTGCGGAGTACATAGTCAGCCCATACCTCAGCAAGGAAACCTTAAGATTATGTAATCGTTACCAAATTCCATGTATGCCTGGAGTAATGACTATAGAAGGCGTCGTAGAGGCAATGGAGCTTGGTGCTGACATACTAAAGATTTTCCCAGGTGAGGCATTTGGACCAAAGATCATTAAAGCTATAAAAGGTCCACTTCCACAAGCAAACCTGATGCCAACTGGTGGAGTCAGCATTGATAATGTAAGTGAGTGGATAAAAGCAGGCGCAGTTGCCGTGGGTGCAGGAGGAAGTCTTATAGCAGGAGCCAAAACCGGCGACTTTGCAAGTATAACTAAATTGGCTGCGGAATTTGTGGCTAAAATAAAAGAAGCAAGACTATAATTTACATACAAAAATGGGGATTTGCTATTTATGCAAATCCCCATTTTTATGTGCCACAGGTACAATCTTTTTTCTATTCTATCAAGTTATCTCTAATCAATTTAATATAACAGTCTTTATTACTTCCTGCATGGTGTTCCAAGCTTGGTATAGATGGTTTCCCTTAATCACAGCCATAGACCTCCAATTGTCTTAATGCTGCAAAGTCAGATGTTGTTTCAGCCATCTTCAAGTCCATTAATTTTACCCATAAATTACATATACTTACAAAATGTATTAATAACACATCTTAATTTTTATCTATATAATTCTACACTGAATTTATTTTTATCTCCACGATACCTTGCAATAGAATATTCGACAGGTACACCTTTATCAGTGTAGGCGATGGTCTTTACTAAGCAAATAGCTTTCCCTTTCTCCATTTGCAAAATTTTTGCCTCTCGAGTGGTTGGATTAACTGCCTCAATCTGTCTAGATACTCGATCTACTCTAATATTACTCTTTGCCTCCATTAATGAATATAATGAATTATTAACATAATCCTGATCTAATAATTCGGGAAACTTACTATATGGAATATAAGTTTCGAGAAAAACAATAGGATCATTATTTGCAAACCTGAGACGTGTTAGAAACAATAATTTAGCATCGAATGGTAAGTCAAGCTTTTCATTAATCAAGCTAGTATCTGCTATAACCTCTAAGCCTAAAACCTTAGTTGAAGGAATTAAGCCTTTTTGAAGCATTTCATGATTGAAACTTTCGAGCTTTTGTAAAAACCTATCATCAATCTTAGGTTTTGATACAAAAGTACCCTTTCCCTTAAGTCTATTTAGATATCCCTCAACTACTAGCTCACTAAGAGCTTGACGAATTGTAGGCCTACTTATCCCTAATTGCTCACAGAACTCTACCTCTGTACTCTACCTCTGTTGGTATAGCATCTCCAACTTGCAGTGTATTGCCCTGTATTGCTTTTACAATACATTGCTTTAACTGATAATAGAGAGGTATAGGTATATTTTTATCTAATTCATAAATTCCATTAGCAGTACTCATTATTTATCTTCCTTTGCGTAATAATTTAATAAATTGCATTATATATTAGAAAGTTTACTAAACACTTCTTCGAGTGCTAAATATGAATCATTAAAAGCGCTATACAATTTTGAATAAAGTTCCTTATTCTCAGGATTAGGAGTAACCTTACTTTTTATAGCATTAAATTTATTTATAACTCTGAAATCTTCAAAGGCTCCTATACCCACACCACCGCATATTGCTGCTCCCATCGAGGTTGCTTCTTCAATGTATTCCGGCACCAGCAGTGGTTTTTGCCATATGTCTGACAATATTTGCAGCCAAACTTTCCCTTTCGCTCCTCCACCTATTATGGAGATTTCATCAATTGGATTAGCTTTATCAAAAATATCTAAAATAACCTTTAAGTTATATCCCACTCCCTCAAGAACCGAACGCAAGATATCTTCTTTTGTTGTTCTTATTGTCATTCCTATAAAAGAACCTTTTGCATCAGGATTCCACCTTGGACATCTTTCTCCTAGAAGATACGGCAAAAATAAAAGCTTATTTGCTCCTGCTGGAGATTTCATCACCTTTTCATCAATTAATTCATAAGGGCTTTTGTTTTGTCTTTTAGCAGCCACTACTTCCTCCGCACAGAGAGTATCTTTAAGCCAACTTAACGAATACGCAGCTGTCTGCATCGTTCCGCAAGGTGTGTAAAATTCAGGGTCAAGATGTACCCAATTGAAGGTTCTCATTTCACTATCAAATATGGGTTCTTTTGAAGCCAACGATATCCAAGAAGATGAGCCCAAAACATTATACGTTCTTCCTTCCTGAACTACACCTGCGCCCACACAAGCACAGGAGCCATCACCACCACCAACAACAACTGGAGTTCCTTGAAGAAGTCCTGTTTGACTTGCCGCTGAAAGTGTAACATTACCAACTATATCCGAAGACTTATGCAACTCAGGCAACAAATCCTGATCTATATCAAGTGCCTTCAATATTTCACTAGACCATTTCTTACTTCTAATGTCAAACAGATTTGTTCCTGAGGCATCACTATAATCAGTAACAAATTTTCCGGTAAGTTTATGGATAATAAAATCCTTTGCATGAAGAATCTTATGCGCTTTCTTATATATTTCGGGCTGATTATCACGAATCCATAAAAGTTTTGCCGCTGAATATGATGGACTAACTCGATGTCCAGTTATTTTATAAACCTTTTCCATACCTAGAAGATGTTCTATAAGCTCTGCCTGTTTTATGCTTCTCATATCAGCCCATATAATCATATTTCTCAAGGCTTCGCCCTTCTTGTCAACAAGAAGGCACCCCATCATCTGTCCACTAAAAGATACGCAGGCAATATCATTATTACTTATTTTCGACTTATCAATTAGGTCTTTTGTAGATACACATACAGCCTTCCACCAGTCGGTAGAATCCTGCTCTACCCAGTTAGGGTTTGGATAGTATGTGGGATATTCGTATAAAGAGCTTGCACAAAGCTTTCCATTAGTATCATAAAGAGTTGCTTTATTCCCACTTGTGCCCAAATCATGTGCTAATATATATTTGCTCATAGCCACCATCCTGCTTAATATTATTTAAGTTCCAGCATAGATAACGTCGCCGGCATTTCATGCTTAGTATTAACCTTGCCTGGCCCAGTTACTAAATCGAAACAGGAAACTACCAGCTTACCTTCCCAAATAATTGGCTCTCCCGGCTGATCTAGTTCTCCATTAAAACCATCACTATCTGGGCTTTGAGCAATTCGAATTACTTCACCCTTTGGTGTGACCTTTGCAATTGCATTTGCACAAAAGTCAGCAATAAAGAAATTTCCTTGTTCATCTATAATCATTCCATCTGTACTTTCAAGTTGACTAAAATCCTTTGCAAATACTGAGTTTTCTTTTACTTTTCCGTCCTCTGTAAATGTGATCTTATAAAGCGCGCCATCTCCAAAGTTGCCTACATATAAATTACCGTCTTTATCAAACTCTATTCCATCTGCTCCATATTGGCAGTCCGGATTGCTTGTTACAAAGGTTGTTAAAATGTTGGCATCTTCAAGTGTATTGGTTATTTCAATGTTTTCATCATCCAAATCAAATTTATAAACACAACTTACTAGATTCCCCGTTGGGTGTTGTACTTTACTTAGTGAGCTCTGAGTCACATACATAGAATTACCATGAATTCTAATACCATTTGGATGTTCCATTGCGTATGCTACAACTGTTATTTTAAGGATATTGCCTTCATCATCTGCTTTGATCCTCAGAACTCTACCCTTAAACATCAAATCTTGTTTTCCCGACCAACCCTGATTATCACAGACATAGATGTCCCAATTTGCATCAAATGCAATTCCCATATTTCTAGCTACACCTGTATCACTTAAAACAGGGACATCAAACCATTTTTTGATATTCATGTTCTTGTCTATTTTAACAATGCAGCCAGATATTTTGTCATCTGCATAATTGGGACAGGAAAGCACTAAATTCCCGTGCTGGTCAATTGCCATACCATCTGGTGTGCATATATATTCTGGAAGTTTTGCAAATAGCTTTGGTGTTTGCATATATTCATCCTCAACTCTCATAGAAATATATCTTGTACTTCTGCATACATTGATAATTAATTGATTTCTAAAATTTAACCACCATTTTCTTAAATGGAGTCTTTCTTTCTTCAACTCTCTTAAAGGCATCTATTACATCAGGAAATTCAATTACATGTGAAATAAAATCATATGGGTTAAGAACTCCCATTTTAATCCATGACATAATTTGTGAATGAGCTCCTGCTTCTTCTAATTTCGATGGCCATTGTATAAAATCGAGTGACCAGTTGTAGGGTGCCTTGCTCCAGTCTAGTTCCATTCCTAGTTTTGGGGAAATGCCATAGCAGCATATCTTTCCATTATATTTTATTAGTCCCATCGCTTGATTAATCAGCTGATTTATTCCAACAGCATCAACTACATAATCTACGCCATCAGGAAATAATTTTCTAATCTCGCTATCTACATCAACTTTTGTGCTGTTAAACACTATATCTGCACCCATTCTTTTTGCTTCTGCAATCTTCTCGTCCTCGATATCAACGATTACTATTGGTCCTAAACCCAATAATTTGCAAAATGTCGTAAAGCAAAGTCCTACAGGTCCTGAGCCAAATATTACAATACTACTATTGGCACTGAATTGAAAACGTTTTATTGCACTTAATACCTCTCTAAATGTAATAATCATAGCAGCGCCAACAGGGTCTACCTCATTACCTATAACACTTTGTGCATAATATCCTTCTGAAAACTCAGGTGTTCCTGGTCCTTTGCCATTTTGAATCATGGCCTTATAATCTCCGACAACTGCATACTCTGAAAATGCACCCCATCCGGAATAATATTCCCCAGACATCCCTTCAAGAAATGGTAGTAATACAATGTCTCCTATTTCAAAGCCTGTAACAGCTTTACCCTTTTCTACTACTTGTCCTACCCCTTCATGCCCTAGTACTGCTGGATATGTATCAAAATTCTTAAACGATTTGTGAATTATTTTCATATCTGTACCATTACATATTCCGCAGCTTAACATCTTAACCAGTGCTTGACAATCATTATACTGTGGCACAGGAAGTTCTTTGATTTCTAATGTGCCATCGCTTTTTACAATTAAGCCCTTCATCAACATCCTCCTAATATATAATCAGTTTTACTTAGCAATACATACTAATGTCTTTACATTATGATAATACGCACATTTACTAAATAAGTCAATATTTTTTATGATATTTTTGTCTATTATTATTTGAAATTTTTAATTCCTACTTTTTCCCATTGGTCCTTGCCAAAAACTTATCTACATTTATAATAAATCTCTCATGCTGCCCTTCGCCAATCTTATCCTTACCATCAAAAGCTTCTACTGTGAAAAGTAATCGCTTTCCATCTACCTCAATTAATGTTGCTTGGGCAGCTACCTTCATTCCTACCGGCGTTGCCGTAATATGCTTGACATTTATCATCGTTCCAACTGTAGAGGTTCCCTCTGGTATGCATTCACTAATAGCCAGTGTTGCTGCCTTTTCCATGAGTGCTATCATTGCTGGGGTTGCAAATACTTCCAAGTCTCCACTGCCCATTGCCTTTGCTGTATTGTTTGCATCTACTATAATCTCTGCATTTCCTGACATTCCGATTTTGATTTCCATTTGTTTTTTCCTCCATATCTTGAGATAAATTAAAGGGGCTATCTTAAATAATGTCACTTAAAACACTATTTAAGACAGCCCAGTAATCACTAATTCATTAATTTTAAATTAGTCGGCAACAGAAGCCTTTGACTTATGCCTTTAATCTAAATTTGTCGGCACAAGCCGACTTTCCATAACTATTCACTTTTCACTATTCACCATTCACTAAAGCTTTTGACTCTAAGCCCTTGACCTTAATCTTTTGACTTTAATCTTTTAACTAAAGCCTTTGCCTTTAAGCCTCTAACTGAGGTGTTTGCGATGGTTCTTCCAAAGATAAACCTTCAAAAATAGTTTCAAACTCTGCGCCTTCAACCTTTTCCTTCACAAGAAGAGTCTCAGCTAGTCTATTCAGCTTGCCAATGTTTTCTCTGAGTAAAGCAAGAGTTCTCACATAAGCACTATCAATGATATGTTTTACCTCGCTATCAATAATACCTGCAACTTCATCACTAATATTGCTGGTATGACCATAATCTCTACCAAGGAAAACCTCATCATTTTCGTTGCCAAAAATCATATTGCCTAGCTTTTCACTCATACCATACTTTGTAACCATATTTCTTGCTATATTATTAACCTTTTTCAAGTCATTAGAAGCACCAGTGCTTACCTCATTCAATACTATTTGTTCTGCAGCTCTTCCGCCTAAAGCAATAATTATCTCTTCAATAAGCTGAGATTTTGTATGATAGCTCTTGTCTTCCTGTGGTCTGCTTGCTGTATATCCTCCAGCCTCACCAGCAGGTATAATTGATACTCTATCTACCTTTTGGTTTGTGGATACAAGCTTGATAGCAATTGCATGACCTGCTTCATGGAAAGCTGTAACCTTCTTATCATTCTCACTCATAACACGGCTCTTCTTCTCAGGACCTATCATAACCTTGAATGCTGCTTCTTTTATCTCATCATTGCCTATTTTTTTATTATTACCTCTGGCTGTTAATAAAGCAGCTTCATTAAGTAAATTCTCTAAATCCGCACCAGTAAAACCTGGTGTGATTCTTGCAAGATCATCCAACTTAACATCGTCAGCTAGTGGCTTCCCTCTGGAATGAACCCTCAAAATCTGCTCTCTTCCTTTGATATCAGGTAATCCGACAACTACTCGTCTGTCAAAACGTCCAGGTCTTAAAAGTGCAGGGTCAAGGATGTCAGGTCTATTGGTAGCAGCAAGTATTATAACTCCCTCGTTTATACCAAAACCATCCATCTCAACAAGCAACTGATTGAGGGTTTGCTCTCTTTCATCGTGCCCTCCACCCATACCTGCCCCTCTATGTCTACCAACCGCATCAATTTCATCAATAAATACAATACAGGGTGCACTCTTTTTAGCCTGTTCAAAAAGATCACGAACACGCGATGCACCTACTCCGACAAACATCTCAACAAAGTCCGAACCACTGATGCTGAAAAATGGAACTCCAGCCTCACCAGAAACTGCCTTTGCCAAAAGTGTTTTACCTGTTCCTGGAGGTCCTATTAAAAGAACTCCTTTAGGTATTCTCGCTCCAAGCTCAACAAATTTCTTTGGTGCCTTTAAGAATTCAACAATCTCTGCAAGCTCTGCCTTTTCTTCATCAGCTCCTGCGACATTGTCAAAGGTGACCTTTTTCTTATCGTCAACCGACAGCTTAGCACGACTTTTGCCAAAAGACATAACCCGATTACCACCGCCACCACCGCCCTGTGACTGCTGAATAAAGAAGAACCATATTAATACAAGTATTACTATAAATCCAATTGTTGGCAATATAGCTACCCACCATGGTGCTTGCGGCGGAGCAACTACACTATATGTTTTAATCAGCTTATCATCATACGCTTTAGTAAATCTATCCGATGCTGATGTAACATCTGGTGGAACAGTAACTAAATACTTAGTAAGCTTACTTTTCTCTAATGGTTTTGCAAGTTCTACTGTTGCAATGTCAGTTTGTAGCTCAATGGTCTTTACATTACCTGCGTCTATTTGTGTTAATAAATCTGAGTAACCCATCTTTGGTGGATTATCTGATGCAGTGTAAAATGTAATTATTACTAAAATTATTATAAAAATAATTATATAAAAACTGATACCCTTAAAATATTTCAAATAAAATCTCCCTCCTTATGATAACCAAAGTACCAAACCCATGAAACAGTTTATAATTTAATACCAATTTACGACTTAATTAAAACAAGAAATTTTACTATAACTATAGATTATTATTCTAGTTTTATACAATATATATTATATTAGCATATACACTTATAAAACACAATAAACTCAATTTTCTATTAACAATTTGTTATTATTTCATGTATATATCTCTTCTAAGCACGCATACCTCTGGAATATTTCTGTATTTCCCAGCATAGTCCAGTCCATACCCAACTACAAACTCATCAGGTATCTCAATTCCCTTGTAGTCAATCTTGACATCTGCTTTTCTCCTTGAAGGCTTATCCAAAGCTGCGCATATTTTCACGCTTAAAGGGTCTCTGGTTTTTAGCAGCTCCACCAAGTAATTTAGCGTAAGACCTGTATCAATTATATCTTCTACTATTAATACATGCTTACCATTAATATTAGTATCAACGTCTTTTATTATTTTAACAACACCAGACGATTTTGATGAATCCCCATAGCTAGAAACAGATATAAAATCTAAGTCAACAGGAATAGTTATTTTTCTTGCAAGATCTGAAAGAAATATGAAGCCACCCTTTAAAACACCAATAATAATCAGTTCCTTACCTTTATAGTCCTTAGAGATTTGCGCCCCAAGCTCTTCGACCTTTTTTTCTAGCTCCTCTTTAGAAATTAAAACACGCTCTACTACGTCCATTTGCCACTGATCCCCCTTATTAATAATCACAAAATATTAAGTAATAACTAAATAATAATTTTCCAGCTTCAACTTCTATAAATGTTTATTTTTTGCAAAAGTAATCATTAATACACAATTAGTATTATCAGTTACTTTATAATTATCACTAGTTTTATTTCCTATAATCCAAATTATCTCCTTATT
>DATCID010000212.1:0-11993 GCA_036507975.1 Ruminiclostridium sp.
GGTTGATATTATAAAAGACTCAGCAGGGCAAAAAGGTACCGGAAAATGGACCAGCCAGAGTGCTCTTGACTTAGGTATTTCAACGCCAACTATTGCTGAAGCGGTTTTTGCACGTTGTATATCTGCCATAAAGGAAGAGCGAGTGGAAGCTAGCAGAATATTAAAAGGACCTGAAGCATCCACATTTACTGTAAATAAAAAGGAATTTGTTGAATCTGTAAGAAGAGCACTCTATGCCAGTAAAATCTGTTCTTATGCACAGGGTTTTGCACTTATGAAGGGTGCCTCCAAGGAATATGGCTGGGATTTAAACTACGGCAATATTTCCATGATTTTTAGGGGTGGTTGTATTATTAGAGCACAATTCCTACAGAAAATCAAAGAAGCTTATGATAACAATCCAAGTATTGCAAATCTTATGCTAGATCCTTATTTTAAAGGCATATTGGAAAATTATCAAGCGGATTGGAGAAAGGTAGTAGTAACTGCTGTTACTTTAGGAATACCAGTTCCAGCTATCTCCAGTGCAGTCACATACTTTGATAGCTACAGAACTGCAAATCTTCCAGCCAATCTATTGCAAGCACAAAGAGACTACTTTGGTGCACATACTTTTGAAAGAACAGATAAAGAGGGTAAATTCCACTATCAGTGGTTTTAAATTAATGAAAGGGTGATAAATTTGAGAGAAATCGTTGTTAACTCAATAAATTCTAACGGCATTGATGAAATAACTCTTAAAGAGGCACTTATTAAGTCCCTTGCAGATAAAAAAGGTAGTCTTAAAAAGGTATTACTAATCCCTCCGGATTTCACAAGAATGTATTCCGGTGCTGGGATTATTACCGCAATTTATTATGAATTGCTAAAGGATCATTGCCTAGTAGAGATAATGCCTGCTTTAGGTACACATGAGCCTATGAGTAAAGCAGAGTGCAAAGAGTTTTTTGGATCGGCTGTTCCCATGGAGAGTATCATTGCACATAATTGGAGAAATGATGTGGTTAAAATTGGTGAAGTCCCAGGAAGCTTTATCGATGAAGTATCAGAAGGCCTGATGAAAGACCCTGTAGACGTTGAAGTCAATAAGAGGCTTCTAGATAAATCCTATGACCTTATAATCTCTATAGGTCAGGTAGTTCCCCATGAAGTTGTGGGCATGGCAAATTATAGCAAAAACATATTTGTCGGCTGCGGTGGAAGCAAAATGATTAATAGTTCCCATATGCTGGGTGCTTTTTATGGAATGGAAAGAATTATGGGCAAAGATTTCTCACCTGTTCGCAAGGTCTTTGATTATGCAGAAACGAATTTTATTAAAGACATGCCCCTTATGTATGTGCTTACCGTAACCACGCAAGTTGGTGACAAGGCAGCTATTCACGGCCTGTATATCGGAAGGGACAGAAAACTTTTTGAAGAAGCAGTTAAATTAAGCCAGAAAAAAAACCTTACCTATGTAGAAAAGCCTTTACAAAAGGTGGTAGTATATTTGGATGAAAGAGAGTTTAAGAGCACTTGGCTTGGTAATAAAGCGATTTACAGAACTCGCATGGCTATTAAAGATGGCGGAGAACTCATTATACTAGCACCTGGCATCAAAAAGTTTGGTGAGGATGAGAGTAATGATGTCCTTATCAGAAAATATGGCTATGTAGGACGTAAAAATGTGCTACATTTGGTAGATCAGCGCTCTGATATCAAAAACAATCTGTCTGTAGCTGCCCACTTGATTCATGGGTCCTCTGACGACAGGTTTACAATTACTTATGCTGTAGAAAAATTGACCAAGGAAGAAGTGGAAAGCGCTAACTTTAAATATATGCCGCTAAAAAGTGCATATGAAAAATATGATCCTAAAAAGCTTAAGGATGGGTTTAATACGCTAGACGATGGTGAAGAAATTTTTTATATCAGTAACCCTGCTTTAGGATTATGGATTGATAGGAATAAATTATAAATTACACAAACTCTTATTCATCTAATACATGAGTAAGAGCTTTTTCTTTAAGGGAATTAGCTATATGTTCAAAGGAGAAAGAAGATGAAATACAAATTAATTGCAGTAGATATGGATGGAACATTACTCAATAGCCAGGGAATAATTACAGAAAAGACTAAAAATGCAATTCAAAGAGCTGTAGAAAAAGGTGCTATATTTACAATTTGTACAGGCAGACCTATACAAGGAGTAGACCTTTATAACAATATATTAAATTTGGATTCTCCTGTTATGACTTATAATGGTGCAATGATTGTTATGGGTAAATCAAAAAAGATTTTATATGAACAGAATATTGAGGCTGAGGATGCAAGAAATATACTAGCTTGGGGTAAAAAGTTTGAAACAACTATTATTGTATGGTCAAATAATAAATTATTTGCTTATGAGTTGAACGAAAGAGTGTATGATTATAAGCAATTATCAGAAGTTGAACCTATTTTGATTGAAAATGAAGAAGAAATAATTCAAAATGGTATTACAAAAATTCTGTGGTATGATGAGGTTGATAAAATCAACTATTTTCAAAGCATTTTACGCGATAAGTTGGGGGACGGCGTTACTTATTGTACTTCAAAACCAACATTTTTAGAATTTTTTGATAAAAAGGTTTCAAAGGCGGTTGCCATGGAAAAGATAGGAGATTATTTAGGAATTAAAAAAGATGAAATAATTGCTATAGGCGATGGGTTTAATGATCTGCCCATGATAGAATATGCTGGGATGGGGGTAGCTATGGGAAATGCACCAGAAGAAATCAAGAGAAAGGCGAATTATGTAACTTTATCTAACGATGAGGATGGGATAGCTTATGTTCTTGATGAGTTTATTAGATAAAATATATTAGTTTCATGACTAAACATTGAAGGGATTTAGAAATAATTGTAGAATATAAAAAATATGATGTACTTATCAGCAAGCTCCAAGATTTTTATAACTATCATGAAATTGACACTCTGGTTGAAATGCTAAACTCTCTAGCTGCCAGAGGGTTTATAATATTTTTAACTATTAAAGATGCTAAGTGAAGCAACTTCAACTATAAAGGAGATAACGTATGAAAATCTTGATTATTGGAAATGAAGACCGGTATAGAAAGTATATGCCTGACCTTGATATTGTGAAATACATTACTATGGTTTTCTGCCCCCGTGATGCAAGGGAGGAAGAGCTGCTCCTAGCTGCTTCTGATGCAGATGCTATTGCTATCGATCCTATGGCAAAGCTTTCAGGAAATGTCATCGCGCAGATGCCGAATCTGAAAATAATACAGTCGGAGGGTGTAGGATTTAATGGTATTGATTGTGAAGTTGCAAAAGAAAGAGGTATATATGTTTGCAATTGCAAAGGAGCGAATGCAGGTGCCGTCGCAGAACAGGCAGTGCTTTTAATGCTGGCATTGCTTCGAAACATTATTGCTTTGGACCATTCGGAGCGTGAAGGCAATCAGATTCAGATGAAGGAACTAATGATGGTCCAAGGTATAACAGAACTGGCTGATTGTAAAATTGGCCTGATTGGATTTGGTGATATTGCAAAGGCAACTGCAAAAAGACTAGAGCCATTTGAATGTGTTATATACTATTATACAAAAACCCGAAAGTCAGTTGATGTGGAAGAAGACTATCACGTGTCTTACATGGATTTGGATGAAATGGCACGTACCTGCGATATTATCAGTATTCACTGTCCTGTCACCCCTGAAACTACAGGAATGATTAACAGTGAATTTCTAAGCAAAATGAAGCCAACTGCCTATATTGTTAATACTGCACGTGGCGAAATCATTGACAATCAAGCGCTTTACGATGCTCTTATGCTTGGACAGATTAAAGGCGTTGGGTTAGACACTGTCGCTCCAGAGCCTACCACACGTGATAACATTCTTTTGAACTTGCCAGAAGAATATGCTAACCGTATTATTTTTTCACCACATATCGGTGGAATTACAACAAGTTATTTCTACCGTGCGCACAAGAAAAACTGGTTCAACATTACTGTGGCGTTAAAAGGCGAACGTCCTGATTATATAGTAAATGGAATATAAAAATCTAGGGGGAAAACAATGATTGCACAAAAATATAAGAAAATGTTAGACGGTAAATCCGTCATCAGGCAACTGGCTGAGTTCGCCACTGAACGTGGACATGAGATCGGATATGAAAATGTGTTTGATTACAGCTTAGGAAATCCATCTGTTCCTGTCCCCAAAGAATTTACTCAGGTTATGATTGATATGTTGTCTAGTAAATGTCCTACTGAGCTTCACGGATATAGTCCAAGTCTCGGAATCTCATCCGTTAGAAAAAAAATAGTTCAATCTTTGAATCGACGCTTCGATATGAATTACACAGAAAACCACATCTTTATGACTTCAGGGGCAGCTGGTGCTTTAGCGCATGCAGTACGATGTGTAACGCAACCTGGAGACGAAGTACTGACCTTTGCTCCATTTTTCCCTGAATACCGTCCATATATTGATTTAACAGGTGCTACACTGAAAGTGGTTCCTCCAAATATGGAAGATTTTCAGATTAACTTTACTCTGTTTGAAGAAATGTTGACTGAGAAGGTAACTGCAGTATTGATTAATACTCCTAACAATCCATCTGGCGTTGTCTATTTTACAGAGACAGTTAAGAAACTGGCAGAGTTTCTTCGCACAAAGGAAAATGAATACGGACACGAAATCTTTATTATCTCCGATGAACCTTACAGAGAGATTTTATTTGAAGGAGTAGATACTCCATATGTGTCAAAATATTATGACAACACCCTTTCCTGTTACTCCTATTCTAAATCTCTGTCACTGCCAGGAGAACGTATTGGCTATGTTGCAGTAAATCCTACCTGTGTAGATTCTGACTTGATTGTCAGCATGTGCGGACAGGTTTCCAGAGGCACAGGACATAACTGTCCACCTTCCATTATTCAACTTGCTGTTGCGGAAGTGGTGGATTTGACTGCCGATATGTCTGTTTATGAAACAAATATGAATCTGATTTATGACAAATTGGTAGAACTGGGATTTAACTGTATAAAGCCAGGCGGAACTTTCTATATTTTTCCCAAAGCACTTGAGGAAGATGCCAAAGTATTCTGCCAAAAAGCTTTAAAGTATGATTTGATTCTGGTACCGGGGGACAGCTTCGGTTGCCCTGGATATTTCCGAATGGCTTATTGTATTGATACGGAAAAAGTAAAACGCTCGCTGCCAGCATTAGAAAAATTTGTAAAAACCGAGTACAGATAATAGAGAAAAGTATAAAAAGCCCTAGCCCTTAGATAAAGGTTAGGGCTTTTTAGCAACTAGCAAACGGCCCATGCTGTGTTCTACCCATTTACTGGAAGTACGACTCAGGACCATGAAGATGAGTTTGTTTCCTGTATTAAAGATATTAGAAATTATGGTACAATCAATTCATGAAATAGATGCTAGTACAAAAATATTTATTTCTTAATAAAAGTAAAAACATTTATGGAGGTATAATTATGGAAAATAATCTATCAAAGAAGAAATGTTTTGCGTTTAAAAGTATTCCACCCAGAGGTATACTTACCACTGCCCTCCATAAATTCAATTTGCATTATAAAGCTATTTTATCCTTAAATGAAAGCGAAGCTATTTTATTATATAACATTCTTTACCCTAAAATAGAAACAGCAGACTTAAAGACATTAGGACAAGCTATATTTGATTCTATAGAAATTGATGTAATTGTAATTCATACATTAATAGATTCCTTTACCTTTGATAAAAGTGGTATCACTCAGACTCCTAGCTTATATGTTCAAAAACCAAAGCTTTCAACTGGTGGAGGAGATAATTTTAATGCAGGCCTTTGCTTTGGTCAGCTTATGGATCTTGACCTTGAGGGTTCTATGTATGTTGCAAATGCAACAGCTGGGTTTTACGTGAGAAATGGTCATAGCCCAAGTATGCAAAATCTTATGGATACCCTTGTAAACTGGGAAAACTTAATAGAAATTCCATAGTTATTATGGATAATGAAAAGAATAGGTGAGTTTATTTGGTCTGGAGCCAGGAACTTAGTATACTGAAGGAAGAGCTGGAGCCAGGAGAAATGATTCATATAAATCCTGGAGTAAACAAAGAATTTAAATTAGGAGTGATATTAAATGTTAGTAAACTTAAATAAGGTATTATTGCCTGCAAAAAAAGGAAAATACGCAATTGGATTGTTTAATGCAGTTAATTTAGAACTAGCAAGAGGAATTATACAGGCTGCTGAACAAACAGGTTCACCAGTAATTATGGGAACTGCAGAAGTGTTATTTACATATGGACCATTAGAAGAATTATCTTACTATTTAATTCCTATGGCGAAAAAAGCAAAAGTACCAGTAGTTATTCATTTAGATCATGGGTTGAATAGAGAAACTTGTATTAAAGCTTTAGAGTTAGGATTTTCTTCTGTCATGTATGACTGTTCCACAGACCCATACGAGGAGAATGTGAAAAAAGTAAAGGAATGGCTGATATTGCACACTCTTATGGTGCTACTATAGAAGGAGAACTCGGACATGTGGGAGATAATGAAGGTTCTAGCGAGGGGGGTTCTAATTTGAATGATTCATCAGTGTTTTATACAGAACCAAAACAAGCAAAAGATTTTGTGGAAAAAACAGGAGTAGATGCACTTGATATAGCTGTAGGAACAGCACATGGGGCATATAAACTTCCTCCAAAATTAGATTTTCAAAGAATTGAGACAATTGCAAAATCAATTCCAACACCTTTGGTTTTACATGGTGGTTCTGGTCTTACAGATGATGATTTTCAAAAGGCAATCAATAGTGGAATTAGTAAAATAAATATATTTACAGATATTAATATAGTAGCGGTTGAAGCGGCATTAAGAAAATTTAGTTATATTAATAGAGGAATTATTGATTTAATTCCTGCAATAGTTGAAGCCGTAAAGGAGGAAGTTATTAAGAAACTTCAATTGTTTGGATCTATGAAAGCTGCAAATACGGAATTAGAAAATTTAAATTCTGTAGAAATAGAAAAAATACTAGCAGTAGTGATCCAGCAAGTAAAGAAAACTAATGACTCAGTTTGATTATTCCAGAAGTAGCATAAAAAAATAAAGAAGAATCATCTAAAATCCGCTGATTCTTCATTGCTTTTTTGAGTAGACTGCTCTAGAAAACCACTTAATGCTCCTATTCCTTCTGCAATAACAACACTTAATAAAAGTTTACCTAAGTACTGCTCACCCTCTACTTTCATCTAATAAACAATCTGTGATTTTATCCACTTTGCTGATTTTTCCATATAATCAATATGATTTAGAGAGCCAAAATGTTCAATGGTTAAGGTACCTTGATAATCCATTTCTTTCAGCATCGCAATAATTTCTTTCATATGAATAACTCCATATCCAACCGGTGAAGAGTACATTAATGTCCCTTCCATATTTGCTTTTGGTTCTTCACCTTCAATCTTCTTTACAGAACGGTCCTTGCAGTGAACATGGACAATCCGTGATTTTAATTTATCAAAGGCTACTAATTCCGGTTCACAACTATACATAAAATTTCCAGTATCAAAGGTCACTTTTAGAGATGGTATCTGGGTAGCAAACCATAGCATTCCATCCGAAATAGCGATAGGACTAGTTTCATCATCAAAATCCTCTATAGTAACCAATACTTTATAAGCATCTGCATATTCGCATATCTGCTGCATAGCCTTTAGCATGTTTTGTTTTTCTGTTTCACGTTCTGCCAATATATTTCCCTTTAAAAATCCAGGAATGATCATAATTTTGTTTGCGTGCATTGCTAATGCCATATCAACTTGATCATATCCGAGTTTACCCTCAGGATTTTGTCCAAAATTATAAAATCCATAAATTGAAGATACGGATAACCCTGCATTTTGCAAGCGGTTGTACATTTCCATGGGTTCAGGTAATTCACCCATATCAAACTCCACGCTATCAATTCCAAAGGAACGTACTTTCTTTAGAACTTCGTCAATAGAGCACCCAGTTTGCTCAGAAGCCTCTACTATGTGATTGAAAAACACTGAAATATGCATAATTCCTCCTAAATAATAAAATATACAGTAACCACGAAATTACAAATAGTATATCATTATTATTAATGATTAACTATTGAAATTAAACTCCCAAACATCACGATTTATTGCTTGAGTATATTTATATTATGTAAAAACAAAGGATTCCCTAAACTATTGTAGAATTTGCAATAAAATAACATTTATATAAATTATGTGTATATAAGGAGAATTATAAAATATAAAAAAATTGTGTCTAATAATGGGCTTGGTACTATCTTTATCCATGAGCGGTTGTAAGGTTAAAAATGATTTAAAAAATGGGAATATTACAGACAATGGAATTAAATATCAGATTACAAAATCAACCTATACTGATAAGGATATTAAAATAATATATCCTCAAATAAACAATTTTGGTGATAAAGACAAACAAAAAACAATTAACGAAATAATAAAAGCTGATGCCTTAGCATTTTTAGCGAATTATAAATACAATGTAAACAGTACAGAAGGGTTGACCTTTAATTTGGATTATAAGATTAAATATAAAGGATTGGATTATTTGAGCATTGTATATTTAGGCTTAGCTTCAGTTAAAGAGATACCCTATCCTACTAACCAAATATATACGAGCAACATAGATCTTGCAAATGAAAAAGATCTGATTTTGGTTAATGTTATTGATAGTTTTGATGAAAACTTTGGTGACAAAACCAGAGTTGGCAAATATATACATTATAGAACAGATTTGAATCTAGAAGATAATGGAGATATCAAACAAGTATTGAATGATTATGGCAACCATCAGCTTATGCTAATCTTAAAGCCATATACAGCAAAATTTTATTTAACAAACGATTCTTTGGGTATAACGCTTGGAGTGGATCATATAATGGGAGATCACGTAGAAATTGAAATGGATTATAAACTACTAAAGGATTTAAATGTGAAACCACCTATGAGGAATTGACTTATTACAAAGGAATACAAATCCGAATACAATATAACTAAATTTATTTAAACTCACTTTCTGTAAGCAAACTCATATACCTCAATAACAGGAATATGTAAAGAATAGTGCGACATTATAACTCAAGGGAATATAAAGTCAAAATCTTTTTTTGAAGAAGAAATGGATTTGCCAAATAAAAACTACTAGAAAGCATTAGCAAGACCTATGTTGCTATTGAAAAAGCTTATAAAGATGGTAAAATATAAGAAGACCAAATTAACGAATTGAGAAAATTAATTCAATAAACCTTTCTTGCAGCGCTATTTACTGCAGGGAGGTTTTCTTTGCGATAATAGACACTAGGTTTTCTGAGAGGCTTGCTCCACAACAGTGATAAAATTAAACTAACCACTTTATATGGAGGTAAAATGAAACAAAGAATCAAACTGATGAAATTCACTAAAATCTTTAACCCCTACAAAGGATTATCTAGAGAAATATATATATTAGCAATTGGAAGAATGGTAAATGCTGCTGGAAGCTTTATCTTTCCTCTTTTGACACTAATCTTAACCATGAAAATTGGGGTTAGTAAAACAGACGCAGGTTATATTATAACTTTTTCAGGTATATTCTTTATGCTTAGTGGAGTTTTAGGGGGCAAGCTTACTGACTCTTTTGGAAGGAAGAAAATAATAATTCTATTTAATTCCTTAGGAGCAATGTGTTATCTGATAGCTGCTAGCTTGGGTGCTTCTATTTATTTAGTGCCTATGGTGATTTTAGCTGGGTTTCTTATGGGAATTGCAGGGCCTGCCACCGGCGGTCTAATTGCTGATATTACTACACCTAAAACTAGAGATGGAGCCTACTCTTTATTTTATATGGCTATGAATTTGGGCTTTACCATATCACCATTAGTTGGTGGATTATTATTAAAAAATTATTTGTGGTTACTTTTTTTGCTCGATGGAGTTACTAGTCTTATATCAGTTCTTTTAACTTTTATTTTCATTCCTGAATCAATTAATAAAACAAAAGAGAAATTAGGAGAAGATAGAACATATGAAAAGCATGTGGAAGGTTCCATTTTCAAGGTGCTACTCGAAAGACCAATTCTTATATATTTTGCTTTGGTGATGTTTGGCTATAATTTTGTATATTCACAATGGTGCTTTTTATATCCTATACATATTTCTCAAATAGTTCCCAGTAATGGTGCTGGCTTTTATGGGATTCTAGTTAGCTTTAACGCATTAATAGTAATAACTATGACTCCAATAATAACAAAATTAATCTCTGGGAAAAAGTCTATAGGAAGAATATTTTTAGGTGGATTGTTTTATACAATTGGGTTTGGAATGCTGGGTTTTATAAGTTCGATACCTTTTATATATATTTCTGTAATTATTATTACTTTAGGTGAAATAATAATTACTATTAGCTCCGGTCCCTTTGTAGTAAATCATACTCCTGCCTCTCATCGTGGTAGAATGGAGGCTGTGCTTCCAATAATTATGGGGCTTGGCTTTACTATTGGTCCTGCGATCACGGGTACAATCCTTAAGTTTACAACCATTGAAAATGGATGGAGATTCGTTGGCATAGTTATGATAATATTTACGTTTCTAACCTATATTCTCTATAATTATGATGAAAGGACAAGGGTTATAAGGAAGGATAAGGAAATCTAACAGGCTCCAGAAAAGTCAATCACAAGGCTTAGGAGCTATGAACTTTATTTATTGGAAGAACCCCCAGGGGACGAGAACATACCATTGCCATGATGTTTAATTAATTAACGAAATGCTATCAATTAGGATGGCATTTCTATTTTTTTGTAGATATCTTTCGATGTTATTTAATCTGCATAAATAATAAGAAAATCATTAAATATCATTAGAATTCTATGAAAACTTAAAGATTTGAATGCAATAATGAAAGCGTAAATACTAAGGAGGTCGTTATAAAATGGAATTAAAACCTATAGTGCAGATTAAAAATGTAAAGAAGATGATAGGTAAGCAAATAATAATCGATGATCTGTCATTAGATGTGTATCATGGAGAAGTGTTTGGTTTTTTAGGACCAAACGGTGCAGGTAAAACAACTACAATAAGAATGCTTTTAGGATTGATATCTATATCGATGGGTATAGCATAACAAAAGATTTTGAAAAGGCTATAGCTCATGTAGGCGGAATTGTTGAAAATCCTGATATGTATACTTTTTTAAGCGGATACCAGAATCTTCTTCATTATCAGAGAATGTACCCTGATGTTAGAAAAGAGAGAATAGCTGAGGTTACAAAATTGGTGAGACTTGAAAAAAGGATTAATGATAAGGTTAAAACCTACTCTTTAGGTATGAAACAGAGACTGTGTCTTGCACAAGCATTACTTAACCATCCAGCGCTACTAATACTGGATGAACCTACAAATGGGTTAGACCCCACAGGTATTCATGACCTTAGAAATCATTTAAGAGAATTAGCTGTAAAACAAAATATTGCCGTATTTGTATCTAGCCATTTGCTCTCTGAGATGCAACTTATGTGTGACAGGGTAGGGATCATCCAAAATGGTAAACTTGTAAAAATCCAGAATGTTAAAGAATTAATTGAAGGAACAAGTCTTGAGGAAGAATTTTTAAAAATGACTGGAGGAGCGAAATTGACTAATATAATAAATTTGATAAAAAACGAAAACATGAAGCTGTCAAGTAGAAAAAGCACATGGATTATGATAGGGATATTAATAATAATCATAGGAACAGTAGGACTTATATCAAAATCTTCCGACTTTCAGATAACACAAAGCAATTGGGAAGAAGTGTTAACACAACAAATTGACAGTAGGGGGAGTAATAGTTAACTATCTAATACGCAATAACATCACCTGGGCAAAATATATTTTGTTTGCAAATACAGATTTAGCTCAATACTTTTAAGGAAAACCATTAGTCACAGGAATGACGATGTCCTTTTC
>DATCID010000213.1:0-6075 GCA_036507975.1 Ruminiclostridium sp.
TTTCTTTCCCAAATTCTTGACCCTGGAGCACAAATATTCCAACAGGATACTGCTTCCATACCAAATATGACCAAAACTCTGGAATCAGGCTGGCTGATCTGAAAATCATTTATTTTCCTGATTTCCATTTCCATAGCATCCATTTCTTCCAGTACCCCTTCCTGTTTCAACGTCATTACACCAGGCTCTGGCATACATTCGTAGCCCAGATAATGAGTTCTTCCACCAAATCGTGCATTTATCCAGGTTTCTTCAAAAAATGTCTCTTTTATATTGGTGTTGCCTGAATACCACATATTGTACCAGACATTTCCTCCCCATTTATGAGCAAGCGCTAAACGTATTGGAATAAGAACCCACTCATCAGTTTGCGCATAATCCCTTTTTACTTCCCACCAATCCAAGCCGTTTAATATTACATCCAGATAAAAATCAGTGGCATCACCCCAAAAAGTAGGATGAACGCCTATAAAGGTTTCTGGCCCAAAGACCTCTTTTGATTTATCATAAAACCAATCGTTGTTTTCCTTTAGTTTTCCTCTTAATACTTCAAGGTAGCTGCTTATGGCCAGCATGCTCATACCAGGCTTATCAGCTGGCTCATAGAGAAAATAAAGCATATCTTCCTCCATACATCTGCCTGTATGCTTTTGATACTCTAAAGACATAAACGGAGAGTATGGAAAATGCTCGCAGAAATATCTGTCTCCTTGGGACTTAAGTGCAAGCTCATATCCCCATTCATCTGTTGCAGTTCCTCCAAGAGGGAAATCTTTGACATGCTCGAACATAGTTGAATAAAATTCATATAGGTTTGGTGAAAACAAATCAGGAATAGCGTGTCTTATTGCAGGGTAAATGAGTACCTTCTTATTAGCATTTTGGGTTCCCCCTTTTACAATTATCCTTGTATTAAGATCATCAATCTTTTCTATGAAAGTACAGTTTTTAATATTTATTAGACTATCTGAGTAAAAATGCGTTTCATCAGACAAGCTGAAGGCCCAGCTGTTAACTATGAACTCAGGAGGGTCATTTACTACTTTTCTCCCTACCTTACCAACCGATAAATTTTTTAGCTCAATGTTTCCTTGTCCGAACTCGTCAAGTTCAAACTCTATAAATCTTGTAAAAAACCCTTTATGTCCAGGATAAGCCTTGTTGAATTCTTCTCCCTCATTCCTAGCATCAATATCTAGCAGTAGCTTTCTTCCTGCACTGCATAGTATATCGCTGCACCTCCTGACTAAATCCAGCATTCGCGAATCTGAAAATGGATAACTTATATGATGAAAGGACACATATATAAATTCGAATTTTGATCTTTTAATAATATCCCTTAACTTAGTTTCTAGGCTATTTTCTTCAAATATTGAATAATCCCATTTCCAGTATAAAATACTTGTATAATTTGGCACTGTAATATCCCCTTATTATTTTAATCTTTACATTTATCACATGCACACAAGGGGTTTTTAAATGCTCTCCCAATGCATCTGCTTCCATGTAGTATAAATCCATCTGTATTCAATAATTGCTTTTCTTTAAGTTCTATAATATGAACACAATTCTGGCATCATCAGTGCCAAGTATTACTGTAATCTTCAATCTTCCATCGTGTGTAACCTCAAAATGGTCTGCTCCAAATATATTGGAGAATCCTTCTACTCTTATCTTATCTGTAATATATGTATAAGTACCTTTAGCCCTTGTAAAGAAGCATACAATTCCTTTTGCTTTTTCATGGTCAATTTTCTCATAAATTTCAGGGCTTGACCCAATGAAACCCTTAGCAATTGGGTAACTTTCGGTTACGGATCTGGCCACTTCCTTGTATCTGTTTAGAGTTGAACTGTACAATAGGATGTCTTCATCACTAAGGCTTAGAAGATCCCCCCATATTCCATTTCCTCCTAAAACAATAGAGGCTAGTGAATTATTTTGAGACATTATTGGGGCATCTGGTAGATAGTGTGTAAGAAAAAGTATAGAGGGTACAAAAGAATCATATTTTGTGCCTTGACGACAAATTCTTGACCTAGCAGGTCCCGGGAAAAAAAACATATTGGTATATGGAGATAAATTCACAGCAACCTGGTTTGTGGCCGCTTCTAGCTTTTCAGGTAGATCGAAATCCATTGCATATGGTCCATTATTAACTAGAAAATACTTACCTACAGATAGAAAGCCCAAACCAGCAAATCTACCACATTCAGTAACATCAAAATCAACAATAATATCTGGGCATTGTTTTGAAACCTCTTCTACAATCCTAATCATTTCCATACCCATCTTGTAGCTATAGCATTGTAGCCTTTCTTCTATGGTATTTGCCTCATTTCCATGGTTATGGTGAGGAGACTCACAGCCATATTGAGAAATACCGTCCCATTTGAAATAGGTTACTCCCAGTTCTTTATAAAGTTGTAGCATTTTCTTGATAAAGATATCCGAAAAGCCAGATGCAAGACACATAACGTAGTTCTCTTCATTTTCCCATGATATATTGGTCACTCCTTTATCATTCTGTGTCAATCTGTATTCAATATTATTTTTATAAGTATCAGAAGCCGCAGCCGCTGATATTGGATTAAACCAGAGACCAAGCTTCATGTCATAATCAGAAAGCCTTTGTTTGACTTGTGCCAACCCATCTGGAAACCGTTCGAGATTTACAAGCCAATCCCCAGCTTTGGTAAACCAGCCAGTATCAATAACAAATACCTCAACTCCTAGTCTATGGGCTACATCAATCTCTTTTAATATCTGATCCAAGTTCATAGAATCCAGATATTTTTTCCCATTAATGCATTTGTTTCGTTCCTGATAATTCCACGTATTATAAAATATATATGGTTTTCTAGATTCCGAGTGTTCACATATATATTTAAGAAAAAAAGTACGGTAATGCTTAAACAGCTCAACCCTACCTCCAGGAACAGCAGCTATATGAAACCATGGTGTAATAAATTTATGCTTTTTATCAATTATTTCACCATCAAAATAATTTCCTTTTTCAGCACATATATTAAGACTTAATATATTGCCACTTAATTTTTCATCAAACGTAAGATATGTGTCAGGGTACTCAGCTCCGTGCTCATAGGCCAGTAGTATACAACTCTCTGTGCTCTCTAGAAGAGTAATTGGTCCTGGATATTTGCAACCGTTTACAAGTTCTCCCTCACTCTTCATATCAAAATTTGGATTGTAGGAATGAACTTTTGGATTGAACTGGCTAAATTGCAACTCTGTAAGTAGTGAATTTGAAAAACGAGTCATAATTCCAGTATATCTAATGTTGTCTTTGCCTTCTGATTTAGTTAAAACAACGGCAGCTTCTGAGCGAAGCTCGTACTTATACCTTATAAAAGGTGATTCAAGAAAAAGTTGAAGATATATATATAAAAGTACATCCTTTGACTTATCAATAGTACAACTAAATATCACTTCTTTTCCACCATTGAACATATCCCTTTCTTTTTCTAGCTGCACTTTTTTGAGAGGATAAAATTCTATCGACTTCCTATCAATTTCAAATACAGGTGCTTTCAATGAGTAATTAATCCCTGTATTTAAAGTCTTTACATCTATGAAGCTTTTTTCTCCACCTATGTTTATATTTATAATGTCCGTCCTATATGTAAAGCAATTCATACATAAACCTCCTTATAGCTCAATTCCATTGTTATTTATAACTTCTTTAAACCAATGTCCACTTTTCTTGATGATTCTTTGCTGTGTTTTAAAATCTGTATAAACAATCCCAAATCTTTTGGAAAATCCTTGAGCCCATTCAAAATTATCCATTAAGGACCATACATAATAGCCTGCGAGATTCACACCAGCCTCAATGGCTCTGTGTGCCTGTGCAAAATGCCTGTGTAGATAGTCCAGCCTTTGTACATCCTCAATATTTCCATTTCTATCTATTACATCTTTAAAAGTAGCTCCATTTTCTGCGACAAATAATTTCAGTCCTGGGCTTAACTTGTTTATCTCGATAAGTACATCATATAAACCCTCGGGGTAAATTGGCCAGTCGAAATCAGTTATAGCATAATATACTGGTACACAGTCAGCATCAAAGAAACCTGTTCCTGGAGAATTCTTTATAAAGTTACTACTGTAATAATTAACTCCAAGGAAGTCTATCGGCTGACTTATTAGTTTCATATCTTCATCAGTGATTTCTGGAAGGATAAGTTTTTCCTTATAAAACTTTAATATGTTTTCTGGATACTTGGCTTTTAAAATAGGATCAATATACCAGTTAGTTGATGATTCATTCACCCTATTTGCTGCTTCAATATCCTCTGCTTTATCCGTTCCCGGATAATTGGGCCAGATATTTAGAACTATTCCTATCTCTCCTGAGATTCCTAATTTTCTGAAGGTCTGAACTGCTTTTCCATGTGATAGAAGCATATTATGTGAAGCAGCAATTGCTGCACTCGGATCCTTTACCCCTGGAGCGAAAGATCCGTGCCAATATCCCGACATAACAGATACTGCAGGCTCATTATGCGTGACCCATAAGGCATTTATATCTCTGAATTCGTTAAAAACATATCCAGCATACTGCTCAAAATAGTCAACAACTTCTCTATTGGCCCAGCCTCCGATATCCTGAAGTTTTTGTGGCAAATCCCAGTGATACAGGGTAATAGAAGGCTTTATATTGTTCTCTAGAAGTTTTCCAATGAGTTTTTTATAGAAATCCAGACCTTTTATATTGGGCTTTCCTTTCCCATCCGGGAAAATTCTAGGCCATGATATAGAAAATCTATAGGTGTTTAAACCTAATTCTTTCATTATTTCAATATCCTTCTCATAGAGATGGTAATGATCACAGGCAATTTTACCTGTATCTCCATTTTTAATATTTCCTGAATACATACTGAAGCGGTCCCAAATGGACTCTCCCTTACCATCCTCATTATAGGCACCCTCAATCTGATAGGCTGCTGTTGCTGCTCCCCATAGAAATCCTTTCGGAAATGCTAGTTTTAACATAGGAATTTTTCTCATTACAAATAAACCTCCTTAATACTTCAATATTCAATCAGGTTCTTTTCTTCTATATTTTTATCTTTATCCTCAGGTATCCAAAAAGTCTTTATTTCACATTTACCAAATATGGTTTCCCATTTTCTCTTTAGAATCGGAAGCTCTATTTTTGTACTTGTTTCTACCCCATTTGTCTCGTAACAGCGAAGAATATACCCATCTCCATCTTCTGCTCTTTTAAACACCGAAGCTATTATATTATCTGAATATATACTTATAGCTTCCAGCTTTAAAGGCATAGGACCTTTATGATAAGTTTCTATTATTTGAACAGGAGGAACATTTAGTTCATATGCTTTTTTCACAGCGCCAGATTGCTTCCAATCACACATATGTGGCAATATTACATATTTAAATTCCTGAATTCCCTGATCCATAAATTCACAATATTCATCTCGTTCACCAAAATGATCCGCATATATAGGACTTCTTACGATTGTCATTCTCAAATCGTTATCCTTAACATCATAGCTGTACTTTGCATCATTTAAGATAGCTATTCCATAGTACTCCTCAGTTCTATCTGCCAGTAGGCCACTAACGTCCAGCCACTGCTGCCCTGGTTCTTCTTCTCCGTTTACAGCTCTCTCTATAAATCCATAAGGTATTTCATAGGTTGCTTTGGGACTCTCTACATTGACAGGGAAAGACAATTTAAGCATTTTGTGCGTTTCTCTCCAGTCAAGCTTTACCCGCACTTCTATTTCCGACCTGTCATTATACATAATAAAATCCTGCTGAAGTGTAGAACTATTATATTTGTTGGTAATTCGGAGTCTTGCACGAAGTGGCCCCTGCTCAAGCAATATTAACTCAGCATCAGTAAATCTCCCAATTTCGTTCCGAAATTCAGAAAAGCCATGGGCCCAGGTGTCACATTCATTTTCATCTATCACTATAGGTATCGCTCCAAAGGCAGATAATACTTCTGTATCATTTTTCTTGTCATACATTCTTTTGATATATCCAGAATGGCTTTCAAATTCCATTCGTATGAATTTATTT
>DATCID010000214.1:0-5211 GCA_036507975.1 Ruminiclostridium sp.
TCTTATGAAGTATGCCAAAGTCAAAGGTTAATAGAGTAATAAAGTTAATAAGGGGACTGTGCTGCTATTAATTTTGATAATTAACAGTAGCGTAGTCCCCCCGTTTATTGTTTAAACATTTAATTACTCAACTTTACACGAGCAAATTTGACTTGAACAGTAGCTGTATCCTCTGGGATATCTGATGGGAATTTCAGAGGATACAGCTACTGTACTTTCTAGATGGTAAAGTTGAGTTATTTATTGAACTTCTTCACTCTTTGTTTCTTGAGGTTTAATCATTGCACCTTTTTTTAATAAATCCAAAATGTTCATACCTGTGAGTGCTTCAACTGTTACAGGAAGCTGAGAAATTATATCTGTTACATAGCCTGTAACCTTTGCTGCGCCGCCTCTTTCTCCACCACCACCATTATCAACAATAACAATTTTTTCAGTTTTAGCAAGTGGGCTTGCAATGGCCTGCGCTATTTCAGGTAATTTTTCAATTATCATCTGTGTCACAGCAGCATCATTGTACAACTTGAAAGCTTCTGCTTTTCGAGTCATTGCAATAGCCTCAGCTTCACCCTTTGCCTTGATAATATCTACCTCAGCCATACCTTCTGCCCTCTTGGCTTTTGCCCTTGCTTCACCCTCTAACTCGATAGAACGGGATCTTGCCTCAGCAGCAGCAACTTCTCTGTACTTGTTTGCATCAGCAACCTTGGTAGCTTGATAATTTTCTGCATCTGCCTGCACCCTAATAGTTGCCTCAAGTTCTTTTTCTCTTCTGAGAGCTTCCTGCTCTGCAAGTTCTATTTCCTTCTGCTTTTTAATTATCTCAACCTGCATGGCAGTCTCAGCAACTTCTTTTTTAACAATATTTGATCTTATATCGTAAGCAAGATCGGCCTCAGCCTTTGCAGTTTGTTGATCTTTATTGTAGGCTTGAACCTTAAGTTCTTTATTCTTATTTTCCTCAGCTATTTTAGTCTCAGATTGTATTCTTGCAGCCTCACCGTCTCGGTTGGCCTCAGCTGTCTTAACCTTTGTTTCCTTGGTTGCATTTGCCTCTGCTATCTGAGCATCCCTCTTAACTTCTGCGATTCTTGGTTTTCCAAGTGCTTCCAAGTAGCCATTTTTATCAGAAATATCTTTGATAGTTAAAACCTTCAGCTCAAGACCCATATTCTGCAGCTCAGTTGCTGCTACGCCCTGAACATGTGATGCAAAGGTCTCTCTATCCTTGTAAATTGTCTCAACTGTCATTTTTGATACAATTTCACGGAGCTTACCTTCAAGTACTTGTTGAGTTGTCTTTGAAATAATGCCCAGCATATAATCCAACCCCTTTGAGGTGTTAAACTGCTCTGCTGCTGACAATATTGATTCTCTATCGGATTTTACTTTTACAACAGCCACACCATCTGCAACAATTCCAACGCCTTGAGATGTAAGCGCACCATCAATTCGGATATCTATCTGCATGTTTTCAAGAGACATAACATCCATTCTTTCCAGCATAGGTATGACAATGCCGCCCCCTCCGGTAATGACTCTTCTCCCTCTAAAACCAGTAACTACAAGTGCTTTGTCCTGTGGTACTTTTTTGTACATATTTATCAGACTGAAAATTAAAATAATGATAACCGCCACAATCAATGCGGGTACTACATATACTGAATAATCTCCCATTTTTAACACTCCTTTTTATTTTTACATTAGTTTAAAATACTGGATACTTCACTTATATAAAAGGTATTATCCTGTATCTTACATATGAACACTTTTTCCCCATGCTTCACAGCTTTTTCATCAATATGCCTTGCAGGTCCAGTATACATAATTGAATTCACTGTATACTTTATAGTTCCAAATCCACTGGCAAGTATATCTGTTGTTACCTCTGCTGCCATTCCAATTAATTCTTCTCTTGAAACATCTGTAGAGTTCTCACTTGCATAAATTGGTTTTGCCACAAAATTATATAGAATAGTTGCTACAATAATTCCAGAAGCTAATGCTACAAAGAAAATAACAAAACTATTCCATTTGAAAAAGTTTACACCCATTATTCCTATACCACCAAAAACAGTCAAAAAGGATACTCCCACAAGTGGGTTTAATATTAATGCAAACCAAGATATCAAACTATGTGAAAACCCTGAACTATCACCAGCAGAATGTCCCTGCTGTCCATTTAAGTCACCAGCATGACTTGTATCAGCAGCGTGTCCTGAAGTAAAATGTCCTGTGTCCCCTGTATGTATTTGGGCGTGTCCTCCATCCAAATGTCCATGAACTCCAACATGTCCATCCACACTAGAACCAATATCTCCGCCCGAATGAAATGCCCCCGAGATGCCACTAATAATTAAAGAAACAAAAGTATAAAATACACCTACTAAAAATACTACCATGTAAAAGTATTCCATATACAACTATTACCCCCTAATTTTTGTAATAATTTCACTATTATTACCTAAAAATCCCACTTACCCTTATTATATCTAAAAAACCTACATTTCTCAACAAATACTAAGGCATTTCTGCATTTGTAATTGTATTGTAATAAGGCTTTAAAATCTATCCTTGTTATTATAGTGTTATTCTCGTAGTTTTACCTCTTTTTGAGCGTTGTCCCCATACCTTTAAATAAATGGCCATTTGCTATGAGAATTAATCCATTTGCCATATTTGAGGAGATGCGGCCACCACTCATCAATATCAAATTCTTCAAAGGAACATTTACAGCTGTTTCCATAATCATTTTAAAGTTTGGATTTGAATAATCTATCCCATCACTTTGTATGCCCATCACTATTTCAATTATCTTATTCACTATTCTTATGAACACGCTGCTTTCCTTCATATCTGAAAGAGTACATGACAGGTCAAAATTACCTTTTGTCTGCTTTTTTAAAGGCTTAACTTTGTAATTTAGCAGTGCTTCAAAAGACTCTTGCGTTGGCTTGCCTACAGGCTTATAATACCAATCTGTACTGGGTATATTGCTCTGTTTTAAATTGGCTTGCTTATTCTCGCCCACTATAGACACCCCACTATGAAGGCGGATGTCCCTGCTAGATGCTCCAACTAAAATTGAATATTCTCCACTTTGAGCTATCCAGTCCTTTTCATTAACATTATAATAAGCAAATGAGCGTTTATTTAGGTTAAAAACAAGCTCCGTTTCTTCACCAGCATTTAGAAACACTTTATCAAAATCCTTTAATTCTTTTGGAGGACAGAAAACGCCATCTTTAGGTTTTCCAATATACAGCTGAACAACCTCTGCTCCAGCAACCTCACCTACATTTTTAACCTTCAGTCTAACACAAATCTCATCTAGTGAAGTACCCGTAATTTTGAGATCTGAATATTGGAATTGCGTATAGCTTAAACCAAATCCAAATGGAAATAGTACCCCTTTATTCACTTTGTCATAATATCTATAACCTACATAAATACTTTCCTTATACAATACCTGCTTGGGATTTATTCCGAATGTATCGGAGCACACAACATCATCATATCTAAGTGGATAGGTTTCAGCTAGTTTCCCACTAGGATTAACTTTCCCTGTTAATATATCAGCCGCTGCCAAGCCTCCTGCTTGACCTGAGAGATACATATTCAGAACAGCCCTTACTTCTGCAATCCAAGGCATTGTTACTGGCGAGCCACCAAGCAGTACAATAACCACATTGGGATTTGCCTTTACCACTGCACTGATAAGTTGATCCTGACTCTCTGGAATATCTAAACTGGTCCTATCAAACCCTTCGCTTTCAAAATCGTCAGTCAGACCCACAACAATAATTGCAATGTCACAGTCCTTGGCACCTTGCACAGCCTCTTCCACAAGCTTAGCATTAGCGGTACTTCTATCGTAGCCAGCATAATAGCTGTAAGCGACACTATTTTCATTCAACCCGTCCAGGACATTTGATATCTTGTGAGGATTTATCTTAGAGCTGCCTGCACCTTGATATCTGAAGTCCTTAGCCAGGCTACCTATCAAAGCTACCTTTTTAGTTTTATCTATTGGTAAAATGTTATCGTCATTTTTGAGCAAAACAGCTGATCTCGCTGCAATCTTCCTGCAAAGCTGGTGATGTTCCTCAATATTATATTTATAACTTTCTTTCTTAGTCTTTGTTGATGAAAAGATTAAAGAAAGCATTCTGTCTACACTTTTATTGATAGATTCCTCAGATAGCTCACCATTTAGAACGCTATCGAGCACTTCTTTATCAAATGTACCCTTGCTCCCCGGCATTTCAAGGTCAAGTCCAGCTTTAAAAGCCTCCACACGATTGTTCGTTGCACCCCAGTCGGTCATTACAGCGCCCTCAAAACCCCATTCAAAACGGAGAATGTCAGTTAGCAAGTATTTATTATCGTTGCAATGTGTACCATTTACAAGGTTATAAGCGCACATAACAGTGGTAGGTTTAGCTTTCTTAACAGCTTTCTCAAAGGCAGATAAATAAATCTCGCGTAGTGCTCTCTCATCAATAATACTATTCGAACACAACCTATGATTTTCCTGACTGTTGCCTGCAAAATGCTTGAGTGAAACTCCGACACCTTTGCTTTGAACACCACTAATCCATGCGCTTGCGAGCTCACCTGCAATGTAAGGATCTTCACTGAAATACTCAAAATTTCTACCACATAGCGGATTCCTTTTAATATTTACACCTGGTCCGAGCAAAACAGCAGTGCCTTCCTGCATAGCCTCCTCTCCTAGAGCCTTCCCCATTTCCCTAAGCAATTTCCTGTCCCATGAAGCACTTGTTGTACATGCAGTAGGAAAGCAGGTAGCAGGTATGCTTTTATTAATTCCCAAGTTGTCAGCAGCAGCCTTCTGTATCCGAAGTCCATGCGGCCCGTCATTCACTCTAATTGAAGGAATGTCATGTTTAGGAAAGGCTTTGGTTGTCCAATAATCTGCTCCTGAACACAGAGCTATCTTTTCTACCAAGCTCATTTTGTCAATTATATCCTTATGTAGCATATTCAAGCTCCTCCACCTCAATAATTTTCAAGAGCACTTTTATTATTTATATTACTTATTGTACCTATATTACTTATATTACTTATATTACTTATATTAAAATTATAACTTTTCTGGAAAAAATATGATATAGGATGATTTATATTTACCGTAGTTTATAGTGAAAAAAGACACTAACCTTTTAAGTTAATGCCTTTCCAAAATAT
>DATCID010000215.1:0-8374 GCA_036507975.1 Ruminiclostridium sp.
CTCCTCATAAAAACATTGTTAATTTTGGTTATTATATAGTTATAAATTATTATTACATTTTAAGTTAATTTATCTTGCAACTGCTGAATTTCTTTATTTCCATCAATATATTCAATACCTGCATGCACCTAATCAGACGGAATATTTAAAATTTAAATATTTCTTTACCCATTTTATGTCCCTCACATGTCATTTGTTAATTGATTTGATTATATAGTCCTCGGTAGTATTTGTCAATTCGTTTAACAAAATAATCATCATACTAAAATGACAGTTATTTTAATCAACTTAACAGCTTCCAACTTCTCCCTTAAAGAATCTCTCAAACACAATAGCTGCCGCAGATTTCACCTCTGAATCCTCTGTAATGGTTGAATTCATGATATGCAATCTGTGTATATCCCTTGTTATGGTTGAGCTTTCAACCTTCATACGTATTAAATTCAAAATCATATCAGGTTTATATTTTATATCTCCTGCTAATATAACTGCTTCTAATTCCAATATATTCATTGCGTTTACTATTCCTGCTGATAAGTAAAGCGCCTCACTCTCAATTGCTTTCTTGCAGTCTTCATTACCCATTAACGCTCTATCAACTATTTCCTTCCATGTTGTAATATTGCTGTCATATCTTTGTATATTTTTAAGAACGGAAGGAATGGAAGCAAAAGATTCTAGACATCCTCGATTTCCACAACTACACGCTTTACCGTTAATATCTATTGATGTATGCCCTACTTCACTGCCAAAGCCGCCTACTCCACGATATATATTTTCATCAATAATTATTCCTGCACCTATTCCTGTATCTACAACTATAAGCATAAAGCTTTGGAATTCCGATACCCTGCCGTAATTTTTCTCTGCGAGTGCAAGAGCTGTAGAATTATTCTCTAAATAAATATTAAGTTGAATTTCTCTTTTAAATTCATGAACTATACTCACATTATGCCATAAATCGAAGTTTGGTGGGTTCAGAATAGTACCTGCATTTATATCAACAGGTCCAGGTGTACTGATTCCAACTCCTAAAAATCTCTCATACGGCAATAAGGAATCCTCAACAATTTTCTTAATATCTTTAATGATTGTTTTAATATTCTCATAAGCATCAGAAGAAGCATTAAGTATAACTTCGCCTTTTTGTAATATTACGCCTTTTATATCCATAATTGCAATATAGCAACAGTCTCTTGTAATTGATACTCCTACTGCGTAATAACATTTAGCATTAAGATCAAGAAGCACTGGCTTCCTTCCAAAATCAGCTTTTTCTGTTCCGATCTCAATCAAAATACCATCTTTAGTCAGTTCATCAACGATTAATGTTACTGAAGCTCGTGTAAGACCTGTTATTCTAGCCAATTCAGCTCTGGAAACAGGTTTTTTTCTTACAGTATTCAATATTAGCCTTCTATTACTTAATTTCATACTAGTAGCATTTGTTGCTTTATTTTTCATTATTATGATCATCTTCACCAACTTATATATTTGTTAATTCATTTAATCATATTATCTGTTTGAAATTTTGTCAATACAAAATGTACTAAAATATCCTTAATATCAACATTGACTTTCCAAATTTTATACGTGTAACAGGTAAAACCCATAAGAGTTATAAATTATCAATATTTATTCGATACTTCCCATATTTTTTTGCTGTTTCAAACATTTTAAATATATTTTCCAGTGGTATCCCCTTCATGTAGAGAGTGATCTGAGCCAAAAATATATCCTCCACCCTGCGAAGAATCCTTTATACATTGCAAAGCCTCCTGTTCTATCTCCTCTGGGGTTGCATAGGGAAGGGTCTTTGAGGAATCAACATTTCCAAAAAGACATATTTTATCACCATAATTCTCTTTAGCCCACTTTAATGACATACCGGACTTCCTCTCGGATGGATGATAACCATCAATCCCAAAACCAATCATATCCTCAAAAACGTCATGGAGTCTTCCATCACTGTGCATGATCACGGGAATTCCTTTGCTAGTAAATGTCATCACTAATTCCCTGATATATGGGAACAAGTACTTTCTCAGGAGCTGTGGCGATGCAAAAAGATTCTTATCATAACCCAAGCCTTCTCCAAAAATGATCACATCAGCACCTTCATTAACTAGTCTTTTTCCAGCCTCTATCCAGAACTTGTTGCTTAATGCAAATATATCCTCTAATAGCTCAGTGTCTTCATATAAATTTATGCAGATCTCTTCCAAACCCATTAAAAATATAGCTGTTGTTAAAGGTCCATTGAGCCCTCCCAAAATAGCTATTTCTCCATTATTGATCTTTAAAGCATTTTTTCATTTCTGTCAATCTCGACTCAGAATCGGGGCTTGGTGGAGAATAATTTGTAAGATCGTTTCTTGTCTTAATAGGATAATCCATCGGACCATCTATAGGCCATGAATTTTTATTTTTCTTAAAAGTAGTGCCCCATTCATCTATATATTTATCGGATGCAATCCTTTTTGAATTGTTTCCTATAAGACCTCCGAATGGAATCCACAAACCATCCAATCCAAGATAATGAGCACATTTCAATGCATCTTCCACATTATATTTATAGTCCTCACTTAATTTACCTAGTACATGCTCAAACAGCTCAAGGCTGAATAAAAAATCATAGCATGGTACTCGGTCTGGTTGTTTCCTGTTTAACGCTGTCAGAATCCCCCCCCCCTTGATTTCATTTCAAGCATTATCATTATCACCCTGATCCTTCCCAAATATATTTTAAACGATTTTTGTATAACAATAGACCTAGCAATTCACTGTAGAATATATATATATAGTTCGTAAATTCTTAAACTACATTAATTTACGACCTAATATAAGTATTCATCCTAGCTCATTTTAAATTAGCTTTCTTTATTTCTTTAAAATAGTATCTGATAAAAATTCATTTTTAAGGAATTTTTGAACTGCATCCAAGTCCGCACCAGTAATTACAGCAGTTGGTACAAGAATATCATCTGTATTCTTCATATCTCTCTTGCCATTTATTATTTCAAGTATTGTATCGATTGTCTTTTGAGCAAGTTCCTTTGGATTGTTTGCGTTTGCGATTTTCAGAGCACTGTTTGGGTCAGCAATTTTTAAAAGTTCAGGCTCAGAACCATCATGACTTACAACCAAGTCGGTCTTTACTGTTCCTCTTCCATGGGCTTCAAGTGCTGCCAAAGCACCAAGTCCCTGGTCTCCATTGGCACCAAACCATACATTTATTTCAGGCGTTGACTGTAATGTATCTTCAACAACTGACATTGCTTTGTCCTTCACACCTTGGCCATTTAATCTTTTAACAACTTATGCATCAGGTATAATTTTCTTAAAGCCCTCAATAAATCCATTTGGCCTGTTTTCGCTTGCATCTTGCCCTGGCACTTCGACTACAGCGATCTTGGCTTTTTCACCTACAAAATTCTTCTGAAAGAACAAACCAGCTTCTTCTCCGCCTTTTGCACCTGTGGCTTTTTCATCTAAACCAACAAATGGGCAACTAGCAAGTGTGGGATCATGTTTGATTGCACTTCGTAAGAGTTCATCCGGCGATTTCTAACTCACATTCTTCCAGACAGATTCACTAAAATTAGGCACTACGGTTTGCTTGGGAGCAGAAATAAAACAATAAAGCTGAAACTATGTAAAAAACTAACAAATACACCTGAGAATTCAAACCCAAAAGAAAAGGCTTCCTACTTCCAACTACTTACAAAATTTACAGGAAAGGATTTCTCCATTTGTCCTAGCTGCAGTCTTGGCCGACTCAGCAGGGCAGCACCATCTTGAATATTAAATTAACTGCATATTTTTCTAACAATTGCTATCTTTGGGGAGGGGGAAGCTATATTCATTTTCATCATATCTAGGCTATTTTATACCTTTGGATACTGTTTTTTCACTTTTATATCCCACTTCCAAGCTTTTCAGGTATGAATTGTAGAATACTTTCCCCATAGGTTTCTGCTTACTCAACCGCGGTTTCGTCCAATTGCAGTTATCTAAAGTTCGGCGGAGTTATCAATAAATTTAAGGCTCATACTTCTAAAAAAAGTATGAGCCTTTTTACCGCCAAACTTCAGATAACTCGCTACTCATTTTGTACAGTTGCAAAGATTACACTTAAGATTCTACCTACCTTTTCATATGAATACTAGCGTAAATTCCGTATGATGATTCTGGAAGAATTGTATGTATATATTTATTATTACAAACAAATGAATTAAGAAACGGTTCCCTGACTCATTTATTGAATCAGAGAACCACCCTTGTCACTTACTTACTAAAACTCCACTACTAAACCTGCTATATTAAACGGTAATACATCAAAGCCAACACGTTCCCCTTCAATACAAAGGGAGTTTGTATATACCATTTTATTTCCATTTATATTTACAAAATAGGCACTCTTAAGGGAATGATATCCAAAGTTCAAATGCTTGAAAATGAGAAGAATAACAGGTTGCTGATTAGAGTTTATGAAACAGATGGCAATAAAAACAAAGTTATAGTCAAATTCTATAAAACAGTCCTATTCTGCTTTTTTATTCTATTAAACATTCTCGAAGTGCCAATTAACTTTTCCTCTAAATAGATCATCATCTATACCATATTTATCATTATCAAACCTTAGAGTTATTTCTTCCAATTTATTTTCTGATGGTAAACAAATATAGGCTTTTATATCTTTAATTTGGTTGCTATAAATTTGCAAATAAATTCTTTTCCAATTCATATCTTGAGTGGATTGCTCCAGCTGTTTATGTGGTATAATACAACCATTCTTCACAAGTATTATGCATTGAATTACTTTGGCTTCAATATAATGCCATTTCTCTCTTTCATAGGATTGATGCGTTTGGTAATCAATCCAACGTCCTTCTGGCAAATACACCTTTCTCGCTGTCGTTCCTTCTTCCATCAACGGTGCCGCAAGTATGTCACTGCCGAACATATATGCATCCTCAATATACCATGCAGTTGAATCCTCAGTATATTCAAAAAACAAAGTTTGGATCATTGGAAATCCCTGTTCTGAACTAAGTTTTGCTTGTGTATAAATATACGGCATTAGACGATATTTCAACTCAACAGATTTTCTAAAATCATCCAAAAACGCTTTACTGTATCCCCATGGTTCCTTCGGAGGTGCTCCCTGGCAACGACTATGAGACGTAAGCATTCCAAAAGGTAACCAACGCCTTGTATAGCTCTTCTGGAGTTTTTTGTACAAATCCACCTATATCAAATAGTTCTTTCAGCAAGCCTTTATACCACTTTACAGCCTACGGATTACTAAAATCAATAATAACATCTTCTGTTGATAGTGCACCATCTGCATCCAGAATAGCATACCCTTTTTCAATAGCTTCCTTATACAGTTCATTCGTAGGCGTAAAGTACGGAAGTTGCCATAGGCTGATATGAAACCCCTTATCTTTTAAATCAACTATCATTTTTTTAGGATTTTCGAACCTTGTTTTAGAGAATTTATAATTACGAGGTATGAACAAACATTCCATAATCTTTACTACTGATAAAAAAAGGGATAGGCTTGTACATTTTCTGTGTCTGCACACCAAACACATCTGTAGTGTATAAAACAATTTTCTGGTCTCTTTTGTTGATCCGTGTAAAAGATTCTCTGCCACCAAAAATCTTTTCATCAGGACTAAGAGAAAAACTAGCAGCTATTCTTCTCTTCATATCAGATGAGCACCTTAGAATTGAAAACAGAGTTGGTTCAGAATTTTCTAGATTCTTTGTATCCATAATATTTTGGGTATTAGTTAGTAGTCTGCCATTTGCGTCTCTTATCACAATATTAAAAAGGTCATATTTTATTTCAATTGAGCCAAAGCTGTTACTATAAATAGTAGAGTTATCCGACTTATAACTTTTCCAAGTCTCATCAGTTTTGGGTTCACTTGAAAGCATAATAGATGATTTTTCCTCAATTATCTGTTTTCTTGCAGATAATTGAATTCTGAATATCCTTGGCGTAACAAACGAAACAGAAAAAGGAAGCTTCATATCTTTATCATATTTAGGTGGATACTCCCATGGTTGCGTTTCTTCAAAAGGTATACTCATATGATTAAAACACATACGTATTTTACGAGCATACCTCTTGCATTCCAAGAATCCTCGTTTTAAATTACAATCAAAGTCTAGCATTTTTGTTGCTATAAAGTAATTATTTTCTTGTCGTACAAAATCCTTGCTGACATCGATTGTCTGGTTTAACATTGGATATTCAAATTCTTTTATTGCATCCACTCCATAACCTCAGATTTTTTTTGCTGCATCTATCTAGCTACAAGGTTAGTTAAGTTTCAAATATCAGATAATTCTCGTCCAGTCTTGAACTTTCTTAATTAATTCCTTTGCTTCATCTTCAGAGTCTAAGCCATTGACAACAAGCTGTAATCCTTTTGGAGAAAGCTCTGATAATAGCTTTTCAACCTCCCAAACTTGAGGTAATAAAACCAACCCCTTACCCGCTTTCTGGATTTTCTTTAAGACTGGAATAAAATCTGATGTTGGTGGTTGCCCTGCCACAGGAGTCCACTGAATCATGTTCAACTTTTTAATTGATAATATCATTTCAAGGTGTCTTATTTGTTCCTGCCCATCCAGATGATATACAGAATAATCAAGATTATTCACTGTTTGTTCCAGTTCCGGTAATGCAAACGCTTCATACATCTGTGGGGAAATCATTACGGATAAGTCACATTGTAGTTGCGCCATTTTACCTTTTGCCCACAAGTGCATCCAGGCATGTGTTGATCCGCCGTCATTATTATCTTTAATCATGCTGAAAAAATCTTCATTAGTACTTTTTAAAACAGATACAATCTTTTGTATATTAGAATTTACAATTTCAGGCTTTTCTAGCATATCAAGCAATAAATTATCACTTCCTCGGAGATGAGCAAATGCATCAATACTTCCACAGTTATCCGGCATGGAGACAAAAAATTTACTTTTACCTTGGTCTGCCAAGTATTTTATTACGCTTTTTTCAGCTTTCAAGAGATCATTGTTAGCATAGAACTCTAATTTGTCCTTTTCTAAATCTGATATTGTAGGAAAAAACCAGATTGTATCCTTTGCAAATTTATATTTACACCCAAAATATGCGGCATGCCCTCCTGTCCCAAAATTTGGGAATGCACATGGCAAGGCTTCACCGCCATAAAATGTGCTTTCAAACTTCTTAAGATTTCTATCTAAAACGAATTCAGGATCGGTGTAAAATTTTTTGAGGTTATCTGAATCTTTAAAATCCGAATTATCTATAGCCTCATATATTTTTCCTTCCTTGGGAACAGGAACAGCCACACAGCATCTGTCAATAACTTCATTTTCCCAGAGAGCCGCAAGTCGTTCCTTTGATTTATCCCAGCCTTCTTTGTAAAACATGCAAAATCCTCCTTTAACTACTAATTTAAGATTGCTTTTATTTTATTCTCACCGCACATCCTCCAGAGTACCATTGAAAGGAGCCGAAGTATTCAAACATTTATCTATGGTCGGGATAGAAACCAGATGCGCGCACCTTTCTCTTCAGCCACGTTTTCTGGAGCCCCCCTGCAATCCCGGACGGTCGGTTTTCCCGAATCCGGTTTTGACCTTGGGTCATTGTTCCATAAGCCTTCCCAATGCTATTTAGGCTTAAATGATAGCAGTCATATACACCCATAATCTCATTGGTTTACGAATAGTTCTGTCCATTTGTGTCTCCTTTAGTTCTAAGCCTATTATCATCAACTTTGGACGCCCAAGTGCCCAGAGGTCCTTCGCTCTCTCTAGGTGTTACCTTTCGAGATATAGTTTATTCCTATATAGAAAGACATTACTCTTCCCTCATTGCTACTACGACCTCATGCGTCAATCCTTAATCCTCTTACTACTTTCGGCTTTGCCTTATATAGTAAATCTTTACTGCTTGCTGCTATTGCAGTTGGAAGAAGGATTTTCCCGTCGTTATCTCTGGAATTCTTTCAGCAGATGCAATAACCCCTACCCCGGTAGCTCCTACAGTGCATATTACCGTTTCTTCCTGTAGGATATCAGCCTTCCCTGAAAGTCGAGCAGGTCGGCGTCTACATTTCTCACCTAGACAGCTTTAATGGTGTGCGACATTTCGGGGCTGCAGTATTCGTTAAGCCTTATAGCCTCTGCTTTTGCTTGCCACTCTGACTGTCCAAACAATGAATTATCTAAGTAATTCAAAGCCTCAGTGGCGTTTACATCCGAACACCCCACAGTTTGTTACCTCCCTGTGTCCCGGATATGCTAGTCAACCGAACCGGTTAATTGTTGACAGAGGACTTTCACCTCATTAGATTTCCAG
>DATCID010000216.1:0-40759 GCA_036507975.1 Ruminiclostridium sp.
CATACACTCTAGCATAGCTGACTGGGTACGAGGAGTTGCACGGTTAATCTCATCTGCCAAAACAATATTTGAAAATATTGGGCCATATCTAAATGTGAAATTATTTTCTTTTTGATTGTAAAAATTAATGCCTGTAACATCTGATGGGAGAAGATCTGGTGTAAACTGTATTCTGCGGAACTCACAATCTATCGATGCCGCTAGTGCCCTTGCAAATACCGTTTTACCCGTCCCGGGCACATCCTCAAGCAACAAATGCCCGCCTGTAATAACACAAATCAGTGACAAATCAATAATGTTATCTTTGTCTACAATAACCTTAGATACATTTTCTCTAATTTTTTCAGCTAATAACCTAATATGCTGCAGTTCCATATTATTCTCCTATCGTTGCTTTTTTCTAAAAACAAGTAATTATTTTTATGACATAATTTATTATAGCATATTTTTATAATCACTCTTTTTCTTTGCATTTCTTTTTCTTGCCCAACATCTCATACAAACCCATTGAAAGTAGGAAAACTCCAAATATCTTTCGCAATACTTCACCATCAATTGATAGAGCTATTTTTGACCCCAAGACTGCACCGCCCAAGCCAAAAATCAATATTGGTATGCCATTCTTAAAATCTACATTCTTGTGCTTAATATGTATTGCGAGAGCTACTATAGCCGTTGGTATAAAGAACAGTAAGTTTACACTCTGTGCCACATGCTGCTCTGGATGAACAAAAATAACTAGTGCAGGTAATAAAATTGCTCCTCCACCTATTCCCATCCCACTAATAATTCCTGCTGCCAAACCAATTAAGATAATTATCATGATGCAATGCTCCCTTTCTCTATTAGAATTTTATTACTTAATATCAACTTTCTTAGTTAGAATCATTATCAGTCTCAGTTAAAAAATCATTTTAAAAGCTGCTATAATCATAAATGCTCCAAAAATTTTTCTTAATATTATCGATGGACATTTATTTAAAAGAAATGCACCTATTGCTCCACCAACTACCCCACCCACCATAGTTTTCCACGTAATATTCCAATCTACATAGCTATTTGACAGATAAAAGTAGGCGCTTACCATTGTTAATGGCAAAATTATCAGCATTGCTGTGGCATGAGCTCTATGTTCATCCTCTTCTAGTAAGAATACCATGGCAGGGACAGCAATTGTACCTCCACCCGACCCAAACAGCCCGTTTGCAATTCCAGCAGCAATACCAATACCTATATATTTCAACATTTTCAATGCTTTATTTGATACAACCATCTATTCCTCCAAAAATGATTTGGTGTTCTTTTCTAACCGTTGTTTCTGAATATGTTTTTGACATTAACTCATATTGTTATTGTTTTAAAAAATTGCTTTAATATACGCTGTAAAAATTGTATCCCTGCGTTATATGCTCTTATTTATAAAGAAAACTAGATTCTAAATAGAGCTTTAACTCTACCTAAATTCTAGTCTCACTTATTTCGAAGCCTTTATAAGCCTAATGGTATTTATCTCCCGCTTATTTACGCTGATATATTAGTAACACCCTTGAGAAAACTCTAGTTCTGCTTGCCATCAATGGCACAAAGTAGAATCCCCGCAGCAATTCCCAGCCTTCTGTCCAATAGGATGCCAGTATCAGTTGTAAAATCAATATCCATTTTTGTAACAAAAGGATTGAACTTATGAATAAACTTGCAGATTTTTATTCCATTAATTTCAACATCATATTTTTGAGGTACCAGATTGGTGAGAACACGTCTCAGTAGTGCAAGCGCAAGGCTGTCTTCCTTGATAAATCCTATTTCCATATCATCTTTATTCATGATTATCCATTCATCCTTCATGATGGATTTCAACCCTTTTCTTTTTAAAGCCCCAACCTTTTCTCCAGTCTTTGGATCAGTAACATCATATATTGCCGAAAAATCAATTATTCCTCTGGCATGGATTGTCAAAAGTTCTTCCTTCATATCCTCATTGCTGTAGATTCTAATGTCTTCCTTGAGCTTGAAGGCTTTCATTTTGGAATACATTATGACCTGTCCTTTAGAATCAAAGATGTGAAACTTCGCTCCCACTAAAGATAAAACTTTCTTTCTGATTAGATATTGATTCTGTTCAAATCTGCTATCCATTATACTTTCCCCCTTCTTTAATTAGTGTTGTCTCAGAAGCCGTTGTATAAAATATATTTTACTTATGGTGATTCTATCACATTTTCAACGCCTTATTTGCGATGACCATCTATTCTTCCAAAAATAATTTGGTATTCTTTTTAACCGATATTTTTAAATATGTTTTTGTCATAAGTTCATAATGATATTGTTTTAAAAAAATGCTTTAATATACGATGTAAAAATTGTATTGACTTTGGATAAATATTAGCTTAACATAGAAATTGTAGTGAGTGCTCACTCATTTTACAAATTATTACTATTTGTGTTAGTGTTTCAAGCAATGCCTCTTACATTTAAAGATATAGAAAGGAATTACGGCTACTATGAATTCGGACATTGATTTATCAGCTCTAGATTTGCCAGATAAAGAAAAAAGAATATTGGAGGCTGCGATACAAATATCAAATGAGAAGGGATTTTCGTCAGCCACTACCAGTGAAATAGCCAGAAGAGCAGGTGTTGCTGAAGGCACAATATTCAGATACTTTAAAACTAAAAAGGACATTCTTCATGGGATAATACTTCAAGCTATTAAAATTGTCGCCAATAAAGTTGTGTTAAGCTCTATTGAAAAAATTCTCAGAAATGAAGAGAAAAAAGATTTAAGAACTCTACTAAAGGACATTTTAATGGATAGACTTGATTTGGCACAGAAGTTCTTCCCCATGTTTAGAGTAGTTATCAGTGAAGCACTATTTCATGAAGATATCAGAGAAGCATTATACAAGAATGTTATAAGCAAGATGGATGAAAATATAATGCGATTGTTCAATGATATGGCTAAGTCGGGACAGCTTCGAACTGATATTGAGCCTATGATTATGTTCAGAAGTATTATAGGTAACTTTATGATATTTATAGGTCAAAAAATGTTATTTGCAGATAATTTCAAGCTCTCAGAATGCGACAAAGAGATTGATAGTATTATCTCTATAATAATTGATGGACTTTCGCCCAAAAAATAAGAACAAGTATAGTTATGGAGGACATTATGGATTACGCAATTCATGTTGAAAATCTCACCAAGAGATTTGGATCTTTTACAGCAGTTGATAATATAAGCTTTTCTATACCCAAGGGAACTATATTTGGTTTTTTAGGGCCCAATGGTTCAGGTAAATCTACCACTATACGAATGCTTTGTGGAGTATTGCACCCTACAAGTGGAAGTGCGTTGATTATGGGCAGAGATGTAGCTAAAGAAACCGAAGCCGTTAGACAAGGTCTGGGATACATGAGTCAGAGGTTCAGCCTTTATGAGGATTTGACGGTAGAGGAAAATTTGGATTTCTATGCTGGAGTCTATGGTTTGTCAAAAAAAGTGACTGCTGATAGGAAAAAAGAGCTTATTGCAATGGCAAACTTGACTGGAAAGGAAAAGAGCCTGGCAGGCACCCTATCAGGCGGCTGGAAGCAGAGATTGGCACTGGGCTGTGCTCTCATCCACAAACCAAAGCTTTTGATTCTTGATGAGCCTACAGCTGGAGTTGATCCTGTCTCCAGAAGAGTTTTCTGGGAAATAATACACGAGCTAGCACGGCAGGGTATCACTATTTTAGTCACTACTCATTACATGGATGAGGCTGAGAGCTGTGATACTGTGGGCTTTATCTTGGATGGCAAACTAATTAATATTGCCTCTCCGCAAGAGTTAATTGCGCAGGAAGGTGCAAAAAATCTAGAAGATATTTTCATCAAATACGTTGAAAAAGCCACAAATCAAAAAATTAATAGCACATTTAATAGCTTAAATTTCTTGAAGGGAGAGGATGATGCTCTATGAAAAAATCTAGATTTAGCTTCAAAAGATTTAAGGCTATAATGATGAAGGAATTTATACAGGTTAAACGTGATCCCATTAGCCTGAAGCTTCCTTTTATTATGCCCATAGTTATGATGCTGCTTTTTGGATATGCTGTTAATACTGATGTAGAGAACATTCCTACAGCTGTTTTTGATCAGTGCAAGACTGAGGATAGCAGCCAATTTATTGAGAAGTTTGCTGATTCTAAATATTTTATTATCACTGAGAATGTTGATAATGAAGCGCAGCTTGCTGATTTAGTTGATAGCGGTAAGGTAAAGGCAGGTCTGATTATCCCCGCAAATTATTCTGAGCAAATCAAGAATAAAGTCAATGCTGAAATTCAATTGGTTATTGATGGCACCGACCCCACTACCGCGCGAACAGCTCTAAGTAGCGGTCTTCTCATTATGCGGGAATATTCCCAAAAGTACACAGCAGAGAAGCTAATTAAGTATGGAATCACAGCAGAAAAGCTACCTGGGATATCTCTTAAAACCAATGTTTGGTATAATCCCGACCTTGAAAACACCAGATTTACCATTCCAGGTTTGGTAGGGTTAATTCTGCAAAATATAACAATCATGCTCACTGCTTTTGCGCTGGTACGTGAAAAGGAAAGAAGCACTATTGAGCAGCTAATAGTAACTCCTATAAAACCATCTGAATTGATATTAGGCAAGCTTATTCCCTATATTGTAATTGGATATACAGGCTTTTTATTCGCTTTGGGAATATGTGTTTGGTTTTTCAAAGTAAATGTTGCAGGTTCATTAGGGTTATTATTACTTTTAGGCTTTTTATTTGTTTTTTGCTCCTTGTCAATAGGAATGCTCATTTCCACCTTTGCAAAGAATCAAATGCAGGCTATGATAGTCATGGTATTTGTACTACTGCCAAGTATACTACTCTCCGGCTTTATATTTCCAAGAGATGCAATGCCAAAAGTTATCGGATTTATAGGGTACTTTATACCGTTAACATATTTTCTAGATATAATAAGAGGTGTAATGTTAAAAGGTATTGGACTTAAGTACCTTTGGCAGGATAGCTTAGCACTTTTACTCTTTACCATAGTCATACTCTTTATAGCGACAAAAAGGTTTAGAAAGAGCTTAGATTAGAATTATTGTAAAATATCTATTTAAAGAAATAAAACATTCTTATTTTGAGTGAAACTTAGAATAGGTGTGTTTTATTTTTATTATTAAAGACTATATGTTAAAATAGGAAATAGCAGAGTTCTAAGATTCAGATCTGTTTATGTAAATTTTGTGATATAAGGAGTAACCTCATGGCTAAAAAACATCACGTTATTATTATAATAATCATATCCTTTGCTCTAATTTTACTTAATTCAAGTTCATCTCTAGTGAGTGCTGCTGATACAAAAGTAATAGTGAAAAAGGCGGAGTTGGTGTTGGTTAAAGATTATAGTAATGATTTTGCAATTGAAATTAAGTATGCCACCAGTGATAACTTTGTTAAGAAGACTTTATACCCCTCACCTACTTGTGTTTTGACAAAAGGCACACTGGACAAGCTGATTATAGCCAATAATCTTGTTAAAAAGCAAGGCTACAGAATAAAAATTTGGGATGCCTACAGACCTCTTAGTGTTCAGAAAATCATGTGGGAAGCCACCACAAATAAGAATTATGTTGCAAATCCATATCGTTCAGGTTCAAAGCACAATAGAGGTGCTGCTGTTGATGTTACTCTCGTCGACAAGAATGGTAAAGATGTAAAAATGCCTACCGAGTTTGATAATTTTACCGCTAAGGCATCTCCTAACAACAAGGGTATGAGCAAAGAGAGTCGAACAAATCTTGATGTTTTGTCAAAAGCAATGACATCAGCTGGATTTAAAACCATAAGTACAGAATGGTGGCATTTTGAGGATAAGGAGTATAGTAATTACAAAATACAAGATATATCACTTAGCAAATTTGATAAAACAAATTACATACTTAGTGATAAAACAATATCAAACCTCAAATACATTAAAGCTAATAACACCTCACAGCAGCTGATTGTTGTAACCTCACTGCTGAGCAATACATCAAATGTCGTAATTAATACATATGAAAAAGGTAAAAACGGTTGGATCGTTGTACGTAAAAACATTGCAGGATGTATTGGTCTAAAAGGCTTCTCAAGTAATAAAATTGAGGGCGATAACAAAACACCTATAGGTGCTTATAAAATCGGAACCTGCTATAGTAAAACAAGCAGCGTTGCCACTGGCCTTAACTTCTATAAGTATGATTCAAAAGATGTATGGGTGGATGACGGAGGTTCCAAATACTATAACACTCATCAAAGAGAGCCGGTTTGTGGAAGATGGAAAAGTGCAGAGAATTTCAGTAAAGTGAAAAATGGCGTTTATGATGTGTTTTTCAACATAGAATATAATACTACGAGGACAAAAAATAAAGGTAGTGCTATCTTTTTCCATATAGCTAATGCAACCGCACAGATAAAATATACAAATGGCTGCATCGCAACTGATAGGAACAATATGCTAGCGATAGTAAAGTGGCTTGACAAGGATAAATTCCCATTAATACTACAGGGTCCGTTATCAGAGGTGGTAAAATATTGATTGTATAATTTACCATTTCAAATTATAATCTATGGTAATACAGTAAATACTATATTAAGCAACTTTAGAGGCTACAGCTACTGTACTTTCCATGCGGAAAGGCTTAGTAGTAAATAATATTTGAGGTGTATATGGAAAATAACAGTAATAACGGTTTGTTTAGAAGCAAGTTTTTTAGGTACTGCTGTTACCTTTTGCTGACTTTATTGATTATATTTATGTTTGGGAAAATAGGTTTCTTTATTTCTCCCTTCAAGAGCTTTATTTATTCTATAATTTTCCCACTACTATTTGGAGGCTTGCTTTATTATATTCTAAGACCAATTGTAAGGTTGTTAGAGAAGTTAATGTTTCCTACTATTTGGGCTATTATATTAGCCTTCATCATTGTACTTTCTGCTCTGGTGTTGTTCAGCTCTTATACAGGCGCTATTGTAAGAACTCAGTTCACTGAATTTGCACAGAGTCTTCCAACACTTTATGAACAAGCAAGAAACACAGTTGATGGCTTTTTGGAAAGTAATTTGTTCAGTTATTTTGACTTACCAGATATAAGCACCAAGATTTCTGGATTTGTGCAAACCATTACCACGAGTGTTGGGAAAGGTACCATCAATTTTATCGGAGCTATCACAAACATTGGTTCTGTTATCATAATATTACCAATTATTTTGTTTTACTTTCTCAAGGATGGCAATAAATTTATGCCAGGTGTTGTTAGATTTGTTCCATCTTATCACAAAGGTAATCTTAGAAAAATATTGGCTGACATAGATTATGTGTTATCTAATTACATTGCAGGGCAACTTTTGGTAGCTTTCTCAATTGGTATCTTCATGTATATAGGATATCTGATTATTGGCTTGGAATATTCATTAATATTAGCCATTTTCGCTATGATAGCCTGTATCATTCCTTTTTTTGGCCCATGGATAGGTATTATTCCAGCTATATTGCTATCGCTAGCTGATGATCCGTTTATGGCAGTTAAGATATTTATAGTAATGAATATCGTACAACAAATAGATAATAACTTTATTTCTCCACAGATAATGAAGAAAAGTATGGATATTCATCCTCTAACGGTAATACTTTTGTTGATGGGTATCATTCCTATTTTCGGATTTATAGGATTAATAATAGTAATACCACTATACTCCGCTATTAAAATAACAATAACTAATATTATAGAAATGTATTATCCTGATTATGCTGAGATGTTAGCTTTGCATAAGCCCAACCTGAAGCCTAAGCCAAAGAGGATATGGAAAATGAACTTACCTAAGAAAAAAATATAACTTATTAAAAAAACAGCCATATCAGTGAGTTTAAATACCCATTGACATGGCTGTTTTTTACCACAATCTATTTAGAGCTTATTTTTCAGTTCTACCTAATTTACCTTTTCCTTTAAAATCTCCGAACGGGCCTTGTCCTCTATCACCTTTGTGTTCTTCCATTTGCGCCTTTAGCTCAGCAACTGTAATACCTTTTTCTTTAGCCATTTCCACTAATTTTTTTTCTTGTTCTGCTTGCATTAGAACTTTGGTAGCAGCATCTGCTTTTATTACTGTATCTTCTTGAACTTGTGTGATAGTTCCTGCTTTAACCAGGCTATCAAGACTTTCTTTCATTGTCCTCTGTAAAGCTTTAGTTGGTCTCATTGAATCCTCAATTGCTTTTTGTTGTGCCGCTGTAATAGTTCCTGCCGTGACAAGGTTAGATAGAGGATTTACTCTTTGCTCTCCGCCTTTACCTTTAAATTGCTCTACTCTCTGATATTTGGGCTTTGCTGTATCTGATGTTGATTTAGACTGTCCAGTAACAGCAAAAGCTAGGCTCATCGAACTAATGAGGACAGCTAATCCTAAACCCATTCCAATAATTTTTTTTGTTCTACTCATAAAACCACTCCTTCTAAATTTTGTTTTATACTATAGAAATTAAATTTCTATATATACAATATAATCATTTATTGTGTTGATACGGTGATATGTTTGTAAACAAAATTTGAACAAGCTTGATGAAATTATTAAAATTTGTATTTTAGAGATTATATTATTTTTTGTTGAATATATTATAAATGGGACAAAAGTGTAATGTACGTAGCATTTCATGGGGGGCACTATGCAAAATATGACTAAACGAATAATAGTTATTTCTCTTTTACTGATAACTTTTGCAATTACTGCAATATGTGTAAGAGTTGGCACTCAAGAAGAGTCATCTCAAAATTATATATTTGGTGGACTAATTAATCAAAATTCTATAGTCAAAGACATAAGTTTATACGATGCAAGCTTATCAAGACAGACAATATCAGTAATAAATGAAAGAATTTCCAATCTAAATGAGACTTACTTCAGACCTTCAAAACTGAAAACACTGAATAATAATTTTATAGATTCTAACACCTTTTCAGAGACCTTTAAAAATGGCACTGTGCCGCCATCATTAATGGATAGCCCTGGAAACTCCGCAACCAATTATTTCAGTGTATTGCAGCAAGCAGCAAATCTTACAATAAGCAAAGCAGGAGGCTGTGGCACTATAGGCTATGCACAAGTACCCTATCCCATTGCCTATGATTTCCTTTCTGGAAGCAATAAAAAATCAATGCCTTATGATGAGTATCTAACTTCTTTTGAAGGTATAGGTCATATTAATTTGATAAAAATGCTTCCCATCATCACGGATGAGACAGATAGATACAAGTACTTTATAGAGCTTGAAATACTTGAGGGAACTAGTGTTGGTGCCACAACCTTTAGTTATTATACAGGTGAACTGGATCTCATTAAGGTAAATGGGTTATATTATATTGATTCTTTGAGCTTAACTCCTGAGGATTTCTTTTGTGCGGCTTACCACGGCTGGGCTCATAATGCAGAATCATATGTTGAAATTGTATATGGCAATTGGTGTGGGTTAATAATGAAACAATATGCACCACAGCAAGATGATTATGAGAAAAATATAATTGTTGATGGTATAGATAATAAAAAATATATGTTTGAATTTGCTAAACTTACTAATGGTACAGATCTTCTTATCAACTCGCTAATTAAAAGCAATGAAAATTGGGTACCTGTAGAAATAGATGTAGATAAGTTCCTTGATAAACTGAAGCCAAAATAATTTGTCAAGTGCATAAAAACAAATTGGCTGGCCATTTCACAATATTTTGCACGTTGTGAAATGACCAGCCAATTATTATAGATAAATTCTCGTTATGCTTTTACGCTATCATATGCTCTTCTTGCAAATTCCTTTGCTGCCTTAATATCATTTTCATCTGGTCTCTTCCTATTAAAGAATAAAAAGAATTTTCCTTTGCATGAAAATGTCTCTTCAATTACATTAATGCCGTTCTCTTTCAAAAGAGCTTTTACAGTATCAATTGCAGTGTCTTGACCACTATTTGTACCAAAAACAGCTACGTTTTTGACCCTATTACTATTAAGCATTCTTATGAACTCAAGCATTTTAGGATCTGGCTTTCCAGCATATATACCTGTCCCTAAGAAAAGTAGATTCACCTTTTCTGGAGGATAAGCAGGAGGTACTTGTTCAGGTTTTAATACTCCAAGCTCTTTTGCTATTGCTTCGGCAACCTTTTTGGTGTTTCCACCCTTACTATAATACAAAACCCAAGTTTTCATCTTTTACTCCTCTATTAAGAAAGATTTAAAAAAACTATCTAAACTTCTTCGTCGTTAAGCCGCGCTACGATTCCGATTGCTATTTCTAAGGTTGTGGGGGAGGAGTTCACTCCCCCACAACCTAAGAAAGTAGCTTATCCCGATGTCTACCGCCGCTAAACTCCTACGTCGATAAGCGGCGCTATGATCCGGATTGCTCTTTCTAAGGTTCTGGGGAGAAGTTCACTCCCCACAACCTAAGAAAGTAGCTTATGGATAGCTTCTGCAGCTTTTTTGCCTGCACCCATTGCCAAAATAACAGTAGCAGCTCCGGTAACAGCATCTCCACCAGCATATACACCACCCCTACTTGTTGCACCTGTCTCTTCTTCAACGATTATGCCGCCCCAAGTCTGTATGTCAAGCCCTGGTGTAGTAGAAGCGATAAGCGGATTTGGTGAATTTCCTATAGCAATTACCACAGTCTCTATATCTATAATGTGTTCAGACCCCTTCTTCTCTATAGGCCTTCTCCTGCCAGATTTATCTGGTTCTCCAAGCTCCATTTCAACACATTCTATACCTTTTACCCAACCAGCCTCTGTACCGATAATCTGTTTCGGATTTGTCAACAACTTAAAAATAATGCCTTCATCTTTGGCATGATGGACTTCTTCAATTCTGGCAGGCAGTTCAGCCTCAGAACGTCTGTATATAATGTAAACATTTTCTGCACCCAAACGCTTTGCGCTTCTTGCTGCATCCATAGCAACATTTCCACCGCCAACAACAGCTACATTTTTGCCAACAAAAACAGGTGTATCTGTATCTGGAAATCTGTAGGCACTCATCAAATTTATTCTTGTTAAGAATTCATTTGCTGAGTAGACACCGTTAAAGTTCTCTCCAGGTATACCCATAAAGCTTGGCAGACCTGCTCCAGAACCTACAAATACTGCTTTATATCCCTCGTTTCTGAGTTCATCAATTGAGAGTATTTTACCGATTACCATATTTGTCTGTATATCTACTCCTAAATTTTTTACAGACTGAATTTCTTTTTGTACTAATGCCTTAGGTAAACGAAACTCCGGTATACCATACATCAAAACGCCACCTGGAACATGGAAGGCTTCAAAAAGTGTAACCTGATATCCAAGCTTTGCAAGGTCTCCTGCACAGGTTAATCCAGAAGGTCCTGAACCAACAACAGCTACCTTAATACCATTACTCTCAGGTTTTGTTTGATTACTCTCACAATTTTGCATATACCAATCAGCAACAAACCTTTCAAGACGACCTATTGCGACAGGCTCGCCCTTTTTACCTCTAACACATACTTGCTCACATTGAGTTTCCTGTGGACAAACTCTGCCACACACTGCAGGTAAATTGTTTGTTTCTGTTATTTTATAATAAGCCTCTTCAAACTTACCCTCGGCAACAAGCCCTATGAACTCCGGTATCTTTACATTAACAGGACACCCTGCAATACAAGGCTTATTCTTGCAGTTCAGGCACCTCTGAGCCTCTTCTATTGCCATTGCGTCCTCATAGCCTAAAGTAACCTCTTTAAAATTTTTATTCCTTATCTCTGGTTCCTGCTCAGGCATTTTAACCTTAGTTAGTGACATATTAGGCATTTTTTACACCCCCAAGTTTGCAAACATGAATCTCAGTTGACTCACTTTCCTGTTTTTTATACATACCCTGTCTTCTCATCGCTTCATCAAAGTCAACTTCATGTCCGTCGAAATCGGGACCATCTACACATGCGAATTTTGTTTTTCCACCGACTGTAAGTCTACATCCACCACACATTCCTGTACCGTCTATCATAACTGGATTCATACTTACAAGTGTCTTTATTCCATATTCTTTAGTCAAATTACTTACAGCCCTCATCATTACTAATGGGCCAATGGTAATTACTAAATCATATTTATTACCCTCATCAATTAGCTGCTTAAGAACATTTGTTACAAAGCCCTTATTACCATTTGAGCCATCATCTGTTGCAACAATTAGCTTGTCGCTGACCTTTTCCATCTCTTTTTCCAAAATAATAAGATCTTTATTTCTAAACCCAGTTATAGCATGTACCTCCGCACCCAACGCATGAAGTTTCTTTGCTTGTGGATATGCAATAGCAGTACCCAAGCCTCCACCTATTACAGCGACCTTCTTGTAGCCACCCAAATGTGACGCAACTCCCAAAGGACCAACAAAATCTAATAAAAAGTCACCTTCATTCATTTCAGCTAAAACTCGAGTAGTCTTGCCTACTATCTGATATATAATTGTTACTGTACCCTTTTCTCTATCATAATCTGCAATAGTAAGAGGAATTCTCTCACCTGCATCATCTATTCTAAATATGATAAACTGTCCAGGTTCTGCCTTTCGAGCAATAAGTGGTGCTTCTATATCCATTAAAACAACAGTAGAATTTAGCACTTCTTTTCTCACAATTTTAAACATTTATCTACCTCCAATTTGAGTTCTTATTATCAGTTTACAGTATTAATAATATTATACCTTAAAAGTTTAGGAGTCACAATACTACCCTTATGAACAGTTTAATCTATTTTATCGACAATTTAATCCATATAATATAAAGTAGACTAAAGTCCAGATGGAGTATACTCCATGTGGACTTTAGTCTACTTATTTCTAATCTTATCATCACTAAGACCCTTGATAGCCTAATCTTGTGAAATTGTGAGCAATTTATCAAAGGTAGTGTCAATGCTGTTTAGCATTAGTGCATCGAGTATTTCTTGCTCAGTCATCACCTTAATTAGCCGTAAGTTTTCATCTAAGACATTTACAAGGTGAAACATATTTGCATAATCCATAGCCTTTATTACCTCTGATAGTTTTACATTCTTCATAACTACAATTTCTCGTGCAGGATAAATACCTTTTCTTATGATTTTAGCGCGTCTATATACGAAATTTTTTATATTCATAAAAGCAGTCTCCTTCTTGCTTTTCCTATTGCATACCAATATATAAATTCCAACTAGAACTAAGCTGAAATTATACTGAGATTGCTTAAAAACCATTAGACCAAGACAAATTACAACAATAGAAAGTAATACCGACAATATGTGCATTTTCTTGCTCGCTTTGAACAGTCCAAAGTGCTCAGACAGCATTTCCATAGCAATTTTACCACCATCTAAAGGTAATATAGGCAGCAAGTTAAAAAAAGCCAGCCACATGTTAATATAGACTCCTAACGTGAGCTCTTTAGAAACAAAATGGCTGGCATATAAAATGTAAATTACAATTGCTGATATTATGTTAATACACGGCCCAGCCATGTATATATATATCTTTCTGTATTTACTGCATAGCGAGTCATCTATCTCTGCATTGAGGCCTATTGGCAAAATTCTTAATCTGTAAATCTTAGCACCCGAAAATAATGCCGTCACAATATGTCCCAACTCATGAGCAATAATGAAAACAATAGTTATTATATATTGAACGAAAAAATCCTTTAATAAAGCTATTACAATAAGCGGTACAATAAGGATATCAATACTAATTAGGATACGTTTAATTCTAATATTCACACATGAGCTAATCATAAAATCCTACTGATTTAGATAATTTAGCAGTTTCTCTGGATCAACTGCTTTATTATCTTTCCAGACCTCAAAATGCAAAAATGACCCCGATAAGCCCTCTGTATCCCCAACCTTTGCAATAATATCTCCCTGGTTAACCTTCTGACCCTTTTTAGCAACTATTAATGAGCAATAAGCATACATGCTACTAATGCCATCATTATGTTGAATTTTTATATAATTACCGTATTGCTGATTTAATCCTACCTCAATAACCTCTCCTCCAAGAGCTGCTTTGATAGAGGTTCCCATATTTGCCTCAATATCAATCCCACTATGGAACTCAGCATTGCCCAAAGGATCAGTTCTCGTACCAAAAGCTGATGCAATATTTCCTTTTATTGGTGTAATAAAGGAAAACTTATCTGCTATCGCTTTTATCTCTGTATCTTCGAGCGTCTGAATTTGGCTTGTATCTTCAGTATTTCCAGTAGCAGTATCAAGGGCACTAGTATCTTCAGTACTTATACTAGCATTCTGCGTACTTTGGCTCTGTCCATCTTTCAGGTCAGTTGTCTTTACATCATTATTCAATTCGGAATTGAGATCAATTTCCCCGTTCACTTTTTGTGATATCGAAGCATTCTCAGGAAGGCTAATTCCTAGAGTCGTAGCCGCAGTTATGATGTATTTATTTACATCATAGTTGCTTGTTGCAATTACCTTTACTTTTGTAATGAAAAAATTTGTTGCAGGTGTATTAGCCGCTTTGCATAATGCAAATACTGATAAAAACACAACTACAACAAGCATTTTAGCTGCAAAAGCCGTTGAAAACATATCATTATCAGGTTCACCTCTTTTTTTTCTTTGAGTACCCGTCTGGCGTGAGTACTTTGGTCTTACAATTAATTCATCCACATCTCTCACCCTTTCTTTAGCAAATATTAATCTATTATTTTTGGGTCATGCTTCTTATAAATTATATTTTAATATTCCTAATAATATTCCTACAAACGAGTTCTTAATTTAGAGGTCAAAAATGCATACAAAAAAAATGCCTAAGCACACCTTAAGCATTTTTTAAGTATAAAATTCTATTTAGTTCCGCCTTAATAATTCTCTCCAAGCCAAATCTTCTCGCTCTAAGCCTTTAATTAAAACCTCTGCAGTTGCTATATTTGTAGCAAAAGGAATATTGTTCGCATCACAATGCTTAAATATCAATGAGTTATCTGCATCATTCGCAATATTTGCATCTCTAAAATAAACCAGCAAATCAATTTCATCGCAAGCAATTCTCGCAGACAGTTGCTGAGCACCTAAACTACCATAAGCGAGTAAAATAATGTTCAAACTCGTCGCTTTGTTAATTAAAACGCCAGTCGATCGCGTAGCAATAAGATGATGCTGCTGAAGAATTGATTTATAGGCTACACAAAAGCTAGCCATTAATTCTTTTTTATTATCATGAGCCATAAATGCAATATTCATTTTATCCATCACATACCTTTAATTTATTTTCCTGTATTTCTTACATTTCTTATAGGTATATTAGCTATCAATGCAGGAACCACTCTATTGCCATCTTCGCTTTTAGTTCTTGTAAGCTTAATTTCAAGAGCGCCTTCATCTATCTCCATATAATGCTGAATTACCTTAATTATTTCCCCTTTGATCATCTCTAGAAACTCAGGAGAAACATTTGCTCTGTCATGAATTAGCACGAACTGTAATCTTTCTTTGGCTACATCCTTTGACGGCTTCGATTTTCCAAAGATCTTTGCGAAATCAATCAGCATATTATTATCCCTCCCTATGTAGTTCTAAATCCCAATAATTTTTTAAATCTGAAAAACAATCCATCTTCATTTTCAAGGTTCATAATAGGAATATCCTCACCTTGTATTCTCTTCGCAATATTTCTGTAGGCTTGTCCTGCTAATGATCTATCATCATTAACTGTAGGCTCACCTCTATTAGTAGATATAACAACTTTTTCATCATCTGGAACAACACCTATAAGATCAATAGCAAGAATATCAATAATATCATCAATACTCATCATATCGCCACGTTTTACCATATCAATTCTAACTCTATTAATTATAAGCTTTGGATTTCTGAGTTCATTTGCTTCTAAGAGCCCAACTATACGATCAGCATCTCTGACTGCCGAAACCTCAGGAGTAGTTACAACAATCGCTTTATCAGCCCCTGCAATTGCATTTTTAAAGCCTTGCTCAATTCCAGCTGGGCAATCAATAATTATGTAGTCATATTCACCTTTAATCTCATTTACTAAATTAATCATTTGCTGTGGTGATACAGCTGTTTTGTCCCTTGTCTGAGCCGCTGGGAGAAGAAACAAGCCATCAAATCTTTTATCTTTTATCAGTGCCTGCTTAACTCTACATACTCCCTCCACAACGTCAACAAGGTCGTATACTATCCTATTTTCCAGTCCCATTACAACATCAAGATTTCGAAGACCTATATCAGTATCAATCAGTACTACTTTTTTACCTGCTAGTGCCAAACCGGTACCAATATTGGCAGTTGTCGTAGTTTTACCAACGCCGCCCTTCCCAGATGTAATTACAATTACCTCGCCCATACAGCTTTGCCTCCAATTCTAATAAGAGAAGATATATTTGATAAAGAAAGATTCTTAATTTTTTAAACCAATACAACTCAAACTATATATTTGTTTTTAAATTTTGTCAATTACCTCTGTGGCAATAAGCGCTCTACAAACAGTATATCATCCTTTATATACGCCAATTCCGGCATAATATTAGCACTCACACCTTTTTCATCAGGAGACCTTGTAATTATGTCTCCAATTCGGAGTTGTGTTGGGTTAAGTCCAATTGAAGCCACTATTGCCTGCTTATTTCCATCACTACCAGCATGAACAACTCCTCTAAGCAATCCCATTACAATCACATTCCCCGTAGCCTCAACAACTCCTCCAGGGTTAACATCACCTAAAACAACTAAGTTACCATCAAAGGAAATCAGCTGCCCCGATCTTACAGTTCCTCTGTAGAATTTCGTCTGTCCTTCATCTATTCCTTTAAAATACATAAATTTCTTAATTTGATTATTCCTCTCATTTGGATTGCTCAACGAAGGGACGTTCTTTATCTTATTATGGGGTTCCGCTTCATCCTCCTCAAAGGATATTATCTTTGCACCACTTTCCTTAACTAATAAAACAAATAGTTCACTTTTCTCTAATTCGCTTAATACTCGTCCTCTGTATTTTACAGCTAATTTAGCACCTCGAAAAAATTTACCTGCATTGCTAATCTTTACAGTCATACTATTTATAACTTCTTCAAAGCTTGCATCTTGTTTCAATATAATAGTTAGTCCATTTACTGTTCCTTTAAAAGTTACTGAATTCTCATCCATACTTTTAATTCCCCCGTTTAAAATACTTGATTTTATTTTGTTAATTCAACTATATCCATTTTAGCAGTGAAATCTTGCTTATTTGACCCATTTGTATCAAAATATTGTGCTAATACGTCATATGCTATTGGTGCTGTAAATGATCCCAATACGCCCCTCTCAACAACAACAGCAACAGCTATTTGAGGCTTGTCTGCAGGAGCGTAGCAAATAAACAATGCATTTGAAGAATGATTAGCCTCTTGACCTGTTTCTGCAGTACCAGTCTTAGCAGCGACCTTAATAGGCAACAAACCTTTAAATGCAGCTGCCGCAGTACCACCATCCTCATTATTTGCAACTGCAATCATTCCTTCTTGTATAATGGCCATATTCTGCTTTTTTACTGGTAATATCTCGTACTCTGGTTTTGTTTCTGTTACTATTGAGCCGTCATATTTTACTACTCTTTTTATAATGTGTGGCTTGAAACGCTTTCCGCCATTGGCAATGGTTGCAGCATAATTAGCCAGCTGTATTGGTGTAAAACCGTTGTACAACTGACCTATTGATGCTTGAGCTGTATCAGCCTTCCCCCATGGATCTGGGTTAATTGTTTTTTTAAATTCTTTAGATGCAACTAAGCCCTTACTTTCTCCTAATATGTCAATTCCTGTTTTTTGTCCTAACCCGAATTTTGTTGCCCACTTAACAATATTGTCTATCCCAGTTTTATTACCTGCAACGTAGAAGTATGGGTTACAGGATTTCTGAATTGCCTGGACCATATTAACCAAGCCTAAACCAGCCCCCCATGACCTATATTCAATAGACTTTAATTTCATCCCATCATAGATTTCATAACCCTTGTCGAAATATTTATCATATGGATTTACTGCTCCTTCCTCCAAGGCTGCAATTGCAACTAGAGGCTTATAGGTAGATCCAGGAGAATAGATACCTGAAATTGCTCTATTGTACTCAGAAGAAGTTGTATTCTTTGGATCGCTAAGTGCTGCTATGGCCTTTTGTGCTACCTTATCACTAGAGTCTGCAAGAAATATTGATGGATCAAAGCCAGGGTAACTAGCCAGAGCCAAAACATCTCCTGTATTAACATCAATTGCTACAACCGCACCAGCAAAAGCATCCTTGAAATTTCTAGAGTTTTGCCTTTGTTTAATAATTGGTATATTCTTTGCTATTGAGTCCATTGCCACCTTTTGTAGTCTCATGTCTATAGTCAAAACAACATTGCTTCCAGGCTTGACAGCCTCTTCACTAATTATTTTGGTTTTGCCGTTATCATCAACCTCAATTCTTCTATACCCATTAACGCCTTTTAAGTATCCCTCAGTTGTTAGCTCTATTCCAGATTTTCCTAAAGTATCATTGAGTTTATAACCCTCGTCGGCACGTTTGGCTAACTCTGTATCATTAATCGCTCCAACATATCCAATCAAATGTGCAGCATACTGAGCATCAATATATTTTCTACTAGGAACAATATCTACTAATGCTCCAGGAAACTCATCTATTCTTTCCTCTACCTCAGCAACTGTTTTGGTGCTAATTGACTTTGCAATAACAGGATTTAAAGAATTGTAACCCATTATTTCAAATCGTAGGGTAGTAATTTTGTAAATCTCTTCTGCTGTATACTTTTTATTATCAATCTTAAACGCTGTATCCTTTAAATAATTGTATAACTCTTCAGGTGTAGAGTCTTGACTTAGGCCTTTAAACTTATATCCAGTAGTATTCTTTAATACACCTATTCTATTGTCACTTTTGGCTATTGTTGTTCCAAATTTAATTGGGTTAAAAGTCAAATACTTATAAAACGATTTATTAAACTGGTCGCCATTTTTCTCCAATATTTTAATTATCTTATAAAGTATTTCATTGAGCTCATCTGAAGATGCACCTGTGTTCATCAGCATTAAGTAATAGCTGGTTGAATTAACAGCTATCGGAACACCATATCTATCTACAATGTTCCCTCTTTCAGCTAAAAGTGTTCTTGATCTTAAATTTTCTGTTTGGGACTGTATAAAATAATTCTCACCCTGAATTAATTGAATATTAGCTAATTGATAAACAATTACTCCAAATATCAATACAAGAATAATGGCCATTATGGTATATCTATCTTTAAAAAACTGTTTCATCTGCACCCACCACTTAATAAATTCCAGAAGTCATTTTAATACCTATTCTTACCTTCAGAACTAATTAATTTTCTATTTATTTGAATAATTACCCAAAAGACACCCATCCCTAAAACACTATTAATTAATGCTTCAGGCAAAATAATATTCTTTAGCGTAAGGAAGAAATCTATTTCAAATCTATATAAGTAAGATGCAAATATAATTGCAGACTCAAATAAAATAGTAGAAATAAATGTACATATGGCCATAACGAAAATATTCTCTTTGAATAATCTTTTGTTTATATTTCCCAGTGACCAGCCTAACAACATTCCAATCAATGCATGGTAGCCTAAAGCAATACCAATAACAGCATCCAGACATAATCCAATAAAAAAACCTACTGTTGATCCATAAACGCTACCTTCCAAAAGAGAAACACTTACTATTAAAATAATTACTAAATTTGGAGCAACTCCAAATATACTTATAAAATTCAAGAGTGTAACTTGCGTTGTTACAAATGTAAATATAAGTATACTATAAAGCATAATTCTACTTCTCATTTGTCTGTAATCTCCATTTCTGAAGCTGTATCAGGCATATTCTTTTTAAGTATTACTACCTGACTCAACCTTTTCAAATCCACTGCAGGTTCAATGATGGCATACGTATCAAGATCGCTTTGTCCTGATCTTACTTCTTTCACTGTTCCAATTATAATTCCTTTGGGATATATCCCACCGATACCAGAGGTTTCGATAATATCTCCTTGTGCCAAATCCAAATCTGGAGGAATGTACTCGAGCTTGCAAAGTCCATCCTTTGTCAAATTTAAATCACCCTTCACAACCACATAATCTCTGCTTTTAGAAACTATAGCACTTACTGCGCTACCATCCTCTATAATACTTATTATTTTAGAGGAAAATGGCTGTGCTGACGAAACTTTACCAACTAGTCCCTTACTAGTGATAACAGGCATATTATAAGAAATTCCATTTGTAGAACCTTTATCTGTCAGGAATATATTAAATAAATTACCAGCATCTCTAGCAATGACATTAGCTCCAACAAATTCAAAGTCAGCTAGCTGATCTTTGAGCTTCAAGACATTCTTTAAATCCTCATTTTCACTTTTGAGCCTTAAATACTCCGTTCTCTCACCATTCAATTTATCTATAGTTTCTTTTAATCCCTTATTCTCATATTTAAGCTTTTCGACATCGTTAAAAAGACCAACACCATTCCCAACTTCTTGTCCTGCATATGAGAATAATTTCTCAACAGAAGTGAACGGTACAGAAATTAGATTTCCAATCCAGTTCACATTGCTGAGTGGGTTTGTAGTTAACCCTATGCATACTATCAAAACTAGTGTAATTATCGTTACAATTAATGCCCTGCTCTTAAAATATTTCAAGGAAATACTTCTCCTCTCTAACCCCTTTTAGAAACAACTAAATAAAAATTTTTACTTTAACCTTTTAGGTGTAAGTAGAACCCTCTTCAAGGTTTCAATTTCATCTAGAACTTTACCTGTGCCAAGTACAACGCAATCTAAAGGGTTTTCAGCAATTGAAACTGGCATCCCTGTCTCCTGCATAATTAACTTATCTAGCCCATCAAGTAAAGCGCCTCCTCCAGTTAACATGATACCTCTGTCCATAACATCAGATGCTAGCTCTGGTGGAGTTTTTTCCAGTGTAAACTTTATTGAATCAATTATTGCATTCACGGTCTCCTTCAAGGCATCATTTACCTCAGAAGAGGTGATTTCTATATTCTTAGGTAACCCAGTAATTAAATCTCTTCCTCTTATTTGCATTCTCTCTTCTTTTGCCTTTGGAAATGCGCCACCAATGGTAATTTTTATTTTTTCAGCAGTTCGCTCTCCAATCATTAGGCTATATTCCTTTTTGATATAACGAGCTATCGCATCATCCATCTCGTCACCAGCAACTCTTAGAGACTTACTTGTAACAATTCCTCCCAAGGATATAACTGCAACCTCACTAGTACCACCACCAATGTCAACAACCATGCTCCCAAGGGGCTCTCCAACCGGCAAATTAGCGCCTATTGCAGCTGCCATTGGTTCCTCAATAAGGTATGCCTCTTTAGCACCAGCCTGCAGAGTAGCATCTTCAACTGCCCGCTTTTCAACCTCTGTAACTCCTGAAGGCACGCATATAACAACTCTTGGTTTACTAAATACACCATTTGACATAGCTTTTTTCATAAAATATTTTATCATGCTTTGTGTAATGTCAAAGTCCGCTATAACACCGTCTTTCATTGGCCTAATAGCAACTATATTTCCTGGAGTACGCCCAATCATATCTTTAGCAGTTTGTCCAACAGCTAAAACCTCGTTTGTTATAATATTAACGGCAACAACTGATGGCTCTCTTACTACTATTCCTTTTCCTTTAACATGCACCAATGTATTTGCAGTTCCTAAATCAATTCCAATATCTTTTGCAAAAAAACTCATTAAAAAGTCCCTCCAGTTTAATTTTTCTAAATAATTCCCTTATCTTTAAAACTAACATATCTTCCGTCACCTACTATAATGTGGTCTAATACCTTTATTCCCAAAATCTGACCTGCGCTCTCAAGCCTCTGAGTAGTTTGAATGTCTTCTGTGCTTGGTGTAGGATCACCACTAGGGTGGTTATGAACAAAAATAATACTATTGCAACCATATTTTATGGCCTCGCTGAATACTTCTCTAGGATGAACAATAGAAGAATTTAAGCTTCCAACCGAAACATCCACAATTTTAATGATTTGATTTTTTGTATCAAGCAAAAGTGCTTTGAATATTTCTTTTTTTAAATATCTCATTTCTTCCATCATTAGATTGCTAACATCGCAAGCACTCTTAATTATATGATGCATTATTCCATCACTGGTTGCAATCCTTTTTGATAACTCTAGTGCAGCTTTAATCTGAATAGCTTTCACTCGACCTATTCCTTTTACTTTCTTTAGCTGCTCAATAGATAAATTGTTTAATGAAGATAGTCTTCCATCATGAGAGAGCTTGATTACAAGCTGTGCTAACTCCACAGCAGTATATGATTTAGTTCCTGTTTTAATAATGACAGCTAGCAATTCGGCATTAGATAAATGCTCCGCTCCTGCCACTTCAAGCTTCTCATATGGTCTTTCACATAAAGGAAGTTCTTTCATATTCAATCTGTCCATCTTCTTCACCTACTTAATTATTTCTTATATGCTCAAATCAATTTTATACCCCAATTGTTTTAACATACATGACAATTTAAAAATTGGTAATCCCATAACATTAAAATAGCAACCCTCTATTTTTTCAACAATTAACGAACCATATCCCTGAATCCCATATGCACCAGCTTTATCAAAAGGCTCCTTTGTACCAATGTATGCCTTAATAAACTCGTCTGAATTATTTGCTATTTTAACCCTTGTTGCTTCGTAATCACATATGCTCTTCTTATCACTAGTTCTAAATAAACAAAGTCCAGTTAATACCTCATGCCACTCACCATTTAAATATTTTAACATATCAAAAGCTTCTTGATCATTTTTGGGCTTACCAAGCAATTTATTTTCTTTAACTACGATGGTATCAGCGGCAATAACTATACCTTCACTATCAATTTGAGATACAACATCCATGCACTTCTGTCTAGCTAAAGAAATAGCAACTTGACAAGGCTCTAATGCTGTATTCATAACTTCATCTAACTGAGATGGTATAACTGTAAACTTTATCCCTATTTGTTTTAATAATTGCTGTCTTCTCGGAGACGCTGATGCTAAAATAATATCTTTCACATTTTCACCAAAATAATCATATTTTTTTTTAAAACACAAAGCGACAAACACAGCCATTATTATTATATATTTTTATAGCTAATATTTCAAATATAAAGTAAATTGTTTTTATATTTATTATATTGTTTGTTAAATAGTATGAGTTTAGTTATGATAAATTTGGAATATTATTTAATAATTACATTTTACAAGATTAATAAGATTAATAATATTGATAAATATTACTTCTCATTTCTAACTTTTCGAAGTATACTAGTATAAACTATTGATAAAATCTATGGTTTTCCTAGGTGTAACTCTTTTTTAAAATAAGCAAGTAAGTTGGTGATTATATGAGAATAGAAAAGGTTAATGAAAATGTATTGAAGGTCACAATAACACAAAATGATCTTGAAGAGAGAAATATTGATTTAGGCTCTTTGAATTATAATTCGCCAGCAGCCCAAGAATTATTTTGGGATATGATGGAGAAAGCAGAAGAACAGTATGGTTTCGCTTCAGGAGAATCACAGCTTATTTTTGAGGCTTCTCCAGAAAGTGAAGATGGATTTATTGTAACCATTACAAAAGTAGATGCTGACGGTGAATTTGAGTCAATACAAAAGTATATAAAAAGTAAATATAAAAATTCCGATTTAAAACAAAAGAAGAGAAAAAGTAAAGTTTGCTCTACTTTAAAGATTTATTGTTTCGATTCAATAGATGACCTTTGTAAACTATCAAAACGAATCGTAGCTTTGTACAAAGGTGAAAGTACATTATTCAAATGCAAAAACAGCTATTACCTTTTACTAACTGGAAGCTCTTCGTCTTCTCAGTCTATAGATGTTTTTATGTGTGAATATTCTACTCAGATTGGAAACTCTAGTTTCTTTGAGGGATATCTAAATGAGTATGGAGAAAAGATTATTCAAGATAATGCTTTCGGTACTTTGAATTCTTATTTTTGAAAATTTTATCTTAAAAACAGGTTACAGCTAATGCTGTAACCTGTTTTTAAGATTATTTATTATTTATTATTCATTACTAGTTCAATTACCTTACCACTTTTCTTTGCAATATCAAAAACATTATCATCAATCAGTGTGTTTTCTTCTATCAAAACACTTCCTTCACTATCATATATGGTTTTAGTGGCTATTTTACCATTTAAGTAATCACGATGCTTCATTTGCATCATATCAGACACAACACTCGATTGAATTTCTTTTTCTTCGGGGATATTATTAAATACATCCCTTAAAGAATCCTCAGAATATTTTTTTTCGAACTCGGAGTCTTCGTCAAGAGTAATTAACTGAACAGCACTATCCAAAAGTGTAGACTCTACGTCTTCTTTTACTACTACAAGCTTTTTTCCAAAGGTAATTACACTATTGCGTGGAATTATTCTTATGATTTCTTGAGTAATATCAGCTATATATTCTAGTCCAATAATTGAGCTATTATCTTCCTCATCAATATAGAAATCTCCAATCTCACCTATAAGGCGACCCTTTTTAGTTAACACTTTTGTACCCTTAACCTGAATATTCTTTTGCAGAAGATCAATAGCTGCAGGAATTTTGCTAATATCGTTTATTGCATCCTCGTTCTCAATTGTCAATGCATACTCTCCTATACCAAGTACAAATTCTGTAGGAATCACTTTTGCACTTAGTATTTGAATACCACCATCAACAACCACATAATCTATAGCACCTTTTTCTGCATTGATTATAACAGTTTTGACTTTACCTACCTCAGATCCATCTGATATGCTTATTATAGGTAACCCTATTATCTCTTTTGACTTTCTCATTAAAAAAGTACCCCCTCTAAATTCTAAAAATATCTAATTATAAAGCTATCTATTTTAAATTGATCATAATTTGCCTTTTTAATTCAGGTCTGATTAAATCTCGGTATTCACTAACTAGACCTTCCAAAATGTTCTTAGCCAATTCAATCAAATCAAGCTGTTTATATAGTGAACATACATCCAACACTATCCAGAATATCATCTCATTATCTGGTCCATACCGTAATGCCTCTATGTAGTGTTCAATGGCTTCTTCTTTTCTACCAACGTTCTTACTCTCAAAAGCCTTTAAAACAAGAGAATTAGCATCAATTACACTTTCTAGTTTTACTGATTCTTCAATATACTCTATCCTATCTATTTCCTCATCTATGGCTTTATCTTCTATAGTTTCACATTTAACTACTTGGTCTTCAATATTAACTTCTAAGTTGATTTCTTCCAAGTAATTTAAATCCTCTAAATTATTTAATTCGTTTTCATCAACATCTTCATCAACTTCTATAATAGATATTTTAGTTGAGGCAACTTCTTGGTAAGCTAGTTCTTTCGGAGATTCCATGAAACCAAGTAAATTAGCAAAATCAGCAGTATCTATTGTATTAATACTTTCCTGCCCTAAAATATCCTTTTCATTTTTTTCTATTCCCATTGTATCAATTATTTGTTTAGTGTCAACTGATTTTTTCAACTGATTTCTAAGATTATATACATTTTTCAAAATTTCTTTTATAAAAAGAATAATTTTTCCAAAAAGTTCAGTCCATTTCTCTTTTATAATAATACCGTCTTTATTTTTAATTTTTGATATTAGCTTATCAATTACCACACCGCAATCTATTGAAGCTAATTTTCTAGGCATGCAAAATGAAATAATAAAACTAACTACCAATATGAAAATCAAAAAAATAAATAGAATTATAAATAAAGATATCACTAATGCTAGTTTTTTGTTAATGTTTATATTATCACTTAAAACTTTTAGAACAGCCATAAAAGCAGGGTTAAGTGTAAATCCCAAAATAATAGAACCAATTGAAATTGAAATTAATACTCCTAAACTTAATTCTTTTGACTTATATAGTAAATAAAAAGCCATCAGAGAGGTTACTAAAATTGTAATAAGAACTGAAACCCCATAATAAGACATATACCCTCCAAATTAGTGTACAATTATTTGTTTTGAAAATTAGACATAACTACTACTACTAGTCTAATTTGGTATATTCGCCATAAAACAACAAAATTCCTTCTTATTTTATCTAGAATAATAATCTTTTTATATTTTTAAATTTTCGATAACTTATCTCATTTTGAATGTCCCAGTCTTTAATATTTTGTATAATATTATTGTTTGTTTGTACAATAATAGTTATAGAAAGCCGATGTACTGAACTGCACTCCAAAATTTAGACATGGAATATAAATAACCACGTAAAACGAAAGGGATGCATTTTACTAAACACCCCTAACTTTTCTTAAAAATTTATATCAATATTAAATTTTAAAAAAGAGTTTATTTTAGTAACGCCATGCTTCGAAATAAGGGCTACTAGAGTTCAGAAAACTTCATCTGAACTAAGTCTACTTTACAACTAAAGCATTTTTTAAAACCGTTTTCATATCTGATGCACATATAAATTTCAAAGAATTTCTAACATTTTCTGGGATATCATCAATATCCTTTTTGTTGTCCATTGGAATAATAATAGTTTCTATTCCAGCTCGATGTGCAGCTAGCACCTTTTCCTTTAACCCGCCAATAGGTAGTACTCTACCTCTGATGGTAATTTCCCCAGTCATAGCAACTTTTCTATTCACTGGTATACCCGAGAGTGCCGAAACCATTGCAGTCGCAAGAGTTATTCCTGCGGAAGGTCCATCTTTCGGTATTGCACCCTCTGGAACATGTATATGAATATCATTTTTCTCATAAAAATTTTCGTCTATTTTTAGTTCCTTGCAGCTGGATCTAATAAAGCTCATAGCAGCTATGGCAGATTCCTTCATAACATCACCCAAATGTCCAGTGAGCTCCAGCTTTCCTTTACCATGCATCAAGTTTACTTCAATAGATAGTGTCTCTCCTCCCACCGACGTCCATGCAAGCCCGGTAGCAATACCTATTTCATCAATTTCATTTGCAAAATCAAATCTGTATTTCTTAACTCCAAGGTATTTTTCGAGGCTAGAACGTGAAACAGTAACAGATCTCTTGTTTTCAGATACAATTACCCTTGCAACCTTTCTGCAAATGGCACCAATTTGTCTTTCTAGATTTCTAACACCGGCTTCTCTTGTATAATAATTTATTATGTCCCTGATGGTTTCTTCATCAATTTTCATGTTTTTGGTAGTCAAGCCATGCAGCTCAATCTGCTTTGGAAGAAGATATTTCATAGCGATATTTGCTTTATCCTCCTCTGTATAGCTAGATATACTAATTATCTCCATCCTATCAAGTAGTGGTCTTGGAACGGTATCTAAGCTATTTGCAGTCGTCAAAAATAGAGCATTTGACAAATTAAAAGGTAACTCTAAATAATGATCTCTAAATGAGAAATTCTGTTCAGAGTCCAGAACCTCAAGCATTGCTGACGCAGGATCTCCCCTAAAATCATTGCTCATTTTGTCTATCTCATCTAGTAAAATCAATGGATTATTTGATCCCACCTGTTTTAATGCGGCGATTATTCTACCAGGCATGGAACCTACGTAGGTTCTTCTATGTCCACGTATTTCAGACTCATCCTTAACTCCGCCCAGAGAAATGCGGACATAGTTTCTATTGAGGGCTTTTGCAATTGACTTTGCAATTGATGTCTTTCCAACTCCAGGAGGTCCAACCAAACATAGAATAGGCCCTTTCAGGCTATTTTTCAGCTTTTGTACTGCCAAGTATTCAATTATGCGCTCTTTAACCTTCGTAAGCCCATAATGATCATGCTCAAGAATCTCTTGCGCATAATTAATATCAATAATTTCTTCAGTTGATTTACTCCAAGGCAAGTCAAATATCCAATCAAGGTAAGTTCGAATAACACTTCCCTCGGCCGAGCCCTGAGGCATTTTCAATAGTCTGTCAAGCTCCTTAACAACCTTCTTTTCAACCTCTTCTGGGAACCCCGCATTTTCAATCCTTAATTTGTATTCTTCAACCTCTCCAACAATTCCATCTCTATCACCTAGTTCACTCTGGATTGCCTTCATCTGTTCTCTAAGGTAATATTCCTTCTGAACCTTGTCTATTTGCTTTCTAACTTTAGAATTAATATCCTTCTCTATTTCTAATATTTCTGTCTCTTGATAAATAATTTGAAGAAGTTTTTCAATTCTTCTTAAAGGATGAAATTCTGCAAGTATTTCTTGCTTTTGTTCAAGTTTTAATGGAATATTATTAGCAATAATATCTGATACCTGACTAATATTCTCTATCTCTGCAACAGTTAAAGCAGTATCCGGAGATACTTTCCCACTAATCTTTGCATACTCTTCAAACATTGAAACCAATCTTCTTTTTAGAGCCTCAACCTCATTAGCATCAAACTTCTCCTCTATTTCTACCTCTATAACTTCAGCTACAAAGAAAGGCTCCCTCTGAACTATATTCTTTATTTCAGCTCTATTTATACCTTCTACCAAAACCCTTATAGTATCCCCCTGGAGCTTCAGCAACTGCTTAACTTTTGAAATTGTACCAATTGAATAAACATCATCAGTACTAGGAGTATCCGTCGAAGCATCTTTTTGGGAGACCAAAAAAATTAACTGATCGTTAATCATCGCCTCTTCTAGCGCTTTGATGGATTTTTCTCTCCCAACATCAAAGTATAGGGTCATAAACGGGAATATTGTTAATCCGCGTAATGGTAGTAATGGTAATGTTTTAACCTGTTTGTTTTCCCTTTTCTCAGCCATGTTTATCCTCACCCATATTTTAAAATTCTTAAATGATAGTACTAACATTATAACCTTATTGACTTCTCAGTTCAACTATCTAAAAACAGTGTTCTTGGTCATTAGACCATTCTAAATCAATGTCATATATTAAGTGCATCTTAGTACTAAACCTCTTTCTGAGTCTATTGTTACCACTGAGCCAGATTTTAAAATTCTTGTTGCATTATCTGCCCCAACTATGACTGGAATATCTAGTGCCAACCCAACTGTAGCGGCATGACATGCCTGTCCGCCTTCTTCAACAACAATTCCAGAAGCCCTCTTCAAAATAGGGAGCATCTCATTATTTGTATACGGTACCACAAGTATATTCCCATCGATAAATTTTTCAAAGGCGTCCTTTGGTGTCAGAGCTACACACAATTCACCAGTAAATGACGTTTCACCGATACCTGTTCCCTGTACTAATACCTTTCCTACAATATGCACCTTCAAGGTATTAGTTGTTCCACTTATTCCAGTAGGTACACCACCTGTTATAACTGCCAGATCTCCATTCTTAACCAAGCCAGATTCCAAAGCCTTTTCTATTCCCATGTCAAACATTTCATCCGTTGTATTTGCAACTCCTACCAAATAAGGAATCACCCCCCACGATAAGTTCAACTGCCTTTGAACCTTTGGACTCACTGTAGTGGCTATTATAGGACATGCAGGGCGAAATCTAGCTATCATCCTAGCAGTATGTCCTGATTGTGTTACTGTAATGATTGCAGCTGCCTTGAGGTCATGTGCAGTGGTGCATGTAGCATGACTGATTGCATTGGTTATACTTGTGTTTAGTTCAGTCTGTTCTGTATTAAATCTCTTCCAATAATCCATTGCACCTTCAGCCTTTGTAGCAATTTTTGACATTACTTCTATAGTCTCAAGAGGATATTTTCCTGCAGCTGTTTCTCCTGAAAGCATAACTCCACTTGTTCCATCATAGATAGCATTAGCAACATCACTAGCTTCTGCGCGAGTTGGTCTAGGATTTCTAATCATTGAATCTAGCATCTGCGTTGCTGTAATAACTGGTTTTCCATTCCTATAGCACTTTTCAATAATATTTTTCTGAACAATAGGAACCTCTTCAACTGGAATTTCTACTCCTAAATCGCCTCTTGCAACCATTATTCCGTCTGACGCCTTTAGTATCTCATCAAAGTTTTTGATGCCTTCTCTATTCTCAATTTTTGAGATGACCAAGATATCATTTCCACCGTTTTTCTCAAGTACTTTCCGTATTTCTTTTACATCAGAAGCCTTTCTTACGAAAGAAGCGGCAATTATATCAAAATCATTTTCTATTCCAAATTTTATGTCCTCAATGTCTTGGTTGGTCAGCGCTGGTAATTTTATATCAACACCCGGTACATTGATGCCTTTATGGTCGCCTATAGATCCTCCATTTTGAACAGTACAATAAATGTCCTTATTCTTAACTTCCACAACCTCAAGCTCAACAAGACCATCATTTATTAAAATCTTACTACCTCTAACTACATCCTTGTACAGCTCTTTAAAAGTGATCGTACACTTTGTTTCATCTCCTAGTATTTCCTTATTAACTAAAATAAATTCCTCGTGTTCTTTGAGCATAACCTGCCCATCTTTAAAATTGCCTGTTCTAATCTCAGGACCTTTTGTATCTAGTAGTAAGGGGATTGGCAGTTTTACCTCTGCTCTGATTTTTTTAAATAAATCTACTCTCTTTTTATGCTGTTCATGTGTTCCATGTGAAAAATTTATTCTTGCTACATTCATTCCACCTAACATCATTTTTCTAAGAATATCCTCATTATCTGAAGAAGGTCCTAATGTACAAACTATTTTGGTTCTTCTCACAATAACCTCCATGAGCCGTAATGTGGCTCTTCAAAACATTTTATTAATATCTTCTTTTCGTGATTAATCATCAATCAACAGAGAGAAGATTTTATTCTTTATCATTTTAAAATTAAAAACATCTAATATGATATTTTATTTTTCACATATTGTCTACTATTTCAGATTAATTCTATATTATTATTGTCAGAGTGTTTGAAATATTATCAATAATTTTATTGATGTCGGTTTTCTATCTATTGTTAAAGTGTGTGTTGATATAAATATTTCTGTATTTTGTGGGGCTCATGCCCTCATGATATTTAAAATAGTTTATAAACTGATTCTCACCGCCCCAGTTTAAAATATTTGTGATTTGCTTAATAGGATAATTCGACGTTATCAATAAATTTTTTGCCAGCTTTATCTTTTCACTATTTATATATTGCTTGAGTCCAGTTCCAAAAGTTTTTTTGAAAAGCCCCGATAAATAGTCTGCGTTGTATCCAAAGTAATCTGCTATTGACTCAACTGTAATCTTTTTATCACTGTTTATCCTAGTCCACTCTGCAACATCATTTATAAGCTTACTACTTTTATTCTTCAAACTATTTTGTGCAACTGAGATTTCATTGATGATAAGTGCTATCAATAGGTCCGACGAATAACTTGGGTAATCAGGAGTATTTGATATGTGCAAGAGCTGCTTGAAAAGACTAATAAACTGATAGTTTTCAGTGGCTGAAAAGTAGTCAAGTTCAAGCTTAAGTGCCGAAAAATCAGAAGTCTCAAAATGTGCCCAATAAAAGGATATATTTCCACTACTAGCCTTATATCCAAAATGAATTCTATCGGGATGCAATATGAGAATATCTCCCTTCTTCAGAATATATAGTGTCCCCTCTTCCTGAATAAAAGCAGTGCCTTCTAGCATATAAATTATTTCATAAGTATCAATTTTTCTTTTTGGATGTCTCCACTCCTCATTAGTCAAAAATAGACCCGAGAATTTATATGAGATATCTAAATTTTCTCGAACACGAATCATATAGGATTTTCTCACTTTTTATGCTTTTTTATATATTGAATACAAGTACATATATTAGTATGATAATATCATGGAACTCTGTTATAATCAATAATATTGGAGGAACTCAAAATGCAAAAATACAAATCCATCAATTTCACTGACATTGATATTTACAAAGGATTTTGGCATGACAGACAGAAAACAAATGCAGAAACCAGCATTTATTCCATATGGGAAAGGTTCAAGGAAACAGGAAGGTTTGAAGCTTTTAAATTTGAATGGAAGGAAGGCATGCCAAATAAGCCACATATATTCTGGGATTCTGATTTTGCAAAGTGGGCGGAGGCAGTTGCTTACATCCTAGAAAAAAATCCGAATAAAGAATTAGAACAGGCAGTTGATGAAATAGTGGATTTGATTGAAAAGAACCAAGAACCAAGTGGATATTTCAATATATTTTTTACTGTAGCAGAGCCTGGAAACAGGTGGAAAAAGAGAACAGAACATGAGCTATATTGTGCAGGTCACTTGATAGAGGCTGCGGTTGCTTATCAGCACGCAACTGGCAAAGATAAATTTCTGAAGCTTATGTGCAAATATGCCGATCATATTGAAAATGTGTTTGTTAAAGAAAAATCAGCCAGCTTTATAACCCCTGGCCATGAAGAAATTGAGCTTGCATTAGTTAAGCTATATCGTTGCACAGGTGAAAAGAGGTATTTGAACCTAAGCAAATTTTTCATTGATAATAGAGGTCCAGAAAACACTCCTCAAGAATATTATCCGTGGGTAAATGCAAATTATTCTCAAGACAATTTGCCTGCCCGAGAACTATCTGTTGCTGATGGTCACTCAGTGCGTGCTGTCTATCTATATTCTGCAATGGCAGACATAGCTTATGAGTTCGATGAAACATCTCTATTTGATGCTTGCAGAAGACTTTTTGAGAACATCGCATACAAAAGGATGTATATCACTGGTGGCATAGGCTCTGCCAGCACAGGAGAAGCTTTTACAATTGATTATGACCTTCCAAATCTCACAGCATATACCGAAAGCTGTGCAGCAATCGGTCTTGCTCTTTTCGCTAAACGTATGCTTCTTTTAGATAACGATTCTTTATATTCCGATATTACAGAAAGAGTATTGTATAATGGTTTCTTATCCAGTATTTCACTTGATGGAAAAGCCTTCTTCTATGAAAACCCATTAGAAATAGATCCAAAGCTTCATCATAGGGACGCATCTATTAAAATTGGGAAGAGTAGATTTCCTATTACTGAGCGTTTGGAGGTATTTGAATGTTCATGCTGTCCTCCAAATATATCAAGATTTTTTGCATCAATTGCTGATCATCTTTATACCTATGACGATAACACCTTGTTTGTTCACCATTATATGAACAGCACTACAAATGTTAGCATTAATGACAATCCGGTAAAGGTAAGTCAAGAAACTCAGTATCCTTCGGACGGTAAAATTGTGATTACTGTAACTGGTTTTGAAGACAAAGAAATAGCACTAAGGATACCATACTGGTGTGAGAAGTATAGCCTTTGCGTAAATGGTTCCCCTGCCAAATTTGATATCAAAAAAGGTTATGCATATGTTAAGTGTGATATCGGCAAATGCAAAATTGACCTTGATTTTGAAATGAAGCCCCAGCTTATTGAAACTATACCAGATGTTCAAGATAATGCAGGCCGTGTTGCATTGCAGAGAGGCCCAATTGTGTACTGTCTAGAGGGTGTTGATAATGGAAGCAATTTGAGAGAAATAGCTATTGATAGTGCTTTGGAGATACGTATGAAATTTGACAATAAAATAGGAACACATGTACTTAGCTGTAAGGGCTACCGTAAAGATATGGATAAAAGGTTCCTATATCAGCCTGTTTGCAATAACTATAAAGAACAAGAATTGCGCTTTATCCCCTATTATGCTTTTGCTAATCGTGGGGAAACAGAGATGATTGTTTGGATTTTAAAGAAATAGTTTATTCAAATTTCAAAGCTATAAATATTTAGAGTGCCCACTACATCAATGGGTAAGCAATTATTCTGTAAGCAAACCTATTGAAATATCGGGCACTCTAAAAGCAGTTTTAATTTACGAAAGTCAAGTTATTTTCTTTGATCTAAAGGCACAAACTTCTTTGGCTTTGAAATACTCTTGTATGCAGGTCTAATTATTTTCTGCATACACACAACCTCTTCTATTCTATGAGCACACCAACCAACAATTCTAGCTACTGCAAATAGTGGTGTGAACAGCTCTGTAGGAATACCTAACGCATCATATACAAAGCCAGAATATAAATCTACATTAGCACAGATATTTTTAGTTGTACCCTTTTTTTCACAAAATACATCTGGACCAATTCTCTCTACAGCATCGTAGAGTAAAAATTCTTTTTCTCTACCTTTTTCAATGGCCAATTGATGCGCTTTTTCCTTCAATAAAATGGTTCTTGGATCGGACAAAGTATATACCGCATGGCCTAACCCATAAAGAAGACCTGTTTTATCAAATACTTCCTTGTTTATCATCCTTATTAGATAATTCTTAATCTCTTCATCATCAGCCCAGTCAGAAACATTTTCCTTTATGTTATCAATCATTTTCATAGCCTTAATATTCGCACCACCATGCTTTGGTCCCTTAAGTGAACCAACTGCAGCTGCAATAGCTGAATATGTGTCAGTTTCAGTTGAAGATACCACTCTTGCGGCAAATGTCGAGTTATTTCCTCCACCATGCTCTGCATGAAGTACCAACGCCAAATCAAGTATTTCAGCTTCAGATTGCGCATATTTATTATCCGGTCTGATCATATGCAGTATGTTCTCTGCAGTCGACAGATCAGGTCTAGGCATATGAATATATAAGCTCTGCCCGCCATAATAATGTGATTTTGCTTGAAAACCATATGCGGCCATTGTTGGAAAACGTGCGATAAGTTCTATGCTTTGTCTTAATAGATTTCTAGTATCTATAGCATCAGGATCATCATCATAAGAATATGATACTAGCACGCTTCTAGCCAGTTTATTCATAATATCTGAGCTTGGAGCCTTGAGTATCATATCCTCCGTAAATCCTGCAGGCAAGGATCTCAATTCCCCTAATAGTTCATTGAATTCATCTAACTGTGCCTTATTGGGCAATGCTCCAAACAACAGCAAATAGCATACCTCTTCGAATCCAAATCTCTTTTCCTGTTGAAAGCCCCTGACTAACTCAACAACATCTATTCCTCTATAAACAAGACGTCCCTCATCTTCTTTTCTCTCGCCTTCGTAAAGAACATATCCGTGAACTTCACCAATTTCGGTGAGTCCTACCAATACCCCAGATCCATCACTATTTCTCAAACCCTTTTTAACATTGTATTTGCTAAAGAATTCAGCATCAATATTATTTACACCCTCAATAACATTAATCATTTTATCAACATAAGCTTTTAATTTTTCTTCCATATTTACCTCTCTTCACACAATTGTCCAAGTTTGAATATTGGGCAACGCTCAGTTTCATAATTCATTCTAAAACTACTATAATTGTATAACATTCCCCGCTATATTGCAAGTTTAATTCTCCAAAACTTCATTAAACTTTCAAGTTATATGTTAATCTTAATATTACTTTATAAAATATATATAAAATCGATTTGAAAACAAAAACAGACAAACTTATGCGTAAATGCATTTGCTCGTCTGTTTGGTATGAAACTAATGAAATTTTGAAAGTTATAAAAATTAATCCAATAGCTATTCTTTACTGCAGCATTTTTTATACTTTTTACCACTACCACATGGGCATAATTCATTCCTACCAACTTTATTGCTTACCGCAGTCTTGGAAATCCTAAATTCCTTTGTTATATTATTTCTTATATCCTCTGAAAGAATAGCTTCCCACTCTGTCAAACTATATAGCCAATCAGCTTTCGCATCTAGCATATTAAAATATAGTTTTTCAAAATCTATTTCAGCATCTAAAATGGTGGATTCCTCTAAAGTATCCAAATCAATTTCGTTTAACAAGCTAGTGTTTATTCCATCAAGAAATCCAGAAAAAGTAACCGTGTCCATATTAAATGAACTTGCTATCTCTGAAAGTGACCCCTTCAGCGTTTTAAGGTTATTAGTCAATATATAAGCGTAGTTATCTTTTTCTCTCAAAAAATATTCTTTCCAAAAAGCCTCGTTTGCTTGTGGAGTTCTTTCTTGTTCAGCAATTTCTCTCCACTTTTCATATAGTGTCATCACAATTACTCCTTTTCCTTTTCTATTAAAATCTCTAGTTATTATATCATAAACAAATATATCACACACTAATTATTTAATAATTTGAGAACTCTCTTATCCGATGCCTACCGACGCTAATGCTCTGCTTTATTAACATAGACATAAGCGGCGTTACAGCCCTGGATTGAGATTTCTAGGATTCATTGGGGAAAAGTCGTCCCCCTTAAATCTGAGAACTCTCTTATGTTAACCCTTTTGAGACTAGCCGCATATACTGAAGTAGGAATGTCAAAATGAATTCTATATTTAAAAATGGTGGTGAAAAAATGATGAACGACAACTCTTTTTATACTGATCAGATGGATTTATCAAGACAGATGCCCGGCATGGCATATATCAGGTTGTTTCACGCCGCTCCTAACACACCTGCAGTAGATGTCTATGCTGATGGAAAACTTATCGCTAAAAGACTTACTTATGGTCAATTTACAGAATACATGCCGTTAGCTATGGGCACATATAGTATTGAAGCATTTCCCTTTGGTTTAAAACAATCTCCAATCCTGAGCATCCGGCTTCCTATAGCTGATAGCAAGATGTATACGCTAGCAATTATTGGGTTACTACCAAGAATCGGGATACTACCTATTGAGGATGAATATGAAGACTTATATGCAGGAAGAGTAAATATACGATTTGCAAATTTATCTCCAAACGCTCCAAGCTTAAATCTTGCTTTAAGTGGTGGTTTAGACTTGTTTACAGATATTAAATATACAGAACTGAGTGATTATAGATCTATGATTCCCGGAATATACAACTTCGTTGTCAGACCTACTATGACTGCTACCAACGTAGCACATTTACCAAATATACGTCTATTGCCAAAAAGGAATTTAACCTTTTATGTTCTAGGCATTTTTGGTCAACAGCCTTCTACACTAGAAGTATTTATTCCAATGGACGGAACATCCTATTTAAGAGTCTAATAATGTTTGAAAAGCCATGAAGGTACATTTTCTCTGTACCTTCATGGCTTTTTTAGTTGTGCGTTAATACTCTTAGAAATCTGTCTATTTAAACATTGAAATAAAGAAACCTGCCGCAACTGCTGATCCGATAACACCAGCAACATTTGGCCCCATCGCATGCATTAGCAAGTAGTTTGCAGGGTTCGCCTTTTGTCCCTCGACCTGAGAAACTCTAGCTGCCATTGGAACTGCCGACACTCCTGCCGAACCGATAAGTGGGTTAACTTTTCCACCTGATAACCAATACATTATCTTTCCAAATAGAACTCCGCCTACAGTACTGAACATAAACGCCATAAGTCCCAATAACACAATCTTTATAGTTTCAGGTGATAAAAATTTATCACCAACTGTAGTGGCTCCTACTGTAACACCGAGGAATATCGTAACAATGTTTATCATAGCATTCTGAGCAGTAGATGATAGTCTCTCAACTACTCCACTTTCCCTAAATAAATTACCCAACATAAGCAATCCTATTAACGGAGTTGCCGATGGAAGAAGTAAGCAAATAATAATTGTAACTGCAATTGGGAAAATAATTTTTTCCTTTTTTGATACTTCTCTTAAAACTTCCATTTTTGTTTCTCTTTCCTTCTTTGTTGTTAACAGCTGCATTATAGGCGGCTGTATCAAAGGGATAAGTGCCATATATGAGTACGCCGCTATTGCTATAGGTCCTAGCAACTGAGGTGCTAGCGTTGTTGTAACAAGAATGGCAGTTGGTCCATCTGCACCACCTATAATACCTATTGATGCTGCAGCTTCAGGAGAAAAACCCAGTAAAATAGCAACAATGAAGGCAACATAAATACCCAATTGTGCTGCTGCACCCAAAAATAGACTTGAAGGCCTTGCGATAAGCGGTCCAAAGTCTGTCATCGCACCTATGCCCAAGAATATAAGTGATGGGTAAATACCCAATTTTACACCTTGATATAAATAATAAAGCAACCCACCACTTGAAGTTGCTGTGGGCTCTAGCATCATGCCTGCCAAAGGTAAATTTGCAAGAAGTACACCAAAAGCTATCGGCAAAAGCAACAAAGGCTCAAACTTTTTGACAATTGCTAAGTAAATTAAAACACAGGAAACCCCTAACATGACCATCTGTTGCCAACTCATAGAGGTAAAGCCTGACTCATTTATAAGTCTACGCATTGTATCTATAAAAGAAAATGACATTACTATACCTCCACTATTTTAGCATCATAAGAAGATCGCCAGTATTTACCGTCGAGCCCTTGTTTGCCACTATTTGAGTTACTACACCATCTCTAGGAGCAACAATTTCGTTTTCCATTTTCATTGCTTCCAGAATTAGTAATATTTCGCCTCTCTTAACTGAAGCCCCAGCATTTACTTTTATCCCAAGAATGGTACCTGGCAATGGAGCTTTTATTGCTTCTCCTTCACCAACCGCAACTGAATTTACTGCTGCAGGAGCCGAAACCATTGGAGTTATTGGCGATGCTGAAGGAACTGTAGAAGAAGCTATTTCAGCATGAATGGCTTGAGTAGTTTTTACTATTGTAGCCTCTCCACGTTCAACCTCTACCTCATAATTTTTATCATTAATTGATACTATATATTTCATGTTAACCTCCAAATCAGAACTATTAATTTTCCAATAATTTTATAGATTTAAAACGAAGCTCAGCTAAAGATATTTTTGATTCGTCACTCACTATAGCCATTACCATAGCAGCAGTTTTCTCATCAACACCAATAAGCTTCAATTCTCCATACCCTACTACATTTTCTTCGTCAATAATACTAGTTTTGTTAGCAATACTTTCTGTTGAAATTTCGTTCTTTTGTATCTCTTTCTTATCAAATAATGCTATTATTTTTGATAAAATTATTATAGATAAGAATATCAATCCTAAAGCTATAAAAACAACAAAAAATCCAGAAAACGATATTTTAAGTGCTGTAAATAGATCCATTAAAATCACCTATACTTTCTTAATCTTATAGCTAACCTTTACCGCTGTACTTTCTTCTCTCTCTTTGAAAAACTTCTCTGCTATCTGAGGGAATAAAATATAAGAAAGCACATCTTCATCACTTTTTGCGATTCCTGCTAACTGAGCTTTAACCTTTTCAAATTGAGGCTCTAAAGTATCTGCAAATCTCCCTGTAATAGGCTTTTCATCACCTAATACTTTCTTTTGAAGTGCGGCATCTATAGCACCTGGTGCTTGTCCATATTCGCCTCTTAAATAAGCCTTAACTTCTTTTGATACGCTCTTATATCTTTCTCCAAGTAATACATTTGTAGCCGCCTGAACACCAACCATTTGGCTCATAGGTGTGACAAGTGGAGGGTATCCAAGGTCTTTTCTAACTTTGGGAGTCTCGAGTAACACTTCGTCCAACTTATCCATTGAATTCTGAGATTTTAATTGTGCAATAAGGTTTGAAAGCATTCCACCTGGAACCTGATAGTTAAGAGCATCAGCATCTGTTCCCATAACTAACGGATCCAACAAGCCTGATGAAATATATTTTTCTTTTAATGGCTTAAAGAAATCATTAACTTCTTTTAAATGTTTTTCATTAAGATTTGTCTCATAGCCCATCTGCTTTAAGGCATAGCTTAATGTTTCTGTTGATGGCTGAGATGTTCCACCAGAGAAGGATGAGATAGCTGTGTCTATACCGTTACATCCCGCTTCTATTGCCTTGATGTAAGTAATTGGTCCCAGCCCTGTGGTAGAGTGTGTGTGAAGAAATATAGGAAGTTTCACAGATTCTTTTAAAGCTTTTACTAAATCATAAGCTTCCTGTGGTCCCATAATTCCCGCCATATCCTTAATGCATATGGAGTGAACGCCCATATTTTCTAATTCTTTTCCCATTTTTGCATATTTCTCTAGAGTATGAATTGGACTTGTAGTGTAGCAAATTGTTCCTTGAGCATGCCCACCACGTTTGATTGTTTCGTCAACAGCAACTTGAATGTTTCTGAAATCATTTAGTGCATCAAAAATCCTAAATATATCCATACCATTATCAACGGCATGTGATACAAATAGTCGAACTACATCATCTGGATAATGCTTGTATCCCAGTATATTTTGACCTCGAAGTAGCATTTGAAGCTTTGAATCCTTGAGCTTATCTTTGAGTTTCCTCAATCGTTTCCAAGGATTCTCATTCAAGTACCTCAGGCACGAGTCAAAGGTAGCCCCACCCCAGCATTCTACAGAATAATACCCAGCGTTGTTAATAGATTCAAGTATGCCTTCGAAGTCTGAAAACGGCATTCTTGTGGCGATAAGAGACTGATTTGCGTCTCTTAGCACTGTTTCCGTGATGTTAATCTTCAATCAGAATCACTTCCCCTTTTTAAAAATTATTATATTATTTATAATCAAACAAAGCATAACTATTAAAATAATTCAAAAATATATGTATTATAGTAATTTGTTAAAAATACAATAATAATTCATTGAGAAAAATTTGCGCTCAATTTGACATATATGGAATTATACGTACCCTTGGAATTATACATGAAAACATTTTTATTTTCAATTTCTTTTATACAAATAATCGGATAGGAGGCTACCCATTAATTGAGTAGCCGACCTTCCACACCACCGTACGTACCGTTCGGTATACGGCGGTTCCTAAGTTTACGCAGTTACTTGTCGATAATAATCAGAGAAGAATAGGAACCCAAATCCTTT
>DATCID010000217.1:0-19042 GCA_036507975.1 Ruminiclostridium sp.
ATTATTAAAATTGTCCCTAAAATTACACCTAACATATTATATATCAATTGTATATTATGTTAGATTTAAACACAATAATTGTAATAGATTTTTTCCGATTTATATTACATCCCTTTGATATGAACTGTTACATGATATTTATGCAATCTAACATGATACTAATTGTGTTAGATTGCATAATGAAAATGATATATTACTATGGTGTAATTTCAAGTATAGTACGAGCTGTAATTCCTTGTTTTAAGAGCGATGAATTCATATGATATCAAAAGGTAATGATGTTTCTAAATGGCTATATCTACTTGAGAAAGTTATTTGGGAGGATTTAAGTGTGCCAAAAATTAATGAAACAGTATATCCGAAGCTTAGATGTCCAAAGTAAAAATTTCATCAACATGTTTATCAAAAATCTTTGCAAGCTTCATAGAAAGTTCAAGTGTGGGGTCATATTTGTTATTCTCTATTGCATTAATCGTCTGCCTTGTCACACCAACTAAATTAGCGAGGTCTTCTTGTCTTATACTTTTTAATTTTCGTAATTCTTTGATATTATTCTTCATATTAAAAACCAATCTTAAAATAATAAAGAAGGCAACCCACTAAAACAAGTAGTAAAGCAACTATAATTGATTTTATCAAGCTAACCTTACTGTCCTTATCATCAGCCTTAATCATATAAATATATTTTGAAATCAATACAATTGTAACTTGGGAAGTAAACAGTACCATAGGTAGAGTATATCCCAATCCATAAATGCAGTTTTTAATTCCCCATCCAAAAAGAAACATAGCGATTAAAAACCACGATACTCGTATAGACTTTAGTGTAATCACCTTTTCCATTTCATCCATTTTTCTCATATATATAACCTCCATAATGTCAAATAGTATTTACATTTCGATTATACGGATATTTAAAGCAAATGTCAAATACTTTTTACATTCAGCTATGAAATAACTGGAATAATTTGTGGTGGTGTATTTTTAAAATCTGTTCCAAAGAAGCTAATAATGTAACATATTAAGGATTTATGTATACCATATACTATAATATATATCGTTGGAGTGTCTTACTGTTCACTTCACAGTAGTTGTAATCGTTGATAATATTACTACATAAGCAGCTAGAAGTATTGGAATAAAAAGTCTACATAAAGTATTTTTTCTAAAAACATTAGGTTACTGCATAACGCTCCAAAAAAGGAAGTATGAAATGAAAATAGAAAGAAAATATAATATTAAAAAAGAAGAAATAATAGCAACTAATGACAAAGAAGAATTAATCGGAATACTCAAAAGAAAAGATAGGAGTTTTGAGCTAGCCCAGAAAATAGCCAACATAGGGTATTGGGAGTATGACCAAGTGCTTGATAAGCTTTCATGGTCAAAACAAATGTTTGTTATATACGGTATCGATAATGATTTTACAGTAAAGCTGGAACAAATTTTTAACTTTACACATCCAGATGATCGAAAACGAGTATTTGAGAATTTTTCGTCATCTAATAAGGCTAAAACACCATATGAAATTGAATATAGAATTGTTCGTTCTAATGGGGAAATACGACATGTTTTGGAGAGCACTGAATTTTTTTCGAATGAGTTTAGCGAGTGGCTTGGGGCAATAGGTACAATCCAAGATATCACAGAGAATAAAAATCTTCGGTTACTATTGATTGAAGAAGAACAATATTATAGGTCATTATTTGAAAATAATGCTGATGCTGTGTATTCCTTCGACATTCAAGGGAACTTTTCATCTTGTAATGCAGCACTTGCAGAGACATTTGGGTATTCAAAAGAAGAAATATTAAAAGGGAATTTCGAGAATCTCGTAGAACCAAACTCCTTGCAAAAAACTCAAGATATGTTTATGGCAGCGCTAACGACTCTCTTGCCGCAAAATTATGACACAACCGGCATTCATAAAAATGGAGAATTCATTGAATTTAATATTACTAATATCCCTATAATAATAAATAATAAACTTGTAGGCGTTTATGGTATAGCAAAAAATATAACAGAAAAAAAAGCAATGGAGCAATCTTTACTAGAAGCTGAAATAAAATATCGAAGTATTGTAGAACAGTCTTTGGTAGGCGTATTTATTGCCGAAAGTGGAATATTTGTCTATTCAAATCCTCAATTGAATAAGATGTTAGGCTATCACTCTTTAATAGGTCTAAATGTATTGACGTACATCCATCTCGAAGATGCTATTACTAATCAAATTTTAAATTTAAATGTAGGTCAATCATTACAGAATATCATTCAAAGAGTGATAAAATGTGATGGACCATCATTATTTGTGAGGTTCATTGTACAAAAATATATCTTAAGGGGAAAAAAGCAATTGTGGGTACTGTTTTAGACATTACAGCTCGGATGAAAACAGAGGAGCTAAATCATTTCTTAGCCTACCATGATTATTTAACTGAGCTTCCTAATCGAAGAATGTTTGAGGAACAACTGAACAAACAATTAAGACTGGCTCAAATTTCAAATAACAAACTAGCTTTGGTATTAATTGACTTGGATCGTTTTAAGACAGTTAACGATACTCTAGGACATTCTATTGGTGATGCGTTGTTAAAGCAACTTGCAAATAAGTTGCAGAATTGCTTAAGTACAAATCAAACTGTTTATCGCCTAGGTGGTGACGAATTTTGTATTGTAATACTAGAAGTGTAGAGTCCTAGCAAAGTAATGTTCTTTTCAGATAAAATTATACAAATAATTAAAGAACAATTTGTAATTGAAGGGTTCGAGTTAAATATAACCGCGAGTGTAGGTATCAGCGTTTCACCTGAAGATGGCATTACTGTAGAGAGTTTACTCAAAAATGCGGACACCGCTCTTTATTTTTCCAAATCACAAGGAAGAGACCAAGCTCAATGTTACTCACCTTCTTTAAACGTTGAATCATTTAGGTTGTTTTCTTTAAGCAATGATCTTCGAAAAGCATTAGAAAAAAACGAGCTATTCCTACAGTATATGCCACGTGTAGATGCCCAAACTACACAAATTCTCGGAGCAGAAGCCTTAGTTAGATGGAATCATCCTGACTGGGGACTTGTTTCTCCAACAGAGTTTATTCCGATTGCAGAGGAAACAGGGCTCATTGTTCCTATCGGTGAATGGGTATTGCGAGAAGCCTGTAAACAAAATAAACAGTGGCAAGACTTAGGGCTACCGCCAATTACAATCTCGGTCAATTTCTCAGTAAAGCAGTTGTTAAAACAAAATATATTACAAAGTATCGATCAAATTGTTGAGGAGTCAGGAATTTCTCCTGATCGGTTAGAAATAGAGATTACAGAGAGTTCCTTCATTAGCAATGAAAATGAAGTGACCAAATTACTAGTTGAGTTAAAGAAACGGAAAATAAAAGTTGCACTCGATGATTTTGGCACGGGTTACTCTTCGTTATATTTGCTAAAGAGATTAGCTCTGGATACTCTTAAAATTGATAAATCGTTTATTGAAGAGATTTTAACAGTTCCAGCAAATAAAAGCATACTTGAATGTATCTTGAATTTAGCCAAAGCGCTGCAAATGAACGTGGTTGCTGAAGGTGTAGAGACTGCTGAACAATATGCTTTTTTGAAGGAACAAAAATGTAACGAAATTCAAGGATATTACTTCAGCCGTCCTCTTCATGTCGAAGAATTTGTACAGTTATTAAAGAATAGATATTTATTGAATCAACCATCTACAACAAAATAACAGTCCTTTAATTTCATCAACAGTATTCATTGTTCCTTGAAATGTACCTGTATTTTTATGTTCCAACTATATCATTTTCTAATGGATAAATACTCATTAGAATCGGAATATTATTATTTATAGTTCCTTGATAATCATAATATCCCTTTTCAAATTGACTTTTAGTAGTATCACTATTTTCAACCAAGCTTAATATTTCATAAAGTTCTTACTACATTACTCAAATATTTAGTATTGGCAAACACAATTTTTAGAATTTAGCACTTTATGGTTATTTTTGCATATTATAAAATTATACTTGCATATTTTCTAATTATGTACTAAAATAAATACATTAATAGATGTTTTTGAATGGAGGCGTTATAGCATGTTACACTGCGGTTACTGTGATTTTTTGAAAGCATTCTCCGACTCGGAAGAAAGTAAATTATGCAATAAATACATGTGTGAATACTCAAAACATGTATTTTTAGATAGCGAGTTCAGTGAACTGAATGAGCATCCCTGCACTTTCTTACCGGTGTATCCGCAACCCATACCCACGCTGATAGAAACGAGGAACTCGTGCTATCCTAAAAGTGGAAGGAATGATGAATATTGAAAATCAATATACTACAGAATTTGAAATGGATAAAAAGCTGCTGAGTTTATAGATTTTTCTTTTAGAAAGTCCAGTAAACTCAGCAGTAATTGTCACTGTATTGCTCCTTTGTGCAAAACTTAGATGAAATATTCATCTAATAACATGTTTTATAAAATCATAAATAACAGGTATAAGTGCATATCTGTTAAAATCCAATGGAGAAATATCTGGAAACATGATTAACATTCTAACTGCCCATACTCCAATAAATACTATAGCTATAAATATCCAAAAATTTCGACTCTTATAAATTTTAGATATGATACCTATATCTTTAAAAATCCATATTAATGCCAAAACAATTGGCATTATAAAAAGAGGGTGATAATAAAATGCCCCTTTGATATCTCCATAAAACAAATGTATATAGGAACGCGTCATGCCGCAACCTGGGCAAGGGATTCCATATGTCGCCTTAAAAACACAAATTGCACGATTTCCGAAAAAGAACATAACAGCATAAAACAAAACCGTAAAAGCTGTAGGGATGGCATATTTTTTAATTAGCATATCTGCGTTTGCAGCATTTTGAATTTTTTTTAATTTCATACATTACGCTTTCTACAATAAATTAACACAAAAAGTTAAATTAAATGCACTAATAATAATTCCTTTAAAGGAATTTCATTGGTGCATTTATTTTCTTTCGAATAGCATTTCTAGATTAAGGATCTTTTACATACATATTAAAATTGTTGTTGATTCCCCCAAATGTTATTTGCATTTGCCTGCATAATAGCCGAATTAACAATACCTAGACCTAAAATAGCAAGAATCAAATATAATATTGAATTATCCTCACCTACTAAGCCAGCAATTTTTGATGCCTCAGCAAGATTTTTTCCCTGTTTGTAGAACCAATAATATTGATAAGGAAAACACAAAATACATAAAATCAACTCTGTGGCTGGGCTGTTAGTTGTGTTCAAATAAAACTTCATTTCTTCAGATGATTTGTAAATCCAATATAAAAAATAGATTCCACAAGTTATGATACTTAGTACAATTACTAAAGCTGGAGACCTCGTTGTTCCCTTAACCATAGATTTAACTCCCATTAAAAAATATTTTTTTTAAAACAGAAAAGCATTATAATATAAATATAATTTTATCAACAATTGTAGATTAATACAAGTATTTTGAATATTTTACTAGCTAAGCGTTCTTAAAATAATCCTTTAATTTTGTAGGTTCTGCTAGTTCTTCTCTGCCAACGAACAATAAACCGTTACCCTTTGTTTCGACCTTCCATTTGACAAGTATAATATAACCATTTACTATTTCAATTCCAGTTATGCTGCTGGGATGAACACAGCTACCGTCATTGAAATATGCAGGCCCTACTTCAGAGAAAACAGGTCTGTGAGTATGTCCAGCAATCAGCATTTGATGTTCCTTCTTTACCCATTGAGTAAATATTTCTTCTATCCGTTCTTTCTTTTTATAATTTTTTGCTGTACTTGTTGGATCATTTACACCTAATAATTCAAGGGGCTTCCAAAGATATCTAACTAAAAATCTGCTTAACTTCCACATTTTATCATTAAAATAATCTGCTTGGTGCCCATGCACAAGAAAAATTTTATCTCCTGTAAAAGTATGCTTTAAAATCACCCCTTCATTACATCTTATTTTTTCAAATAAAGAAATTTGATTTTTCTGATGCTCATTAAAATATTGGTAAGAATTGCTTCTTAAATATTTATTATTCTTTTTTACCATGTCATGGTTTCCGAAAATGCATAAAAGCCTACCTTCATTATAAAATTTAGACAACAGCTCAAACACATCGCTATGTACATTTACAATTTCGGATAGAGTCTTATTTTTCCAAAGTTCATCTCCATCACCAAGTTCTATATATGTATAATTTTCATTATAATAATGGGTTAAGGTAGCATAATAGATATTTTGGTTCCGAGTAAAGTCATCTGCCCAACTTCCATCCCCTCTGTGAACATCGCTAAACAAAACAATTCTGGATGAGTCATCAAACGGAACTTCTTCTGAAGATCTGAAAACTTGAGATAACCGCTTTAATGCATACATCTTTAGACCCCCACTTACTTCAAATAATTATTAACTATCCTTCATTTAATATATGATTTCTTATTTTTTCCTATGTTAATAATCTTCAAATACATCTTATGTGCCTCCACCATATTATCATTCCTTCTTAGTCAACTTCCGAGATAACGATTTGTTCTTTTTATAAAATACGATCCAACTTATAATTGTAGGTATTATCATTACAGCAATACAAATTATTGTAATAAACCATAAGAGCAATAAACCAGAAATGCCTCTAAATTGATAAGAAAAATAAATAAAAGCGCCAATATGATTATGTATGCAGAATAGACTTACTGATACAATTAGCAGCAAAATGGTAAATATTATTTGAATTATAGGTATACTTTGTGCAATCTTTTCAATGTCTATCTGAACCATGCGGGTTTCAAAATTATAGCCACAATCACATTCTTCAGCTTCACTCGTATTAATTAGCCGACACATAGGACATTTTTTCATTACTAAACCTCCTCAGTAAATTCATATAAACATACTATTTTACTATAGTAATGCTATAGCCATCCATTCCAGAATTCAACACCTTTGCGCCTTTCAAGAATTCGTCATAGTCAATATATCTTGGAGTACTAGACCAGCCATCATATACTTCTATAAGGTTTATAGAACCAACAACAGTTGAATACTCTTGATATCCAATACCAGTAACAGTATGATCAGTATATGTTGGATTGTTAGTTACATGTATATTAACACATTCAGTATTAACATATTGGGCTGAACAATTTAATAAGAATGGCATATTATTGTCTACACTTTTCTTCATAGCGTCAAAATTTGCATCAATAAGATATTTATTTTTAGCATCGTATAATAGAAATCCATACTTATTTAAAGCATCTTTAACAAGGTTATCATTATCAGTAGGAAAAGGAACTCCAGCCACAATATCATAGTTATATTTCTTCTTAGCAATACTTTCAATAAAACCATGAACTTGCTTATCATAAGGTTTGAGAGATAAATCTCCAATAACACTATGTCTATTAATTAAAGTTTGAATAATTCTTGCTGTTCCAGCTAAAACACAGTTATTTACACCATAAACAAAATCATTCATTGTAAAGTTTGGTACATTTGTAACTGTTTTATTGCTAGTTAGACTACCTATACCATTTTGGAATGCTTTTTTATTTGCATCTGATAAAGGGCTCTGACTTTTTAGTTCGTTAGTCACTTTAGTATAAACATATAATTCTGGAATAACAATCTGTCCAAATCCTTTTGCATATTTTTCCTGACCATTTAAATGTATTGTGATTTCTTCAACTACCTTAGTGCCATCTTTTTGAGCAACAGTTTCTGTTAACAACACTTCTCCGTTTTTATCTATCAAATCTCTTTCTACGCCTTTTATTTCATACTTGTTTGTATTTTTATCTTCCCAGCTTACCAAGTCAGCTGCTTTACGTTGCTTATCCATATTAGCTAAAGCGGCTGATTTCTCCTTATCATTCTCCGTATTTTTTGCAAGGTTATTATAATAATTCCATTGCTGTCCATAATATATTAATAACCCTTGAGCTACAGTTGAATATTGATCATCGTAAATATAATTCATTGTATCACTGCCACTAGCTCTTGTCGTAAGATTTATTCCATAGACCTTCTTATCTGTCTGGTATGAAACAGCTACAAAGCTTATTGAAGAATAATATTCCAGTATGGTTGTCACTATGAACGCTACTACAAGAATTTTTGAAATTAGTATTCCAACTTTCTTCATTAAAACTGTCCCCCCAAATTTTGGACGATATATATTATTATATTTATGAAGTTTCAGATTTGTTATTTTTTTTGATGCTTAATTGTTTAAGGGGATGGCTTTCAGCTGTGGGTAGCCCTTCCCCAATGCTAGATTTCTCAAATAATATGTAGTATACTGTGGATTGGATGATATTGAGATTATTTATAATATATGTATAAAATTTCGTCAAGGAATGCTAAGTAAAGGAGTGACATTATGGAATTCACATACAGAAATAGAAAACACATAGCAAGAATTGCTTTAGTATCCATAGCGTTTTTTCTTTTATTGGCATTGAATTTTAAAATATGGGGTGGAACATATAGTGTAGGCGATCTTGAGAAAATTGTAATTAATCAATCCAAAGAATTTGAACATTGCATTCTTATAACTAATGATATTAAGGGCAATCTTAAGAATGCTGTTCAAATAAAACAATTACTCAGTACTGGATTTAATGGTAAAATTATTGACTGCGTGTTATTATCATTTACAAGTTTCTTTGGGATATACAGGAGTAAATTGTTCTGTGAAAGAAGATATACTCTTGTTTCTTTGTGCGTTCGTATGGATGAATAAATCCCCTCTTCAATCGAAAATATTTATAGGAGCCAGATATTCTGGCTTTATTTTGGTATGTAGAAGATTGGAGATTAGGATATGAATTGTTTAGATATTAAAGATGTATGGAAAAGTTATATATTAAGGAACAAGGAAGAAGTTTCAATATTAAAAGGTCTTAATTTGCAGGTCAAACAAGGAGATATGGTTGCAATCATGGGACCGTCAGGAAGTGGCAAGACAACACTTCTTAACATAATAAGTGGAGTTGACCGGTCAGATAAAGGTAGCGTATGGATTGAAGGCCAATATTTGTCTGATATGAATAAAGCAGAAATGGCAATATTCCGTAGAAGAAGATTGGGGATGGTATTCCAGGACTATAACCTAATAGAAAGCCTTTCCGTGAAAGAAAATGTCCTGTTGCCTATGATATTAGAGAAAAAGTCTGTGGAGGAACAGGAAGAGCAATCCAAAAAGATCCTGAAAATTCTCGGTATTGAAGATACACAGACGAAAAACATTACTGAAATATCTGGTGGAGAGAAACAGCGTGTGGCAATCTGCAGGGCGCTCATCAATAGTCCTGCAATTATATTGGCTGATGAACCTACAGGAAATTTGGATTCAAGATCCACAAGAGAAGTTATGAAATATTTTGCACATATCAATCATGAAGTAGGAACAAGTATTTTAATGGTCACGCATGATACATTCGCAGCAAGCTATTGTAATAGAGCTGTTTTGTTAAAAGATGGAGAATTTGCTGTAGAAATAGAAAAGACAGGTAGCAGGAAGGGATTCCTTGATTCCATAACCGAAATGCTTGCGTTGATTGGAGGCGAACAGGATGACGTTTTATGATATTTCAATGAAAATGTTAATTGCTAACTTCCGCAGATACAGACTCTATTTCTTATGTAATGTGTTTTCGGTTGCGTTGTTTTACAGCTTTGCTGCAATATTTGCAAATAAATCGTTTATGGATAAGAGAATAGTTGACAGCGCTATTTCCGGTAATATTTATGCACCAAGCATATTTGTTGGCATTTTTGTTGTACTGTTTGTCCCATATGCAAACAATGCATTCTTGAGAAACAGGAAATATGAATATGGTATTCTAATGACATTGGGAATGAGTGAAACCGAAGTACTAACAAATATGCTCATTGAAAATTGTATAATTGCAGGGGTGTCACTGATTAGCGGTTTGAGTCTGGGAACGATAATATCATTTGCATTTTATTTTATAATTCAACATGTGATTGGTATATCTGCTTTAGGATGGTATTTTAATGTAGATTCTTATAAATGGACAGCTATTCTTTATGGTATCACAATACTGCTCACACTGGTTACGTGCATTTTGGGCTTCACGAAAATGCAGCTTATTGATTTTATGAAGGAAAGATTCAAGGCTGAGAAGAGAGGAAAATCACTACCAGGTATATTCATGGCAGGTGTGGTATTTGTAGCTGTTTCAGTTCTGATTATGGTAATAGGAATTGGAAATGGCACTGCAGTTATATGGTTGGTAAGCTTAGTCATAATGTTCATAGGTTTATATATGATAATAACTCAGGTGGAGAGCGTGGAACAATTTTTCGCTAAAATATTCCCTTATTATATGAAGCGACATTTCATCGAGATTTCTTTTGTGAAACAGCATCATAAATCACAAAGCAGGATTGGCATAATAGCAGCAGGGTTGATTGGATTTTGCGTACTTTTTGGGGGACTAAGTGTGGTAATGTATCCGGGGCTTTTAGATAATGCGATAACTTATTCTCCCTACGATTTGGTATATTCCCAAACTTTTGGAATGAACAAGGTAGAGGATCGTGAAATTGAAAGCCTGTTAAATCAAAATGATGTATCAGTCAAAACTATAAAACAGGTGGATTATTTAAGAGGCAGGGCCTTTAATCTGCTTCCTGTATCCGAAGTGAATAAAGAGTTTGATTGTAACTATCAAGTCTCTGAAGGTAAGTTCCGAATGGTTTTCCAGTATGCTTTGAAAGATGGTTACGAGCATGAAATGACTTCCCCAAAAACAGTTAGTTTTAATTGCAGTGACGAAGATATAGAATTGCAGTCAGCTGGAAGCGACGTAAGAATCTTATTCAACAGGAATCCAACCTTTGCAGATTATACTCTGGTATTAAGCGATGCAGATTACCGTAAAATAGCGTCAGAATGCAAAGAATATTGGACAGGAATCGCAAAGTTATACTCTTTTGATGACTGGAAAGCTTCGGTGAAGGGCATAAGTGCTGTCCAGAAATACTTATTAGATAAGAATCAGGTAGGACAATCTGAGCAAAAATATTATAAAGCATCCTCCAGGATTGAAGCCTATTCAACTTCAAAACAGGGAGCAGAACTTTTCATTTTCTTAATGTTATTTATTGTGGTTTTATTCTTTGGAGCTTCCGATGTTATGATCCATTTTAAGATCAAGGCAGAATCAGAAGAAGAACAAAGAATGTTGACCGGTCTGTACCGGATTGGAGTAACGGCAGAAGAAATGCTGGGAATGATTAGGTATAAAAACGTATATTACTTTTTATAGGGGTATTTTATAATTATATGGCTAATGAATTTTATGGCTACGGATGGGGATCTGCCGGGTGCAGTTTACTCGTTGGGATGGTACTAGTGGCACTTCAATTAGTTGTTGTAATGAGATATTCTAGACGTGAACTGTTGAGTTTCGGTATTTGAGGATAATAAGTCTAGGGTAAACATTGAAATATAATTTTTGCCGAGGGTTCAAGTAGTCGGGATGAAGCGCGACTCGGTGAACCTGCGGCAGATAAAAGTTTATGGAAAGTATTACTTATATATCTGTTGTTAATAGGGATATAAAAATAGTATAGAAAAAGTAAAACAAATTGACATTTTTTTAAAAACCAGATGCACTTAATCTTCTACCAATTGGCATACTTTTTTGATATATTTCATCAGGACAAAAATCCATACCCAAAGGCCATTCAACGCTTCCGCCTGCTACTTTTACTTGTTGAAATTCTTCTACTTTTGATAAGGGCGCCCAGAACTTATCATTTAGATATGGTTTAACATCAAAAATTCTTATTTCACCATTAGAAAAAGTAAGTAGTAATCTATATTCTTCCATCGCCAGTACTTCTACAACTCTATCCATTTAAGATCCCTCCAGTCTATTTAAGTGGATCAATTTTGATTCCCATAATAATATTCCTCCAATTTTTCAGCTCTTCTTATTTGTGTCCAGTTCTGAGTAGCTTTAAAACCGCCTCTTCATTTGTCGGCATTCCTTTTATCACTTTGTCTCTGATATAATAATAATCAATTATAATTAATAGAAATTACATCATGGATGGAACAATAAAATCACTTATAAGGTTTCTAATTTCTCTGTGTCCTGTATGGGCTTGACGAAGTTACAACTATCAAGTCCAGTTAATTAAATATCCTGGGCATCTTTGGGAAGTGAGCATACTCTTTGTAAGAATCCATAAACTCTATTATCATCTTCCAATGGATATTCATAGCCTAAAGTATCCGCAACCTCAACTCCAATTTTCCTTACAAGCCTACAAGCCTCTAAAAGCGATTCCCAGATTTCATTGTAATCCGTTCCAGAATACGTCTTAACAAATGAATTCCATAGTTCTACAGGCAAATTTCCTTTAAACCATTTCCCCCATTTACCCGTGTTAATGCACCAATTATGATTCATTCCTATATACCAGGATAGCAAATTAATAATACACTCCCGAACTACTACCTCATACATTGTTTTTGCATAGCATAATTCGTCTCTCCAGATACCTTTGGCAACGTTGGTGGAGCACCACCAGAAATTGTTGATTGTCTTTTCAAACTCCTCTTTGCTTGGTTTTTTAGTAAAGTAAAAAGACTCATTTGGTAGCTCAAATTCATTAATAGCATTATCTTTGTCCAGTAGTAACACCTTAAGACTGTCCTCATATTGCATTTGAACATGCTCAATTGGAAAAAATTGAAGGTCGATTCTTATACCATCAGTAAATATCATTAGGAAGATAAACCAGTCCACACTATTTTCACTACATTTATTTTGTTGTACAATTATCGTCTCACCAAATTCCTCAATCCAACTCTGGTTATTCAAAAAGTGTTTAGGGTCTGTAACTGCAAATACTACATCAAAATCACAAAAGATGTCTTTTTGTACATTTGGATTTACTCTTGAGCCATTGAGAATTACCGCTCTTATCATCTCATTATTTCTTGCAAAACTTAATAGCTGGTCAAGAACCTCTTTTTCATTTCTCATGTAGCCACCCCCATTAGATTACCTTCACTATCTAAAACCGAATAATATAAGCCATTATACAGCTTTATTTTTTAACTATCTTAAAACATCAGTCTACAATAAATAATTTTGCACCTTTTTCAGTATAAGAACGGTGTGGATTAACTTCATCAGCAACTTGATAGCTTGTTCCAGGGGTCAAAGTAAATTTCCTCCCATCTTCCAGTTCTGTAACTATTTCACCCTCTAAAACAAGTAGGATATGCCCTCGACTGCACCAATGGTCTGCTAAATATCCAGGTGTATATTCTACCATTCTCACACGAATGTTGCCCATTTCAAAAGTTCTCCAATAGGCATCTCCGTTTATTCCTGAATTTTCATTGTAATCTCCCTCTTTGTACTTTGAATTTCTGCCTTAAACTATCGTTCGATATCTGGTTTTAATCTACATAAATTTTTGATGTATCAATAGAAATCGTATTAGTTTTTCCATCCCAAGCAATGCCGATATTAAGTGCCTTCGCAATATCACGCAGCTTGAGGTAGCTATTGCCGTTGATGATATAGGATCTGAGGGTAAGCGATATACCATCGATATGTATCTTAGACTTGTTGAGCAATGCGATTTTTGATTTACCGTCTCCGGCAGTCAACTCACCGCCTACAGTGATGTACGGCTTACCCGATATAAGGTTGATTGCTTTGTTTGTACTGTCCCAGGTCACGTCAAACTGCTTGCCTGTTCCGCTTAAAACGGCTGCAAGGTCACGCAGTTTAAAATAGCTACTGCCGCTTATGGTATAGGCATCAAAGGATATTTTCTTTCCATCGACAAGAACGGCTGAGGTCGACGGTTTGGCAACGGCCTTGTCGGTAGCGACGGAATCCATAACCTCTTTAGGAACTGACTGATAAGGCTCGCCCCACTTTGAACTATCAGAAGTTCTATCGAATCCAAGCTGTCCATAATCATTTACACCCCACGCCCAAAGTGTTCCGTCAGTTTTTACTGCCATGGTATGATTATCGCCTGTGGTTACTGAAGCAACATTGCTCATAATTTTTACTGGGGTCGTCTGATTTGTGGTTCCACCGTTGCCAAGCTGACCGTATGTATTGTTACCACAAGCCCATAGCGTACCGTCTGTTTTTATTATCATTGTAATTGCATAGCCTGTATTTACTGAAGCAACATTATCCATTATTTTTACCGGGGTTGTTTGTAACATATGTCCTTCATCATTAAAATTACCAGCTTTTTTATTGCCAAGCTGACCATTATCATTGTGACCCCATGCCCAAAGAGTATGGTCGGTTTTTACGACCATGGTAAAACCGTCGCCTGCGCTTACTGAAACTACATCATCCATCATTTTATCTGGAACTGATTGAATTCCTCCACCCATGCTGGCTACACCGTTATATCGCATATCGTTGCCAAGACGGCCGTTCAAACAACTCCCCCACGCCCAAAGCGTGCCGTCGATTTTTATAGCCATTGAGTGGTTTCCACCCGCACTTATCGTATTATATTGTCTAACCGTTCAGGTCACATAAGCGGAAACATGAGAAACAGGCAGAATAGAAATCGTGAAAACGATCATAACAAGAATACTTAGAAATTTTTTCATATTTAATCCTTACTTTATTTAAATTAATATGTCCTTACCTACTAACATGCCAAGAGACTTCTAGCTTAGGCTCTATGTTCTTATCCATAAACCGAGAAAATTTATTTTTAATAAGTCTTTTAATTTCTAATTCACCAGGTAGCTCATAATGTAACACATCTCCGCTTTCCCAATCCCTTTTATATTCATCAACCTTCTTATAATAGATTTTCCTTGAGACCTGTCTGTTAACTTCTTTCCGAACTATTCGAAAATTTCGAATAGTTGCTGCCTCGGATAGTTCTTTAGTTTTAAATATTTTTATTAAATGATAAAAATTATAACGCAACTTCAATCTATTAAAACCTACACTCATTTGCTGAGAATATCTTTAGTAAGATTTCTTTTACAATGAACAATTGCCAAAACATGAATGTCATTATTTTCTGCAATTCTATATATCATTCTATACGAGTATACAACAATTTCTCGCAAATTCTCATCTTCCAATTCCTCAACTTTTCTTCCCATGCATGGAAAAGTATCCAAATTCTCGGACTTATCAACTATATCATTTACTACTTTTTTGGCATAATAAATCGAGTCCCTAGAAATATAGTTATATATTTGTAGTAGATCTGCTTTAGAAGTATAAGTCCACCTTACCATTTCTCAATTTCCTTCCTTAACTGTTTTACATCATCAAAGTTACCATCCTTGACATCTTTCTCACCTTTACTGATTTTATCAATGACATATAACTTATACATTATTTCATCAATTTCAGCCGTATCTGGCATTTTAGCTATTGCATCAATTGCTGTCTGTTTTAAGGTACTCATAAGTTGCACCTCCAATTTATTTTGTAATATGTAAATTATACATCATAACTGCCATTTTTCAAAGTCAATTTTATATTTTATATTTTCTAATCTCTTCTAGAATCCACCTATATCAACGTTTCTCGCCATATCGCTTGTTCACCACGTCTCGTCTACCGCAACCTTGCAAATCCTCGGCAGATAAAAGTTTATGGAAACTATTAATTATATATATCTGTTATTTGTTAATGAAAATATAAAAATAGTATAGAAAAAGTAAAACAAATAGGCAATTTTCTTAAAAACCAGACAGCACTTAATCTTCTACCAATTGGCATACTATTTTGATATATTTCACATTTACAACCTAGAATAATATAAATGCAGTCTTATAAAACTCGACCATTTGATATTACTAAATATATTTCACATCATTATCATCACACCAACTAATTGCAATACCTCTAAGTACTCCCTCATAAAAGCCATACCATTTCTGTTCCATCCCAAATCTAATCAAGGTATCTTTGAAACGTCTAAAAGCTCCTTTTCCCTTTATTGCCGAGTACAATGCATCTGAAATCCTGCCATTCTCAATTGAATTACAAAATCTCTCCATAGCACTGTATTCATTTATCTCCCACTTATCAGGAAGTTCGATATACTTGTCCCAGTGTACAATTACATCAAGCGCCTCCTGCAAGGATTCTCTCTGCCAATCAGGATATTGAGAAAAATCCTCATTCTCCTCTGAATCTTCTGCAATAGATAAATCATCTGTACTAGCCGTAACTATTTTACCGGTATCCTTGTTCAGATACTTCTTACTCTCATCAAACTGCATATCCATTTCATCAATCAAATCTTTAATCTTTACTGGCATAACATCAACTCCATTTATTCTTCAATATTTGTGTAAGGCTCCAATCCCATTTCCTCCCAGGTTACTCCATAAGGTGCACCACCGGAGGTATATCCTGCAATATAATAAAATGTATCATCTGAATCTGAAAAAAGATCTAAGTTCTCCTGTTCTTTTTTATTTTCTTGCTTTTTCCTCTCTGCTTCAATAGTTTTTTTTACATTTTCAATATATTCTTGTGAAATCTCACATCCAAGCATCTGAAGCTCAGAAATTGCACACATAATATCCACTTTAAAGTGCTTCCTATAGCCATTAACAATATTCTTAGCATCATATTTTAATAGCCATTGTTTAGCTGCTTGCAAGCGTTGTTCTCGTTTAAGTTGCTTCTTCATCTTTATATACTCCATTTTTCAATCTACTTACCAGCATGGTATTCCTCTTTTGTGTTTTACTATTCGACACAGCAATTCCAATTGCCTTTTTAGATCCCACCAGAACCAATATCTTTTTCGCCCTGGTCACACAGGTGTAGAGAAGATTTCTCTGCAACATCATATAATGCTGCATCGTAAAAGGTGCGATCACAATTTTATATTCACTTCCCTGACTCTTATGAATAGTAGTTGCATAGGCTAATACCACCTCATCAAGCTCAGTAGCATCATATTCCACATCAACTGAGTCAAAGTTTATAACACAGGTCTTATCTTCCGTATCAATACTTGTAATGCTTCCAATGTCCCCATTAAAGACATTCTTATCATAGTTATTCTTGATCTGCATAACCTTATCTTTAAGTCTAAAAACAGTTCCACCATATTTAACTGAAACATCGTTGGGATTAAGTGTTTCCTGCAATACCTTATTCAGGTTAAAAGCCCCGGTTTCCCCTCGCTGCATTGGGCATAGCACTTGAATATCAGTAACGGGGTCAATCTTATAATAATTCGGTAACCTTTTGGAGCACAATTCTTTTATGGTTTCAACCACCTTCAGCGGATCTTCCTCTTCAATAAAAAAGAAATCACTTTTGCTTCCACCCTTAAGATTTGGCATTTCACCTTTGTTAATCCTATGAGCACTTGTTATAATTGCACTACCCTGAGCTTGTCGAAATATTCTTGTAAGCTTCACTACATTAACAATTTCTGAATTTATAATATCTTTCAGTGTATTTCCGGCACCTACAGACGGAAGTTGATCCACATCTCCTACTAATACAACAACAGTATCATTGGAAACAGCCTTTAATAAATTATACATTAGAATAATATCCACCATAGAGGTTTCATCGATAATCAGAACATCACATTCCAATGGACTTTCTGCAGTCTTCTTATATCCTTCCGGCGGCTTATATTCAAGAAGCCGATGAATGGTCTTTGCTTCCATACCTGTTGTTTCAGACATTCTTTTGGCGGCTCTCCCGGTTGGTGCTGCAAGTAAAACCTTTGCATTTAGTTTCTGAAATATCTTTATAATAGCAAGAGTTGTTGTTGTTTTACCAGTACCCGGACCTCCGGTCAAAACCATGAATTTTGAATTTGTAGCTGATTTTATTGCTGCTATCTGTATTTCATCATATTGGATTTTCTCTTCCACTTGGATGCTCTCAATTATATTATCGGCATTAGTTGACTTGTAACTACTCTCAGTTTTAAGAATTTCTTTTATCCTCTTCGCCACCCCAACTTCACTGAAGTAAAAAGCCGGAAGATATATAGCATTTCCTTCATCAGAAATAATAATTTTTTCTTCTGTCATTCTGTCTATAGTTGGATCAATCAGTGTTTTTTCCAATTCCAGCATTTTTTCTGTCGTTTCTAAAAGTACTTCTCTTGTAACAAAGCAGTGCCCATCATTTGAAAGTTCATTTAAAACATAAACAATGCCTGACCTGCAACGTTCAAAGGATTGTTTATCAAAGCCAAGCTGTTGGGCTATTTTATCAGCAGTTTTAAATCCAATACCCCAAATATCATCAGCCAGTCGGTAAGGATTTGTTTTAACGAGATTTATGCTTTCGTTACCATAAGTCTTAAATATTTTTACTGCATAGGCAGTAGAAACTCCGTTACTCTGCATAAACAGCATGACATTTTTTATCTCTTTCTGTTCCTGCCATGCCTTCTTTATCATATCAACTCTTTTTTGCCCTATACCTTCAACCTTAATTAGGTAGTCTGCTTCTTCCTCAATAATCCTCAAAGTATCTTCTTTAAAATGTGCGACAATCCTTCTTGCATATACCGGACCAACACCTTTTATCAAACCACTGCCAAGATATTTTTCAATGCCTGCAATGGTGGCTGGTACAGTCTCACGGTAGTCAACTACACTAAACTGCTTTCCAAATTTACTGTCATGCTTCCAATCACCTTTTAGTTTTATTGTCGCTCCAACATTCACGGTAGCAAGATTCCCGACAACCGTTACAAGATCACCAAAACCTTTTGATTTGATCTTTATAACACTGAAGCCGTTTTCTTCATTGGTGTATGTAATTCTTTCGACGATGCCGCTTAGGTATTCCATTGTATTAGCAAATCCTTCTGCTGATATTATAGCTATAAAATAATGCTATTATCTACCATTCATATTCCCATCAGCATGGTTCATTTAGTTGTTTATTGAGTTATATTTTACCACACGCCAAAGCCCCTATGTATTTATCAAAGTATGGAATAATA
>DATCID010000218.1:0-6550 GCA_036507975.1 Ruminiclostridium sp.
ACTATATGTCACCTGATGAGTTTGAAATAGCATATGAAAAAGCAACCAAACTTAATCTAGCAATAGCAATTTAAATTTAAGGGAACTTCTAACAATAACTTTCTCATTTTAATTTGTACTTTTTATTGACATAGGACCAAGGTGCTGAAATAATATATAAGCGTATTATTAAATTGGAGGAACAGTAGAATGTATTTAAAAAATGATAGTTTGGTTGTAAGACATGCTACTATTGATGACGTACAAGTTCTTTGTGATTGGTGGAGTGATGGCAAAGTAATGGCTCATGCAGGTTTCCCTAATGGAATTAGTACTGATGTTGATGAATTGATGGACAAGATAAAAAACCAAAATGATACTGTAGGAAGGCTGATAATTGAGATAAACTCAAATCGAGTTGGAGAAATGAGTTACCAAACAAAAGCTAATGTTTCTGAAATAGGAATTAAAATATGTGATTTTTCCTATCAAGAAAAGGGTTATGGTACGAAAGCTTTAAAAATGTTAATAGAGTATTTGTTCAATGAAATGGAAGTTCGAAAAATTATTCTTGATACAAATCTTAATAACACAAGAGCTCAGCATGTCTATGAAAAGATTGGTTTCACAAAAGTAGCAGTGCGAATAAATTCATGGGAAAACCAGCTTGGTGTTTCGCAGTCTTCGGTAGATTATAAGTTGATGAAAGAAGATTTCTTGTAATAAAATCTATAATGTAAATGAGCATAATCTTTGGTTAAAATTAATGAACCATCATTCTTAAATTACATCAGAATGGTAGAAAACTACGAACTACAGGTTATTTATATTCTAGGAGGATAAATGATGGAAAACAGAATTGAAATATTAGGAAAAGCTATAGAGGATTTAATATGAGTATAGTTAGAGTTGGTGCCTGCCAAACACCCGAAATTATTGGCGATCCGCCTACAGCACTTGCCAGTATGCTTCGGTTTGCAAAAGAGGCCGAAGACAAAAAGGTCGATCTGCTACTGTTTCCTGAATGCTTTTTATCAGGTTATATTCTGAATGAAACATACATGGCGAACTATGCATATGATTTTGAATCCCAGCAATTCGCTGCAATACTTAAACAACTTGAGCATGTTAAACCAGTGCTTGTTTTTGGTGTAGGCGAGAAAAAGTCAGGAAAGTATTTCAACTCCGCTGTTGTAGTGAATAGGGGCGAAATTATCGGAGTCTATCGTAAAACACATCTTATAGATCCCAACGAAGCGTTTTTTACGCCAGGTAAAAATTATCCAATTTTTGAGATAAAGGGTCTTAAATATGGCATAAATATCTGCTACGATGCGCAATTTGCTGATGCAGCAAAAGCTGTAGCTGACCAAGATGCTCATCTGCTGTTATTACCAGCACAGAATATGCTGCGGCGTGAAACTGCTGAATATTGGAAGCACAAACACAACGAAATCCGCTCGAAGCGAGTTAAAGAAAATAGTTTGTGGTTTATATCTTCTGATGTAACTGGAATTCGCCCGACAGACCAACACGGCGTAGAGCGCATTGCCTATGGTCCCACATTGGCAATGAATCCAGAAGCCGAGGTTATTGCACAGGTACCTCTTATGACTGTTGGTTTGATTACTGTAGATATTCCTGTAGTCTCAAAAGGATAACTGTTGGCGAGGGCTTAACTTTGCTTAATAAGCATAATGTGTAGTTGAGTTAATGCATATTTCTTATAAAAAACGTAACAAATTTTATCCAAAAATAATTTCTTTTTACACGCCTACCGCAGATATTACAGTAGTCAAAAAACATAAATATCATCTATTTACGTCTAGTGATTCCTGTTTTGTCGCCAGACGGACGCCACAAGCCCCATTTTGATCAAAAAACCTGTTAAAAAGGCTCTAGCTAAAACAGCTAGAGCCCTTGATATTGGCGGAGAGATAGGGATTCGAACCCTAGAAACGCTATGAAACGTTCGCCTGTTTTCGAGGCAGGTACCATCGACCACTCGGACATCTCTCCAATACATTAATATTATACTTTAAATATAATTTCAAAGCAATCATAGCCTTTTGCCTGTATTGGTTCTAACTAGGCCATAGTTTCTAGCATCTTCAAGGATACTTCATATTTTAGCGGTTTATCTTCAATTAAAGCGATAAATTCTTCATACATATATTCGCCCATTCGTAAAAGTTCATCATTCACACTACCCGCAATATGAGGAGTTAATATAACATTTTCAAGGGAATAAAATACATGACTATTTTCAGGTGGTTCTGGGTAAGTAACATCAAGTAAAGCAGTTCTATTAGACTTTTCCTTCATCGCTTTCCCAAGGTCACTTTCAACAACCTGTTGACCTCTTCCTGTATTTATAAAAGTTGCGTTATCCTTCATCTGATCAAACAGATGATAATCCAACATGTATTTTGTTTGATTATTATTAGCCAAATGATTAGATATTATTTCACATTCCCTAAAGATATTCTCTAAGCTACTTTTAGTTACACCTAATTCCCTAGCTCTCTTTTCGTCAAGAAATGGGTCAAAAACAAGAACATTTAATTTATATACCTTTAGCATTTTTATAATCAATGTTCCAATCATACCTGCACCAATAATTCCTATTTTAGCTCCATAATTTCCTCTTAAACTTTGACAATATTCACTAGAGTCTTTGAAGCCCTTTGTTTTGGTTCTTATCGCTCCTTGAAAGAAGCCTTTATTAGCCAGTACTATTTGTGCAACAGCATATTCAGCTACGGGAACTGCATTGGCAACCCAAGCACTAAATATTTTAACATTACAATTTAGGAATGGTTTAGCAAAGGCCTATACCGTACCTGCTCCATAAAAAACTGCTTTCAACGCTGGAAAATACCTTTTTATCTCCTCCTCAGAGCAAGTAGGCATACCCCAAGTGGAAAATATGAAATCGACTTTCATCAAATTCTCATAGCTTTCTTCTAACATATTATATGATATAATTTTATGGTTAAAATCTAATTTTTCCTTAAGCCTTTCTTGAATTTCTGAAGAATATACCTTATTAAAGACTTCCCAGGTCTGATCACCAAAAAATATTGCTTTCATCTTTAGTTCACCTCATTTTTGAAATATTAAATCTATCTTAACGGCTTTTCTTAAAGAACTCTGTTAAAAGGCTACTACATCTTTCATTATACATCCAATTTACATTCACATGATAATTAAGACTATCGCTTTTAACAATATTTATCACCGAGCCACAGGCTCCCTCTTCTATATTAAAGGTACCAATATAAATATTTCTGAGTCTAGCTTGAGCTATGGCTCCTGCACACATAGGACAAGGCTCTAGTGTTACATACATATCACATTCAGAAAGCCTCCAATTATCAATAGCTTCCTCAGCTCTTCTAATCGCAATCATCTCTCCATGAAAAGTAACATCCTTACTTTTTTCCTTCTCATTATGTCCTCTTGCTATTATTTTCCCATCCTTAACTATTACCGCACCTACTGGGACTTCTCCTGATAGATATGCAAACTCTGCTTCCTTTATAGCTTCCTCCATGTAATTATCTTCCATGATAACCTCTAATTTTCAGAGATATCACCACTTCTACTTATAATAAAAGCAGAGGGTATATATCTTGGGCCGGCTGTGCTACAAGGCTTATTTATTATCTTATTATCATATATCATTTCAGTGGAGGCTCCTCCATCTAAATTAGCAGCATTATATGCTCCATAGGTTATCATAATATCCTGACATTCCTTTAAAGTAGCTCCAAGACTTCCTACCTGTCTTCCGTCTATAACCAAGAAAATAACAGTTCCATCCTGTTTTTGTCCGATTACCGTTCTTGGTTGAAGTCCCCCTACATAACTTCCCTCTTTAATTGTAGTCTCTCCATTTACAATAAGAAAAGGATCAAAAGTAACTGCATTTGTTATTTTTCTATCTGCCATCTCCTGCAAAGTAAAATTTCCCAGAACTAATACAGCATCCTGATTAAAACCTATAACATCATACTTCTCGTTTTCCTTTCCAGCAAGTACTTGTCCATTTTCCATTAGTACTCCAACAGGAATTCCACCATTACCCATTCCCCCCGGGTCAGCAAAGCCTCCTGCATTAATTCCACCTATAGCATTATATCTTCCAATAATGCCATCAAGCTTCATCCCTATCTTATTAAGTTTATCCGTAGAACCAACTGTAACTCTTTTAGGTTTAGAAACCATCAATACATATCCCTTAAATCTATTATTGCTAATATCTTCAAATTTTATAGTATCTTTTACTATGGGAGCAAAAGTTGGAATTTCCGAAGAATTGGATGCAGTGGTTATTGCAGTTATGTCTGTAGTCTTTCCTTTGTAATCTGCTGTGTTATTGTCCATTATTATTTTTATACTATTATCACTTAAAAATATCTTCGCTAAATATTGATGACTAAAGGTAGTCATCGCTGTAGTTACATAAATAGCTCTTAAGTTTTTAAAGGGTCCATACATAACCATTGGTATATCTAAAATCATAAGTAAGCAAATCTGAATTACAATCAGTATTAAAAAGCCTCTTAATATCCTCAGTAATTTTTTTATAGTATTCACCTCATTTAAATATTTGTTATTATTATATAACAATGCTTAATATAAATCTATAACTTTCCAAATATTTTACAATTATGTTTTAATTTTATAATTAAAGGAAAAAGCCAGGCACCAAATGCCTGGCTTTTATATCAATTAGTGCTATCCATTAGCCTTGTGATAATTCTGCTATACTTTCTATCATTGCTAATTCTAACTAAGCTTTCTATGAAGAATTTACTTTTACTTTTAGGTATGAGTTTTTTTTCAACAAGTTTAATCATAACCATACAGGTACAATATTTAGCTACATGGGTATGCCCTTCCTGAAATGGCTTTTTGATATTATGAACAACAAATCCGTCACCAGCTTTATATACCTTAAATTCTGGATCCTGAAATATTTGTGTACTCATATAAAATAATTCACCTCTTTTTCTTACTATAACAAAGGCATGTTAAAATTATTTTAAGATTAATTTAAATTATATTAATTATGAGCTAATATCCGATTATTTCTATATAATTAAAACTGTAGAATACATAAATTCTATTCCTAATATCATCATATTCAAAACTTTATGAAAATAGCTAAAAAAGGGAGATATTTATGAAAAAAATTAGTTTATCGCAAAAACTACTTTTTGGTGCGGGAGAGCTTTCCGGTTCACTGTCAAATACCATTATAGGTTTCTTTTTTCTTTTCTACTTAACAGATATAGTTAAGCTTAAGCCTGCTTTAGCTGGTATCGCTATTCTTATTGGAAAACTTTGGGACTCCGTAGCTGATACCCTATTTGGAATTATCTCTGATAGAACTAAGTCTCGCTTTGGTCGTAGGAGAGTATATCTTTTATTTGGTACTGTACCTCTTGGTTGTACATTTTTTCTTTTATGGATTCAATCTCCCTACTGGACACAAATGCAGATGTTTCTTTTTGCAACCCTAACCTTTATCTTACATGAAACATCCTTAACTACTATAGTAATTCCATACCAAACTCTAACTGCAGAAATGACTGGGGACTATGATGAAAGGACCTCCTTAACTGGCTTTCGGATGGCCTTTAATGTGATAGGGAGCATGGGGGGTGTTATAATTCCAAGAATACTTACAAGTAGCTACCCAATTGCCACTAAGGGCTTTCTTGTGATGGCTATAGTTTTTGCTTTAGTGATAGGTTTTGCACCTATTTTCCCCTTCTTAAGTTGCCGGGAAAAGCCTGTGAGTCCAAAACATTTAACCTTTAAAGAAGATATAGTAACCTTGCTTAAAAATAGGCCCTTTAAGCTTATATTAATAATGTTCCTCTTCACCTGGACATCCATCAATCTGCTGCAGACTATGTTTTTATACTTTTTCACCTACTATTTACATATGGAAAAGCAATTCAGTCTTATAACAGCAATTATATTTATTACCTCGGCAATATTTATCCCTCTTTGGGTTAAACTTAGCCGAAGTTTAGGAAAGAAAAAAGCCTACATAATTGGTGTAAGCTTTCTAGGTATATCTATTTTAGCTATTATATTTGTGACTCCAGGCTCTTTTATTTTGGTTTATATATTAGCTATGTTTATTGGTATAGGCCTAGCCGCAGCACATGTTATGCCTCACACTATAATCCCAGACACCATAGATTATGGCCAATCTATAACTGGTGTTAGACAAGAAGGCTTATATTATGGCTTCCTCACTTTTATTCAAAAGATTGGTACCGCGCTAGCTATCGGAGCCTCCGGAATAATTCTTCAATATGCAGGCTATGTTCCTAATGTAGTTCAGAGTCCAAAAGCCTTATGGTCTATAAGAATACTGCTTGGTCCTATTCCTGGGATATTCTTTTTAATTGGAATAATATGCATATGCTTTTATCCTATCGATAAAAAAATGCACTCTGATATACAAAAAAAGTTGATGAATTAATTTTTATGAATATCTCCTTATATCAAATGGGAAATGAATTTGCCCAGGACACCCCCCCCCCCC
>DATCID010000219.1:0-2766 GCA_036507975.1 Ruminiclostridium sp.
AGACTATGTAGTTGTAGCTGAAGTGCGTGATGGGTATACTGCAAATATTTCTGTAGAAGCTGCCAACAAAGGTACAAACAGATTGAAAATAACGGTTCATTTATCAAATGCAGAAGACTTTTGCTATGAAATGGCCAACAAAATACATACTATATTCGGCGGCACACTGGACTACCAGATAGTAAAGGTAGCCAAAAGCTTTGACTTCTTGTTTGAGATGATACAACTCCCCAATAATAGATCACAAAAACGCTTAAAGTCGATATATGAAATACAGTATGACAATGACACCAATGAGATTAGCTATCATAAAATCTGTGAATACAGGCTAGAGACTGATGACTGGTGTTTTAACTATGACATAGGGGATAAGGTTAAGGAACTGGGTAAATTTGAAAATGCAAAGGCATTAGATATTTATTCAAATACATTCAAAAAACTTGCTGAAAAATATCCAATGCCTAAAAAAGTAATTAAATCGGTTTATTCAAATGTAAAGCCAGCTGATATTTAATCGTCTGAATGAAAGAAGGTGATGTAAATGAAATTAAATTTGATTAGTACAATAATACGCTTCTTAATACAGGGAGGCTGCCTACTGCTATTATCAGTGGGGCTTTGGTATACATTAGGGAATTCGATAAAAAATATGTTTAGGGAACAGCAATATTACAGAAAGCTTGAAAAAACTGTAAGTGCAAAGAAAACAGAAAGTCGGAGCAGTGCAATTATTGAACATATTGCTAACACACTATCCACAGTCCTGGTTAAACAGGTGAATGCAGTGGAGTCATACATATTTCTAATTGCATCCATGGTAATATTTCTTTTCAGTTTCCTAATGTTTTTAAAAATTTACTCATTATATATAAGCATAATTTTGGCGACGATGCTGTCTGTTTTCCCATATTTAATTCTCAGACTTAAGCTTAGAGCCATAAGAATTGACAGCTCATATGATGCCGACATTCTTGTGATTGGAATCACAAATGAATATAAACAGCATTATCACAATATGATACAAGCTATTGAAAACTGCGCTATACGAGATGATATGGGAGGGTACTCAAAGCGCAATTTATATAGACTTTCCCTAGCACTAAAAGCATATCACTCTGAAGAAGATCTTGATGCTGCAATTGAGCAGTTTGTATATTCATATAACACCGAATGGGCTGGATTGTTGGGAATAAATATTAAAATAGCTATCCATCGGGGAACCAACGTAAGCAGCGGACTAGAAGATATTCTTAAAAAGCTCAAAGATATAAGAGAGCAGATAGAAACCAGCAAAAGGTATAACAACGAAGCATTTACAATGATTAGATTCTTACTGGTTCCCTTATACCTGGCATCAATTTATTTAGCTATGAATACTTTCGGATTTACAATCAAGAAATTCTTTGAATACCAGTTTCTAAATCCAGTTGGCTTACGTATGGCGATTATGACTTTCATGAGTGTATTAACAAGCTTTATTTCACTTATGATAATCCGTAAGCCCAAATACGACATATAGGAGGACTCACAGTGGTAATTCGATTACTTCCTTATACAGTAATTATATTAATGTTCTTTAGTGGAGCATTTCTATATAAGAAATCCTTTAGTTTTGAAAGTAGCTATAAATTCTCTAAAGATGTAACAAGAAGAAATGTTGATAGGTTTGCAAAATGGTGTAAGAAAGAAATTACAAGTACACAGACTGAAGCATTTTTAAAACAGGCAGGCATTAAAATGTCTGCTTTTTTGTATCAGGTTTTAAGGTATTCGGCGCTTGTTGCCTGGTTAGCATATATTACTTATCTACGGCTGATTAGCGGTGGAAATGTAAATATATCGCTTGTTTTATGGCTGATAATTCTAATTTTATCTAGACCAAGTCCAAAGCTACTTAGATTCAAAAGCCCCTTCCTTTTTGTTTGTGAGCTGATCAGTAAAAAGAACAAGGACACAAGCAATGTTGAAATAGCCAGGTGCTTAAGTCAATTGAAAAACATTGCAATTTCAATGTCCGATAAAGCATTATCCTCAGATTATATAATCCGTGAAATCACAAAATATACCAAAATTACTAAACCACATTTTTTAAGATTGTTGGGGTTTTGGTGCGAAGGAAGATACAAGGAAGGGCAGGAGTATTTTTCTAATGCCATAGGGACAGAGGAGGCCAAGTCGCTTGCAGGTTTACTAGGCAAGCTGGATTATTTGACTCTTGATAAATTCATATCACAAATTGAAGTGTATCAGAACCAGGTAGAAGAGCAAAGGAAAACAACAGTTAAAAAGTCTCGAGAATCACAAGGTAATATTGTATTCCTAATTGCACTGCTTTCAGGAATTGTTATTTTATTAAATTTTCTTGTCGTAGTGGTAGGAATTGATGCCATATCCATGCTCCAAAAGGTATCTTTTTAAACTAGGATCAAGTGTAAAGGAGGTGATGTATTTGAACAAGAAAAATGCTTTAATAGTTAAATTCTTAATAGGTTTAGCTCTTGGAGCAGTAACAGTATCCACAATATTTTTACTAAAATAATATTCGAAATTGAGAGGAGAATTTTCGTATGAAAGATGTATTTGCATTATTAGCAGGGCTATTAGTGGGGGTTTTGTTTTTTGTTCTGATTTGGGGTTCAGGTGGAAGTGACAGTTCTAGTTTGGCTGGAAAATCAAAAACTATTTTTGATGGTGTTACAACTGAAATGACTAGCAAGGTAAAAGTTACACCATAGACAAGGGGTTAGTATGAAAGAGTTTTTTGCT
>DATCID010000220.1:0-2244 GCA_036507975.1 Ruminiclostridium sp.
ATGGAGATGATAATTAATGACTAAACTTTTTAAATTTCTAAAACCCTATTGGCTAAGCATAGTAGCCATTACTGTATTAGTATTTACCCAGGTACTTGTAAATCTTAACCTTCCAACCTTAATGGCAAGTATAATCGATAAGGGGATTTCTCAAAAGGATAAAGCCTTTACGGTTAATATATTTGGATTTAGCGGATCCTATAAAGGAGTCGATTTCATAATTCGAATCGGAATCTTGATGCTACTTATATCTGCAGCAGGAGCACTCTGTTCCATAGTTGCCAGCTACTTATCCTCAAAAACCGCTGTTGGCTTTGGGAGGATATTAAGAAATAAAATATTTACAAAGGTAGAAGGCTTTTCCCTTCATGAATTTGACAAAGTGGGAACTGCTACTCTAATTACTAGAACTACTAACGATGTAACTCAAGTTCAACAGGTAACAGTAATGATGTTTTCAATAATGCTTTTTGCACCTTTAACCTGTATAGGTGGATTTTACATGGCAATAAAGGAAGATAAAGGTCTTACTTGGATCTTTGCTATAGTAATACCTCTTCTACTAGCAATTATTGGTCTAACTATGAAATTCGGTATGCCAATGTTTAAAAGGATGCAAATCTTAATTGACAAATTGAATCAAGTTGTTAGAGAGGGCCTTACTGGCATTAGGGTTGTACGTGCTTTCAATAGAATAGATCATGAAAAAGAACGGTTTGACAATGCAAATAAGAACTTAATGGATAATGCAATAAAAATCAATAAGCTTATGGCCTTTTTAATGCCAATAATGATGCTTATTATGAATTTAACAAGTATATCTATAATATGGTTTGGAGCACAAAGAGTAAATACTGGTAGCATTCAGGTTGGTTCCTTAATGGCCTTTATGCAATATGGTATGCAAATACTAATGTCCTTTTTAATGATCTCTATGGTATTTATAATGATACCAAGAGCTTCAGCTTCTGGTCTTCGTATCAGTGAAGTATTAGATATGGTCCCTGATATTACTGATGCCCCTAAAACTATCCTTGCTAACAAAGCAAGTGGTTATTTAGAATTTAAGGATGTATCCTTTAGATATCCAGGAGCAGAACAACCTGCTATTAGCAATGTAACCTTTAGTGCGAAGCCTGGGGAGTTAACTGCAATAATAGGTGGAACAGGTTCTGGTAAAAGCACCTTAGTTAGCCTTATTCCTAGATTTTATGATGTGGAAAATGGCAGTGTTTTAGTGGATGGAGTAGATGTTAGAGAAATGTCTCAAGAATCCCTTAGAGCTAAAATAGGCTTTGTTCCCCAGAAAAATGTATTATTTTCAGGAACCATCTCAGAAAATATAAGTTATGGCAAAGATAATGCAACTCTAGAGGAAATAAGTCATGCAGCTGAAGTAGCACAAGCTACTCATTTTATATCAGAAATGGAAGGCGGCCTTGAACATGTAATGGCCCAAGGTGGAACTAATGTATCTGGTGGACAAAAACAAAGATTATCCATTGCTAGAGCTTTAGTTAGAAAACCAGAAATATATGTATTTGATGATAGCTTTTCAGCCCTTGACTTTAAAACAGATGCAAGGCTCAGGGCTGCACTTAAAAAAGAAACCGCTGATGCAACTGTACTAATAATAGCTCAGAGAGTTGCAACGGTTATGGAAGCAGATAGAATAATAGTTCTTGATGATGGCAAAATTGCAGGCATTGGGACACATAAAGAGCTTATAAAGACCTGTGACGTATATCATGAAATTGTTGCTTCACAGCTGTCAGAGGAGGAATTAGCATGAGTGAAAATAGACCAAGGCGTAGTAACATGGGAGGTCCTGGTGGTGGTCCCGGCGGTCCAATGGGTAGGCCCGCAGAGAAAGCAAAAGACTTCAAAAAAACAATAAAAAGATTAGGAAATTATCTTAAACCTCAATGGTTAAAATTCGCTGTAGTTTTTATATTTTCAATTTTAAGTACTATATTTGCAGTGTGGGCTCCAAAAGTTTTGGGAAGAGCTACAACTAAGCTTTATGAAGGCTTAATGAGTAAACTTGGCCTAGTTCAATTACATGCTGCTCAGGCAAAAATCGATGCGGCAGTAACAGCTAATCCGTTGGCTGCACAGAGTCCAAAGGTAATTAAAGGCCTTGCTGATATAAAAGCAGGCATCTCCAAGATAATGAAACTAAACGGCGGGAAAATTGATTTTGCTTATATAGAAAATATAATATTATTTTTAATAGTTATATAT
>DATCID010000221.1:0-6221 GCA_036507975.1 Ruminiclostridium sp.
CATTTTAATGAAGCGCAAAGAATCGAGGTAATAAGAATGTTCCATGATTCACTCATTGAAGGTGGGTTTCTGGCAATGGAACAGACACAGAAGCTTCCGAAGGAACTGGAAGATTTATTTGAGCCTGTTGTTTCCAATGCACAGTTATATAGGAAGCTAATTGAGTAAATAAGGTGATGGTAATGTATGAAGGTAGACAATCTAACATCTCACAACAAAGTTTACACATCAAACGTATATTTACTCACTGGAAACTGGAATACGCTGAGTGATTTGAATACCCTTATTGATGTAGGTAGAGATCCTTCAATTCTTGAAAAGATTGATAGTGCATCAACAGGAGTTGGAAAACAGAGGGTAGAACAGGTAGTATTGACACACAGCCATTTTGACCATGCAAGCCTTCTACCGGTTATAAAAAAAATATATAACCCCAAAGTATTTGCAGCTTCTCCAATTCTAGCATATGTTGATGTCATTCTGAAAGGTGGTGAAACACTAAAAATAGCAGACCGAGAATTTGAAGTTATCTATACGCCAGGTCACAGTAATGATTCTATATGTCTTTACTGTGAAGAGGAAAAGGTTCTATTTGCAGGGGATACTCCACTGGTGATTATTGCAAAGGACAATAAATATGAAGAGATGTTTATTAATGCACTTGAGTACATTGTTACAAAGAAGATTGAAACAATGTATTTCGGACATGGTGAGCCACTTAAAGCAAACTGCAAAAAAACACTTTTGAATTCTCTTAAAAACGCAAAGAATCAAAATCTATAGTACAAAGAAATGTGAAAAGAAAAAAACAGGAGGTTGATTAAATTATGAAGTGGTTTTATAACACGAAAAAGGGTTTGATAAATGAAGTGTATATGCTTTCTCAAGCAGTAATTGCAGGAAAATGGGATACAAGAGGAAATGCTGGGAAGTTCAAGGGTGGATATAAAGAAATTGTAGACGAAATAAACAAGACGCTTGATGCAGTAATTGCACCATTGAATGTAGCAGCAGAGTATGTTGACAGAATCAGTAAAGGTGACATACCTCCAAAGATTACAGACACTTACAACGGAGACTTCAATGAAATCAAGAACAATTTGAATGCTTGCATTGATGGATTAGGTGGACTTGTTGAAGGAAATGCAATTCTACAAAGAATGTCTAATAATGATTTAACAAAGAAAGTTGAAGGACATTATTTAGGAATTTACTCGAAAATTGCTGAAGGGATAAATTTAGTTAACGACCGAGTTGCTCATGTAACAGAAGTAGTAAATAATATTGGAATAGGCGACTTTAAGGATTTGAGTATTGTTAAAAAAATGGGTAAAAAAAGTGAAAACGATAAATTAACCCCTTCAATGATCGGAATGATGGAGAATATAATAGCATTGACAAATGAAACTGAAATACTATCAAATGCTACAATAAACGGAAAACTTGATATTAGAGCCGATGTTAACAAATTTGAGGGGGAATATAAAAAAGTAATTGCTGGAGTCAACAATACCCTTGATGCGGTAATTGGACCATTGAATGTAGCAGCAGAGTATGTTGACAGAATCAGTAAAGGTGACATACCTCCAAAGATTACAGACATTTACAACGGAGACTTCAATGAAATCAAGAACAATTTGAATGCTTGCATTGATGGATTAGGTGGACTTGTTGAAGGAGATGCAATTCTACAAAGAATGTCTAATAATGATTTAACAAAGAAAGTTGAAGGACATTATTTAGGAGTTTACTCGGAAATTGCTGAAGGGATAAATTTAGTTAGAGACCGAGTTGCTCATACCATAGAAATATTAAATAATATTGGAATAGGCGACTTTAAGGATTTGAGTATTCTTAAAGAAGTGGGTAAAAGAAGTGAAAACGATAAATTAATTCCTGCATTTATTGGAACGATGGAGAATATAAAAGCATTGACAAATGAAACTGAAATACTATCAAATGCGGCAGTGGAAGGGAAACTAGATACCAGGGGAGATATAAGCAAGTTTAAAGGAGAGTATGTGAAAGTCATTGACGGTATCAATAGAACCTTGGATTCAGTAATCAAGCCAGTAAAAGAAGCAACAGCAGTATTACAGCAAATGGCAAATGGTAATTTGAAAGTAAAGGTTAAAGGAGATTTTAAAGGAGATCATGCGGATATTAAAAATGCATTAAATGACACTATCGATTCCTTAGCTTCCTATGTAACTGAAATTTCAGAGGTTTTAGATGAAATGTCTAATTCAAATCTTGAACTATCGATTAATAATGAATATAAAGGTGACTTTGCGCAGATTAAGGATGCATTAAATCTTATAATTCAATCTTATAATGAAGTATTTACAGAAATTAATAATGCAGCAGATCAGGTTTCCTCAGGCTCTAACCAGGTTTCAGATGGAAGCCAGGCTCTTTCACAGGGTACTACCGAACAAGCAAGCTCTATAGAAGAATTAACTGCTTCCATTACAGAAGTGGCAGCTCAAACCAAACAAAACGCAGTTAATGCTAGTCAAGCAAATGAACTAGCACTTAGCGCTAAAGATGGAGCTACACTAGGAAATTCTCACATGAAAGAGATGCTAAAATCCATGGATGAAATCAATGAATCCTCCTCTAATATCTCAAAAATAATCAAGGTTATTGATGATATTGCTTTCCAAACCAACATGTTAGCATTAAATGCAGCAGTTGAAGCAGCAAGAGCAGGACAACATGGTAAAGGTTTTGCTGTAGTTGCAGAGGAAGTAAGAAATCTTGCAGCAAGAAGCGCAAAGGCAGCTAAAGAAACTGCAGATTTAGTTGAAGGCTCTATTAAGAAAGTAGAGTTTGGAACAAAAATTGCTAATAATACAGCAGAATCCCTTGATCAAATAGTTTTAGGGGTATCAAAAGCAGCAACCTTAGTAGGAGAGATAGCAGCGGCATCAAATGAACAGGCAACTGCAATATCTCAAATAAATAAGGGCATAGAGCAAGTTTCAGATGTTGTGCAAACTAATTCAGCAACTGCAGAGCAAAGTGCAGCAGCTAGCGAAGAACTCTCAAGTCAAGCATCAATGCTTAAGAATATGGTAGGAAAGTTTAGGCTAGCAAGAGATACCTCTGTATCCGATAATGAAGTATCTTTAGGATCTCAGAGAAATCCAAACCAGGTAAAAAACAAATCTTTAGCTCATGCTGAGGCGGCAGCAACTAAAAATAAACCAAGAATATCCTTGAGTAATAAGGATTTTGGAAAATACTAAAAAAAACTCTATTAAGACCATGGTACTCAATTAAACTAAGTACCATGGTCTAATACAAAAATTAAAGGTGAAGAGATGATAAATTTAAAAGACAGTGAATTTAGAGAACTTACGGGATATATGAAAGCAAATTATGGAATAAACCTTACAGAAAAAAAACTTCTTATTGAGGGTCGCCTTAGTAATATGGTTACAGAGAAAGGTTTTAGTAATTTTTCGGATTATCTAAAATTTGTTTTTCAAGATCCCTCAGGAAATGAAATTAGTACCATTATAAATAAGCTTACTACTAATCATACTTTTTTTATGAGAGAAGCAGCGCATTTTAAATACTTTAGGGATACTGTGCTTCCATACTTAGAGGCAAACTCTAAAACTAAAGATTTAAGGATTTGGAGTGCAGGCTGTTCTAGCGGGGAGGAGCCTTATACCCTAGCCATGCTAATTGCAGATTACTTTGGAACTCTCAAGTCTATGTGGAATACAGAGATACTGGCTACAGATATATCACAAAAGGTATTAGATATGGCTGAAAAGGGAGTTTATTCTGAGGAAGCGGTGGATACCTTGCCCAAATATTGGAGGCTAAAATATTTTAATAAAATTGAAAATGAAAACTACCAAATTTCTGAGGAAATAAGAAATGAAATAATATATAGAAATTTCAATTTAATGACTGAAATATTTCCTTTTAAAAAAAAGTTTCATGTTATATTCTGCAGAAATGTGATGATATATTTTGAGCCAAAAACAAAGACGGAATTAATTAATAAATTTTACGACATGACTGAACCCGGTGGATATCTTTTTATAGGTCATTCTGAGTCAATAAATAAGAATGAGACTAAATATAAGTATATTATGCCCGCAGTTTACAGGAAAGGATAGAGAAACATGAATATAACCAAAAGGGTAAGGGTATTAGTTGTTGATGATTCTTTACTTTTCAGAGAAACGATTGCTAGAGGTTTAGATGCAGACCGTGGTATAGAGGTAGTTGGAACTGCAGGAGATGCCTTTGAAGCAAGAGACAAAATAATTGAGTTAGAACCGGATGTTATGACGTTAGATGTGGAAATGCCAAAGATGAATGGTATTGAATTTTTGAAAAGACTGATACCTCAATATCCTATACCTGTGGTAGTAGTAAGTTCAGTAAGTGATAATGTTTTTGATGCTTTAAATGCAGGCGCAGTAGATTTTGTTACAAAAATCAACTCAATAACAGGCGCTAATAAAGAAGTCTTTATAAATGAATTGATTATAAAAGTAAAAATTGCATCTATGGCGAAGGTAGGACATATTAAAAAAGATACTTCAAATAATAGACATATAGATAAAATTAATTCGAGAAAGAGCAATACAATAATTGCTATTGGTGCATCTACAGGTGGAACACAGGCTATTCTTGAAGTGGTTAAAGGCTTTCCTATAGATATGCCTGGTGTACTAATAACTCAGCATATGCCACCTGTATTTACAAAAATGTATGCTGACAGGTTAAATAATCTGTGTCCTATGGAGGTAAAAGAAGCTGAAACTGGAGATATCGTCCTTCCAGGAAGAATTCTTATCGCCCCAGGAGAACGACACATGGAATTAATTAGAAGAGGAAATAATTATTATGTAGAATGTTTTACTGGTGATAAAGTAAATGGCCATTGCCCTTCAGTGGATGTATTATTTAATTCAGTGGCAGAGAAAGCAGGAAGTAGCGCCATTGGAATTATTTTAACAGGAATGGGCTACGATGGAGCAAAAGGTCTTATGAAAATGAAGCAAAGAGGTGCCTTTACCATTGGACAGGATGAACAATCCAGTGTGGTTTACGGTATGCCCAAAGTGGCCTATGATATTGGTGCGGTTACTAAACAAGCATCTTTAAGAAATATTCCTCAGTTAATCTATTCTATTCTAGAGGATAAAAAATAATGTGATAAGAAGGAAGTGTATAATGGTTGTAGGGTGTTTTTGCCTATCCCCCCGAAAAGGTATATTAGTATATTTGGGGTAAATATTTGTTAAACCAAGGGAAATATATAAATGATGTTACATAGATATGTTATTTATTAGTATTAAGTAACATTCAAAATCAAAAAATAGCTTAAAACAAACATCTTAACCTATATATTGCAAAAAAAATAAACTGAATTCCAGTATAGGATACAGTTTGTGAGATTGCCACAGTCTAATATACCTTTTCGGGGGGGAAGGCAAAAACACCCAGTATAGAAATTTTAGAGATAAATATTGTAAGGACACTGTATCATACGCAGACATTAAATAATGGGGGTTGTACTGATGAATGTAGCATATATAAATCCAGTAATAAAGGCTTGTACAGACATATTTAAGGAAGTAGCAAATATGGAGTTTACTAAAGGTAAGCTTTATATGAAACAGGGGATGCATCTCTTAAATGATGTGTCAGTAAGCATAGGTGTAATAGGATCAGTAAAGGGCAATTTTTATATGAATATTCCCAAAGCAACAGCACTAGCAATAGTATCAACAATGATGGGTGGTTATGAAGTAACTGAACTAGATGAAATGACCACTTCTGCTGTATCAGAATTTTGTAACATGATAGCAGGGCATGCAGGGATGAACTTCGCAGGTGATAATATTACAATAGATATCACACCTCCAGATATAACAATTAACAGGGAAAATTCTCAGAGAAATTACATGAACCAGGCAATATGTGTCCCACTAATACTAGCAGGTGGTGAAGTTATAGAACTTGACATATTTTTAGCAGATGTATGCAAATACTGAAAGCTATTGATAAATAAGAGACTTTAATGTTACTTAATATCATTGTGTAACATTGGAAATTATAAAAAGTCTTAAAATAAATACCTTGACTTAGATATTACAAAAATATAAATTAAATTTCAGTATAAGATACAGTTTTTGGTATTTCCACTGTCTAATATACCTTTTGGAGGGGATAGGCAAAAACACCCA
>DATCID010000222.1:0-20280 GCA_036507975.1 Ruminiclostridium sp.
ACCACAACTGTTTAAACATTGGCAGAGAGGAATACTGCCCGCGGCTGAATGATGGGAGCCGGATGAGCTGAGAGGTTCAAGTCCGGTTCTGAGAGGGCCTAAAGGTGAGATTCCTTTGGGCTACTTACCTTATCATCACAGACAAATGCGGTGAAAGTCGCACGTTTGCGTTCTTATGGGGGCGAACTTCGGTGACGAAGGAGCCTACCAGATGTGCGCCACGAGGTAAGTCAAAAGAGTAGGCAGCTGTAATGTGATTTGTTGCAAGGGATTTTGAAGAATATCCTAAGGAAGTAAAGGAGCAAAAGTAGTGATAGTTTGAGGGCACTGAAAAACCATAGGTTTTTCAGTGCCCTCAATGTAGTTGTCGGTATTTTTTATTATCTTTTTTCAATGTTTAAAGGCTATAATTTATTTACGATGCTTGTAACAAGCTTGAACTTGTCAAGTGAAACTCCAGGGGGGCAACTGTCACTGTTAGCAAGAATATAGCGTTTATTTTTTACTCTGCTTAAAAGCACATTAACATATTGTTCTAGTTCATCCAAAGAGCTGTTTAAAAACACGGTGGGTTCAATACCTCCAATTAGTCCGATGTGTTCAGGAAGCATTTTTCTTGCATCCCAAAGCTCAATATTTCCTGTTGGTGGAGGTGATATCGATTCAATCATATCTATATCAGTCTTTGCCATACAATCAAGTAATGCCCTTAAATGTCCGCAAGCATGATGGATTAAGTATTTGTCCGAAGCATGTATAATTTTTCCCCATTCGTTTATCTCTGGCGCTGTATAATTAACAAAATAGGATGGACTGATATTGGTGGTGGAACTGTCTTCCCAAAAGATAAAGGCCTCTGCCTGGGATTCAACTGAAATTTTTACAGAATCAATAGAATTTCTTCTCATGGCATACAAGCAATCTTCAACTGTTTCTGGATAATCTGCCAATGCATAAACCAGTTCTTCTGTACCCACCCAGTGTTCAACAAGTGACTGAAAAGATGATTTCATATCAGCCCCAATAACTGGAAGGTATAGTCCTCTTTCTCCTAGTTTATTATAATCCTCACAGAATTTACTGAAGCTTTTTTCCAAAATCATATCTTCATTTAGGTATGTAAGAATTTTAAAGTCCTCTTGGCTTTTGACCGGGTGATCCATAAGAAACCAAGTATTCCCTACAGGGGTATACACATACTTTGCCTGAAGGTTACCGATTGGTGTTTCATATCTTATGATTTTCTCTTTCCCTAGTATTGATTCAATAACTTTACACTTACTTCTTTTAACACTAAAAAGTTGATGAAACCCTCTTAGCAAGGGATCAGCACCTATTTCTTCCAAAAAGCTTAGCTGACCTTTTTCTTGCTGTTCCTGGGGCAGAGACTCCCAATAATATGCTAAAAATGGAGACCATGGAACCTTATCAACTTCCTTGCCTGCTATGGCAGCTAACAACCTTTGCTTTGGTGTCATATTCGCTCCTCCTAGTACAAAAATAAACTGTTCATTGATAATTAATTTTCTGGATAGTATAATTAAATTATACAGTAACCAAATATTTTATAAATAAACAAATCGAATTTCTTATGCACAAAATGAAACAGAGGTGACTAATTATGCTATTTAGCTTTGATTTAAATAATATGCCAAAGATTAATCTTATTGGTCATTCTGTGTGTACAAAAGAATGGAAACTTCCATTACGAACTAACCAAGATTACGAATTAATTGTTTTATATCAAGGCGAAGTCACATTTTTTAATAATGGCATTGAATACAATCTTAAGGCTGGCGACTATTTAATTATTCATCCAAATGAGCCCCATAGTGCAGTAACAAATCAAAATAATCCATGTCGGTTCTATTATGTTCACTTTACAATAACAAGTACGGTGGAAATGATAAATGATAATTTTTTCTCCCAAGAAATTTCAGATAAAATTAAATCCATAGGTAGTGAAAATAACCGTTTATATTGGGTTATGCCTGAAACATTCCTTCAAAGAATTTATTATTCTCAAAGGATGTTTTTAGAGGATTATACAGATGAGATATTTACACTTTTTGAAAAAGCTTTGGTAGAGAGGAACAAAACTTCTCTGAACAGCCAACTGATGATTTCAACCTATTTATCTCAGATTTTAATATTAATAACCCGATTGGTTCTCGAAAAAACAATCAAGAATATCGACTATCCGATGGGAGGAGAAGTTTCTCGCCTAGTTCAAAAAGCGGTTTTTTATATTCATGAAAATTATCTCAATCCATTGACTGTCAAGGAAGTATGTAACCATATAGGCGTTAGCCAACAATATTTAGCGCGGTTGTTCCAAAAGAATCAAGGCTGCTCACCTATTCGGTATATTAATCTATTAAGAATTCGTTATGCAAAGGATTTAATGCGTAATTCCTCAATGTCTATTAAAGAAATAGCATATGCAATAGGTTTTGATAATCCTCACTATTTTACACGGTTATTTAAAAATATTGAAGGAATCCCACCGACTACATTTATAAAAGGTTTAGAAAGTAAAAGTAATGAATAGGTATTGGGGAAGGGTTTGCACCTTACTTATATCACAACAATTGCTTCTGCAATTATATGAAAAAAAATGAAACTCTTTTTAAGAATTGCGTTGCAAACAAAAGTAAGCTTTGTGGTTATTGTAAAACGGGAATTAAACCCTTCTATGGCAGATGCTATATTGTCAAAATCATTTTAAGTTAAAACAATAAAGTGTACAGCTAAAACTGGAAGTCAAAATAAATAAACTTTTAGAGGAAATAGGAAAGGATGTTACATATGAGAATTAAATTTGATTGTTTTCCTGAAGGAAAATGCAAAGCACTTACAATGAGTTATGATGATGGACAAATCCATGATAAACGACTGGTAGAGTTATTTAATAAATTCGGAATTAGAGGTACATTTCATTTAAACTCAGGTAACTTCGACAAGGAAGGGAGCGTCAGATCTTCAGAAGTAGCCACATTATATAAAGGACATGAGGTTTCGGTACATACAGTAAGTCATCCACATCTGGGCAGCTTGCCTAAAGAGGCAGTTATAAATGAAATTATGGAAGATAGAAGGGCTTTAGAAAAACTTACGGGTTACCCTGTGAGAGGAATGTCCTATCCTTTTGGTACATATACTGACGAGGTTGTTGACCTGTTACCAATGCTTGGAATTGAATATTCCAGAACTGTAGTAGCTACCGAAAAATTTGATTTACCGGAAAATTATCTTGTGTGGACTGCTACTTGCCACCATAATGCAAAAAATCTTATGGAACTTGGAGAAAGTTTTAATGAGATAAAAGAAATGGGAAGAATGCGATTGATGTATGTATGGGGGCACAGTTATGAATTTGACAGAAACAACAACTGGGAGATAATCGAAGAATTTTGCAGCTTTATGAGTAACAAAGAGGACATTTGGTATGCAACAAACATTGAAATTGTTGATTACATAAAAGCGGTTCGAAATCTAAAAATTTCCGCAGATAATGATATTATATATAATCCTTCTGCACTCAGTGTTTGGATATCAGTTGATGGGAATTCCATGAAAATAAAATCAGGCGAAACGGTTCGACTAGGATGATATATTTAGTGAGAAGCTTGTTCCATTTTAATGATATGAAAATTAAAATGGCAAATAATATGTATGTAAAAAGGACATTTCGATTTTAGTCGATTTGTCCTTTTTGTATAACTCTAACTTACACTGGCAAAAAGGGAAACAATTGCAGGATACATCATAATTAAGGCATCGAACTTTGACTAAGTGGTTAACATCGCGAAGGCTTGTCCTATTTTGCATATAAATGTTTTAAAAGGGCTTACTTTTATATTAAGTTCTTTTTTTCACATCAGGACAATAATGTGAAATACTCTTCTATTTTATGGTACCCAATGGTAAAATAAGAAGGGTGTTTTATATTATTGCATTTGGATTTGCTGCTCTTTGGGGAAAATCTATTTGGTTAGGAATAGCGGTTGCTGTATTTGCAATCGGACATATTACAATGAGTTGGCACTGTTACAGAGATGCAAATTAATCATAATCTATGTTTATGATTAATTTGCATCATTCATAAACTGGGACGCATCAGTAAGATGTTTTGATATAAGGTTTTATTTTGGCATTGGAGGAAAGTTAAATGAATTACGTTGTAGAAAGTTATGAAAATTACAAAGAAGAAGATAGGTTAACAACTAATAATGCAAGGAGGGTAGAATTTTTGACAACAATAAGAGCCTTTGATGATATTTTCCCCAAGAAAGCTAAAATATTAGATTGTGCAGCGGGAACGGGAATATATGCATTCCATTTGGCTGAAAAAGGATATGACGTAACAGCAACTGATATTACGCCAAGACATATTTAATACATAAATGGTGAACTTATAGAAAAATCATATAAAATGCATACGGCCGTTTTAGATGCAACAGATTTGATCTCATTTGAAGATGAAATATTTGACATTGTTTTAAATATGGGACCATTTTATCATTTGATAAATCTGGATATGCGTGAGAAATGTATGGCAGAGAGTTTGAGAGTTTTGAAAAAAGGTGGTTTATTAGTTACAGCATATATTAGTCGCTTTTATGTTTTCCCACATGTTGCAACATCAAATACAAAATATTTGAATATTGATTTGGCTAAGCAGATTCTACAAACAGGTGTATTAAAACATGCTGATCCGAATTGTTTCTGGACAGACACTTACTATGCTTCGCCAAGTGAAATGGAAAGATATTATGATATAAATAATTTAAATATAATTGACCATTTTGCACAAGATGGAATTACACCAATGTTAAAAAATGTTGTAGATGATTGGAATGAAGAACAGTTCAGTGTGTGGTGTGATTATCATTATTCCGCTTGCCGCGAAAAGAGTACGCTTGGTGCAAGTAATCATATTGTGATTATAGGGAGAAAAACAAATTGCAGAACAAAAATATAACAAAGTATTTTAGAAGTGCTGTTGCAGCCCAGGCTAATATGGAAATTGATTTCAAGGCTGACAATTATTATATAATTAACTCGGAAGAATTAGAAAGTGGAAAAATTAATCCAGACGTTTGTGCAAATATTTTTACTGAGGTTAGAAAAAGTTCATTTGAAGATGAAAATGGATTAAAGAAAAAAACTCTTATTAATGTTATCATCTGTGCGAAAACTATAAAGACAATCTTTGAGGCAAATGCAAAGACACAAGATGAAATTGAGGAATTAACTGGGGTGTTTTATATCCCCGCAATTCTTAATATTGAAGGTATGCTGTTATTTGATGTTGGTAATACAAAACTACCATGGTTTCCACGAGAATACTTACAGCCTATGATCGAGCCCAAATTAGCAGTAGGGGACGCTGATGCAGTTGACAGTTTCATGAGTAATCATGTGGATCAAATTGATAAAATCAAATCTTGGTCTAATTATTCTGCATTTTTCAAAGAGTTCTATGAATCTGTTGCTGAATCTGAATTTAAACAGAATACAATTCGAAATAAGGATGCAAAAGAGCTTTTGTTTGATTTGGAAAACAATATGTACGTTTTCATAGACAAAACTGTTAATTCGACATATCATATTATGAATTTGTACAATCATTTGCTGGTAGATGATCAGCCGAAAGCACTTTATAATAATTTCATATCGATGGATACAACAAATATCGATCCGCTTGTAGAAAACAATTTGTCAAGAATGCAAGTACACTGCGGACAAATGGGTGGGGAGTATCCTCTATCTCCATCACAAAGGGAAGCTGTCAATCATTTCAACTGTATGAATGATGGCGAGGTTTTGACCGTAAACGGTCCTCCTGGTACTGGTAAAACTACTCTGCTGCAAGCTATTGTTGCAGATATGTATGTTAAAAGAGCAATGAATAAGGAGAAGGCTCCGCTTATTGTGGCTTCTTCAACAAACAATCAAGCTGTAACAAATATTATTGCTTCTTTCGGTAATATCAAAAAAATAGGGATATCTAATCTAGAAGAAAGATGGATTGAAGGTGTAGACAGTTTCGCGACCTATTTTCCTTCAGCAATGAAGGTAAAAGAAGCAAAAAGTAAGGGATATCAATACACTAATCAAAAGGGTGAATTTTTTGTTTCTGATATTGAAGATAAAGAGAATATTGAAAAGTCAAAAATCAAACTTATACAATGCTGTAATGAATATTTTAAAAGCGAGTATAAGGATATAAGCACTTGCCAGAATAAACTGCATGAGGAATTATTGTTTTCTGAAAAGAGTAAAAACACTTTATTGTCATTGGTTCAGGAAGCTTCTGGATATGATTTGAATGGAGAAACGGTAGACAAATACCTTTGTGTTTTAAAAGAGCAAATTGAAGAAAAGCAAGCAACAATTTCTAACATTCGCCAGAGAGTAAGTGATTGGGAAAGCTGCTATAAAAGGATTCCATTTTTCTATAAGCTGTTAAAAGTTATAAAGGCTTTTTCCAAAAAAATTGAAACAGAATTTAGACTGTTCATAAATGATGAAGAGTATAGCTTCCTAAATGAATATATGGGCTTGGATGATATTAAGGAAAAATATAGCCAATTAAATACCGAGTATAACAAAACAATTTTTGACCTTAAGAAGAAGAAAAATGTAATTGAAAATATGAAAAGCAGATATGACAGCCAGCTGGAAGAGTTAATACAACATAACATAATTTTGCATCAAAAGGAAAGTGAAAAATACCTGCTTGATTTTAACTATATTAATGGCTTGATTGATAAAAAGATTAGATATGTGGAGTTTTGGCAGGCAGTGCATTATTATGAGTGTAGATGGGTAAATGGAGAGGACAAGCTAACTGGAGATCAGAAAGGAAAAAACTATAAAAATATCTTAGATATGTTTTATAATAGGCTTAGCATGATAACTCCATGTTTAGTTATGACATTTTACATGCTACCCAAACAGTTTCTATCGTATGGAGATCAAAAAAAGTTTTTCCTTTACAATTACATTGATTTACTCATTGTAGATGAAGCAGGGCAAGTATCTCCAGAAATCGCTGCTGGAGCATTTTCTCTTGTCAAGAAGTCCGTTGTTGTTGGTGATATTTATCAAATAGAACCAGTCTGGAGCGTTAATCGTGCTCTTGATAAAGCGTTAGCACTGTCAAAGGGAGCGATTCAGACTATAGGTGAGTTTGAAGTACTTGAACAGACTGGATTAAATAGTTCCAGTTCCAGTGTTATGAAAGTTGCAGCAAAGTGTTGTAAATATGAGAGATTTGATGCAAAAGGTTTGTTCCTAAGTGAGCATCGTCGCTGCTATGATGAAATTATTGACTACTGTAATAAGTTGGTATACAAAGGAAATCTTAAGCCAATGAGAGGTAGCGGAAAGAAAGATGAAAAGCTTGCCTTAAAACTATGGCCACAAATGGGTTTAAGGCAAATTGATTCCGAGTATTCTAGCAGGAAAGGCAACAGCCGACTAAATTTACTTGAAGCTAAACAGATTGTAGATTGGCTGAAAAACAATTTCGAAATTATTGAAAAAGCCTATCCTAAAGATGCAAAGGAACATTTGGTTGGGATCATCACACCGTTTAAAGCTCAGGTTAAGTGTATCGAAACAGAATTGAAAAAGCAGATGCCAAGTCAATTTTCTAAGATAAACATTGGAACTGTACATACTTTTCAAGGGGCAGAAAGAAAAATTATTATATTATCTACAGTGTATGGAAAGCAGGATGGATGCTTCTTTATTGATGCAAACAAAAGTTTGATGAATGTTGCTGTCTCCCGTGCCAAGGATAACTTTTTTGTCTTCGGCGATATCAATTGCTTAAAAGACACACCAAAAAGTGCAAGCGGATTACTTGAAAAATGTATTCGTTCAAATCAGATATGATGATTTAAGTGTAAGCGGTGAATAATTGTCAACGTGACAAGTTATTTACCGCTTACGTATAATAAAGTTTTTACAGAATTGCAAATGAGTCATATAAACTAGATTATTTCGCAGCTCTTTTCCTTAAGAGTTTTGTCAACCCAGCTTCTGTCAAATGTACCGGCAGCTATGTGCCTGAAAGTATCTTCTTCCATTTTATTGTGCGCGATTGCCTTCCGAAGCACATCTTCCGCATCACACGGTTTAATAACAACTACTCCGTCTGCATCTCCCACAAGAATATCTCCTGGGGCAATGACAATACCTCCAACACACACAGGTATTCCTATTTCACCTGGGCCGTTTTTATATGGACCTTTAGGTTGGACTCCAATAGCATAAATACTAAAGTTGAGTCCGGAAATTGTACCGCTGTCACGTATGCAGCCATTAATTAGAAACCCATTAAAGCCTTGTTTGATTGCATACTGTACCATTATTTCGCCACACAGTGAATGCGAACTGCTGCCCTCACCATCAACCACGATTACATCCCCTGGCTTGGCCATATCAAGAGCTTTATGAAACATTAAATTATCCCCTGGCGCTACTTTGACGGTAAATGCGCATCCAAGCATATTTACATTAGAATAACGCTTGATTTCTGTTCCTACGCAACTTATACGTCCCATGTTATCTGCAATGTTTGCAACGGGAATATCTTTGAATTTTTCAATAATATCCTTAGAGGGACGTTTAATATCTGTATAAACTCTAAAACCAATATTTGACATAGAATAACCTCCGATTGAAATTTCAGCACGAAAAAAATAACAATCAAACTAGTTATAGTTTAAACCTTTGGTGTGTACATGCAACAATCAGTATTTAATATTGTAGTTCAATTTTTAATACGATATAAATACTTTCAATTCTACAGATTTTTATATTGGTGTAATATGTGGATTGGTTTAATTTTAAAACATTATATTAAATTTTGATTGTTTAAATAAAAAAACTAACATGTATAATGAAAACATCAGCACCAATAAAAAATGACATTCAAGCTTATAATATTAAGAAATGCAAATTACTTATATGTGTTTATGTGTGGTTTTAAGTATTTTCCCATTTTTGAATAAGTCTATTTCGTTAGTAAATAGCTTAAATATACCATATTAAAGGAAGGTAAAATTTTATGAAAAAGAGATTTATCAGTTCTGTTATCGCATTAGTAACAACAGCAGCACTTATCGCAGGTTGCTCAGTTGCACCCCCAGATAAGGCTCCTGTGACAACTTCGGATAAGACATCAAATGCTTCAACAACACAAACAAGTACAAAACCAGAACCTCTTACACTTCCGATTGTTAAAGATCCAATAACGTTGAAAATGTTTGTTGCACTTGATGCTAAAACTGCTGCATCAAGGAAGAGTATGGCCGATGTAGATGCTGTAAAAGAACTTGCAAAAAGGACAAATATAAATATTGAGTTTATGCATCCTGCAAGCAATCAGGTGGCAGAATCACTGAATCTTATGTTAGCTTCCAATGAGCTCCCTGATATGTTCAGTGTAATATGGTCTACAATACCCGGTGGCATTTCCAAACTTTTCTCAGCAGGACAGGTTATTGATGTTAAGAATGATGTTTATAAGTATGCTCCTAATTATATGGCTCTTGCAGAGCAATATCCTGATGTCAAGAAAGATATGCTTACTGACAATGGAGAAATGATTATGATGCCAGAATTAAGACTGGATAAATCTACATTGTATTTTGAAGGGTTTTTCATTAGAAACGACTGGCTAAAAACGGTCGGTCTAAATCAACCTGTAACATCAGATGAGTTTTATAATGTATTAAAGGCTTTCAAAACACAGGATCCCAACGGCAATGGCAAAGCGGACGAGATTCCTTTCATATCTGGCTCCGATCAGCCTGCAGTTGAACGATTGGGTGTTTTGTGGGGAATTAATACCACGTGGCAGATTTCAAACTGTATGTATGTTGACCAGGGAAAAGTCAAGTTTGGTCCTACACAGACAGAGTATAAGGATTATTTGACTGCAATGAACAAGTGGTATAAGGAAGGACTTATAGATCCAGATTACTTAAGTACTGATGCAAAAGGCCGTGATGCTAAAATGTTAAGTGAGCTTGGCGGTGTTACTTATGGCAAAATGAATGGGCAGCAAGCTGCATATATGGCTGCAATGAAGGATAAAAACCCTGCGTTCGATATTGTCGCTTTATCTAATCCCAAAGCTCCTGATGGTAAATCCTATGATTTATATTCAGCAAACAGCCGTGTTAGTGTTGCAGGTGTAGGTATATCCAGTCAGTGCAAATACCCAGTAGAGGCAGTTAAATGGTTGGATTATTTATACTCAAATGAAGGTATTGTACTCTCAAACTTTGGAATAGAAGGTCTGAGTTATAAAATGGAAAACAATGTTCCTGTTTATACAGAGCTTGTTACAAAGAATCCTGATAAATTATCTTTGGCTCAGGCTATAGCCAAGTACTCTCTCGGAGGAGTATCACCGCGTATGGTTAATGATATAAACTATTGGAATCAAGTTATGCAATTTCCACAACAAAAGACCGTCTTTGAACAGTTCTCAAAATCAGTAAAAGATCGTATGTTGCCGCCAACTTCTCTATCAACGAATGAATTTTCAAAATCTAACTCCATTTTGAGTGAAGTGAAAATTTATGTTGAAGAAATGTCAGCAAGGTTTATTATGGGTCAGCTTCCTTTGAGCGATTTCGACTCTTATATAAAAACTCTTACGGATATGAATATCAACGAAGCTATAACTATTCAGCAGGCAGCTTATGATAGATACATTAAACGCTAGAAAGGAAGAGATATATAATGAACAAATTATTTGAAAAAATTTATGGATGTGAAGCCGCAGGTTCAATTGCCAATTCCATGGGTGAAATCATGGAGGGTTGGACTATTGAGGAAAGAAAGCAAAGGTTAGGATATGTCGAAGAGCTCCTACCTGTTGACAAGCCCGATTATGATGGTAGATTGAACAGGACGAACCCGGCTGATGTGAGCTTGGGATATCCTCTGATATACCATGGACACAGTCGTGTCCCAGGAACCACCGAGGACGGAGAAGAGCGCCATCGTTTATGTGCTACTGCAATAATTGAAAAAGGCGATAGAATTAACATTTTTGATCTTGCAAAAGTGTGGGTTAGGGATCTGAAGCCAGAAAGCTTTGGCTATCTTCTCGGACCTCAGGATCAGGTTATATATTACTCACTTAAAGCTGGTATTCCCCCCTGGGAAGTGGGAAAATTTGCATCATGGCCAGGTTTTTACGGAACTACTAAAATGATTTCTCCTGTTGGTGAAGTTAATGCATGCAATCCGGCACTTGCAGCACAAGATGCCCAGGAACTAGGTAGAATTAAGGATGTAAAGGGTGTACCCGGAAACTATGCGCTAGAAGTTTGTAGTGCATATGCAGCAGCCATTGCAGAAGCTCTCAAACCGGATGCTTCCATAAGCAGTATAATTGACACAGCAATAAGCTATCTTAGCTGGTCGCCACAATCTGATGCCCTTGAGGCACTGGATTGGGCTAAAAATTCGAATAATTGCGAGGAATATGGCCTCAAATTTGAAGAAAAGTATAGAGGTCGTCCAGTATCTAATGCAGTAGAAATATTTACTGCTTCCTTGGGACTATTTTATATGGCAGATGCTGATCCTAAAAAAGCGATTGTCTATGCAGTAAATTCAGGAAGGGATACTGATTGCAGAGCTCATACAGCAGGTTCCCTCTCGGGTGCGCTTAGAGGAATTTCCGCAGTACCTCAGAATTGGATTAAAACTGTTGACGAAGCTATGGCCGTTAACCCTTATACAGTATCAAAAAGAAGCTGTAAAGAGACTGCAGAAGGTATATACAGAGCAGCGATGAATAATACAGCTAAGATGCAGGGAGTTATAGATCTGGTTAATTCTATGACTTAGAAAAGTTCCGAATATATGATTTGGGCATGCATGCCTGGAAAATGTGGTCATGCATGCTGAATCATACGGAGAAATATCCGTATTCTAAACTATTGTAAGGGAGATGTGATGGGTTTGAACAAAGTAATAAAGACAGGCATTATCAGTAAAACAAGCATTTTGGATATTCTAAAAAAGGAATTTTTAAAAAATAAGTATTTATATATTATGATTACCCCTGTATTTCTATATTACCTTATATTTATGTACCAGCCAATATATGGATCGTTGATTGCATTTAAGCATTATTACCCTGGAATTAGTGTTTTTAGTAGTCCCTGGGCTGGAACTTATTATTTCGAGGAATTCTTTAAATCCTATTATTTCTTTAGACTTTTGAGAAATACTCTCTTAATAAGCGTGTATAATATAATTTTTGGATTTCCTGCTCCAATAATTCTAGCACTTTTGCTTAATGAAGTAAGAGGCAGAATATTTAAACGCACAGTACAGACAATGACATACCTCCCGCACTTTATATCTACTGTTGTTGTCGGCAGTCTTATATTGAACTTTGCAGCCCGTAATGGTGTGATTAATATTATTTTGGGATATATAGGAATTGGACCAATTCAGTTTATGATAATGCCTGAATGGTTTCGTACTATCTATGTCGGATCATCGATTTGGCAGGAGATAGGATGGGATTCTATAATATACCTCGCTGCACTTAGCAGCATAGACCAACAACTATATGATGCGTGTAAAATCGATGGTGGAGGCCGCCTGAAACAGCTTATGTCTGTTACAATTCCTAGTATATCTCCCACAATTATTATTATGCTCATACTAAGGGTAGGCAAGATAATGAATGTAGGGTATGAAAAAATTATGCTGCTCTACAACTCTAATACTTATGTAACTGCGGATGTAATTTCTACATTTGTTTACAGAAAAGGTATTTTGGAAGGCAATTTCAGTTATGCCGCTGCTGTAGGCCTTTTCAATTCAGTTATTAATCTAGCATTACTTGTTGCTGTAAACAGGATAAGTCGAAAAATGAGCGATACAAGTCTTTGGTAAGCAACAAATACTAAATGGAGGTTTCTATGAGCAGTAAAACAAAAATAAATCTATCAGCATTTGACATATTTAATACTATTTTTCTTTCTTTTTTGACTTTTGTAACACTATATCCTTTCATTTATGTTCTGTTTGCTTCCATAAGCGACCCTTTTGAAATGATGAGGTATAATGGCTTTTTGCTATGGCCAAAGGGTTTTTCACTGGAAGCATACAAGATGGTTGCCATAAACCCTAATATAGCTTTAGGGTTTGGGAATACGTTATTTTATGTTATTGTTGGTTCATCGATAAACGTAATTTTAACATCCCTTGCAGCATATGTGCTGTCGCGAAAAAGCTTTACGCCTCGTAAATATTTCATGCTGGCAATTGTATTTTCAATGATGTTCAGTGGAGGTATGATTCCTACATATCTACTTGTGAGAGATCTGGGGCTTTACAATACACGATGGGCACTTATTTTTCCAACAGCAATCAATACTATAAACTTCATAATAATGAGGACATCATTTTTAGAGATACCTGACAGTATTGAAGAGTCTGTGAGAATAGATGGAGCAAATGATTTTCAGGTGTTGTACCATATTGTGTTACCCTTGTCCAAGGCAGTTATCGCAGTAATAACACTTTTTTATACTGTGTATCATTGGAATTCATGGTTTAATGCTTCAATATATTTGACAAACAGAGCTCTATACCCACTTCAGTTGGTGCTAAGAGAGATTCTTATACAGAATGATACCGCCGGCATGATGATAGGTACCTCTTCGGCGGATAATCAACCAATAGGTGAAACGATAAAATATGCAACAATTATGGTTTCTACTTTGCCAATATTATGTGTGTATCCGTTTATTCAGAGGTATTTCGTAACAGGTGTAATGCTTGGAGGCGTAAAAGGATAAGTACAATATTTTTTACAGGAGGTATTGGTGATGGTAATAGGTTTTATAGGTTTAGGAAACATGGGTAAGCCCATTGCAATGAATATGTTAAAGGCTGGAAATAATGTTTTCGTATCACCAGCTTTTGGGAATGAAGCTCCGGCAAAGGAGCTTGAGGAGCAAGGAGCGACAATTGTTGCAACAATACGGGAGGTTATAGAAAGTGCCGAGACTTTAGTAACGATACTGCCAGCAGACAAACAAATTATTGACGTTTATTTGGGTGCAGACGGAGTTCTTGAATGCATTAGAGAAGGTGCAGTATGTATAGAGATGACTTCTTCAAGAGGCAATACTATTAAGTCAGTCGAAGACGAAGCAAAAAAACGCGGTAAAAACATTCGCTTTATAGATGCTCCTGTAAGTGGCGGAGTTGATGCGGCAAAAGTGGGAACGTTGACTATCATGGTGTCTGGTCAAAAGGATGTTGTGGATAGCTATATACCTCTTCTAGAATTAGTTGGCAAAAAAATAATTTACACAGGGGAAGAGCTTGGAAGTGCAAAATCAATAAAGATGCTAAATCAGATGCTAAATGCCGGGAATACTTGTGTTGCAAGCGAGGTGATTTATCTAGCACAGCAGTTGGGTATAGATATGGACATATTATCTAATGTGGTGAACGAAAGCTCGGGAGGTTCATGGGTATTCAAGAATAATGTTTCCAAGTTTATTCTTCCACAGAACTTCGAGGGAGGGTTTAAACTGGAGCTTATGAAAAAGGATGTGGGACTAGCAATGGAGCAGGCTTTTTCTGATAATATTTCACTTCCTATAATTAATATGGTTCATCAAATGCTTACTTCAGAAGCAAATCTTAACCATGGTTCAAAAAACTACAATATAGTAAGCAATTGGATTAAAAGACACAATAACCCTACTAATTGAGACGTAATTTATATAATTTCTTAGCTTATGACTGAAGAAGTGGTATACAGGTTATAATTAATAAGACTTATTACGAAAAAGGTAACTTAAGAAAGCAGGTATGGTGTTATGAAAAAAATTAACACACACAGCGTATTTGGTCAATTTCTCGTTACATATATATTTATCTTGATTGTTCCACTTATTATTGGATGGATAGCAGTTAACTATTCAGGTAAAGTGGTTGAAAATGAGATATATAGCCTGAATACAAACATATTGCGTCTTGTAAGTACTGAGTTGGACAAAAATATCAGACAGATGAAAGAACTTACTTCAGAAATGAGCATAAATTCAAGGATGAACGGGCTTAGCTATGCCCAAAATCCTCTAACAGTCGAAAACCGTATTGAAATGTACAAGATGATTAACGATTTTGATGTTTTTCTGTCAAAGTACGATTTTATCAGTGAGTTTTACCTCTATTTCAAAGGTTCGGATATGATAGTTAACTCGACAGGAGCCTTTGAACCAGAATTATTTTATGATAATTTTATCCGTAGCTCAGGAATAAGTTATCAGCAGTGGCATGCACTTATTAGCGAGAACAACAGTAAAGGAGTTATTACCGATGACAGCAAAGATTTCTACATTCGGCAAAATTATGACTACATATTATTCAGGCAGACAATTATGGAACAAAACAAATATGGAAACTATGTAAATGCTTTTGTGTTTGTTGATAAGGATATGATAAGGGATACTATCAGTAAAGTAGTATGGAATGATAAGAGTGGTATATTCATAATAGATGGACAGAAAAAGATCATTACATCAAACTTGGATATTAAAATGTTTCCGGATATGGGTGAGATTAAACCGCAAGGGTGGTCAAAGATAACAGACCATAAAGAGATCTATGCTGCTTCAACTGCTTCATCGATGGTATTTGACTGGAAATATATATTTATAGTTCCTCTGGGAACGCTCATGAAAGAGCTAATTAATTTCAAAACGATCATGACTAGTGCGTTTTGGATAATAATGGGAATTGGCGTTTTTTTATCAGTTATTATGGCAAAGAAAAGCTATAGACCTGTAAAGCAGATAGTAATGACGTTAAAACATTCCTTTGTAACAAACCAACAGATTAGTGATAAAGCGGATAATGTTGAAAATGAATTTAGTTATATTTTCAAAACTGTGGAAAGTAACTTCGAAAAGGTTAGCCAAATCAATGTCAAGCTTAAGCAACAACAGGGTGAATTAAGGAGTGCCTTTATTGCCGACCTTATCACAGGTCATTTGCCTGACGTTAATATGGCAAAGAAAACTGCGGACTATTACAACATTGATCTATCAAACGAATACTTTACAGTTTTAATCTGTAATCTTGATTTTGAGAGTACAATCAATGCTATAGATATACCAGAACTTGAAAATTATGTAAGTACATTTCTTCCAGATAGATCACATTGCTACATTACAAGTATAAGTGCTGTAAAATACCTTATTCTTGTGACAACAACTATAATTATTGATAATTTGAGCTATTTTCAAATTGGTGCGAAGTTGACGGAATATCTTGATAAAGCTAATAGTACAAGCTGTACACTTGCAGTTGGAACTTCTTACGGGAGTCCAGATAAAATAGGCAAATCATATAATCAGGCTTCAAGATGCCTTGAATATAAGTTTTTAAAGAATTCTGAACAAACAATTTTGTATAATGAAATTAACGAGACTGCTGTGAGATATTTTTATCCGGAGAATATTGAAAACCACCTAATTTGCAATATAAAGCGCGAAGAGTCGGAAGAAGTCGTAAAAACAGTAAAAGGTCTTTTCTATGAAAATGTTGAAGTGAGAAAGTTAAGTCCTGAAATGATCAAGATTTTTCTTTTAAATCTAATGAAGACTTTGCTGAAGGCTGAAGAAGAACTTAAGAAGACGGGAAAGACTATTCATATATCGAAATTTTTTGACCTTGATTACACGATTTCATCCTCTGCGACAATCAAAAGTATAGAGGCTGAATTTCTTCAGATTTTTGAGGAAATCTGTTTTCATAGTCAGGCAGACAATTTAGAACAGGTCTTTTCCAGTTGGAGGGTGCAAAAAGTAGTGGACTATATTAATACAAATTTTGCCGAGTATGATTTAAATGTCTCAATGCTTGCCGAAAAATTTAATGTTACTATTCAGCATCTTTCATCAGCTTTTAAGATTCAGGTGGGCGAAAATATGCTCACTTACATTCATAAGGTTAGAATTGAAAAGGCAAAGGAATTATTACGTACAACAAATATGACAATTGACAATATAGCAAAAGCTGTTGGTTGTGGAAATTACTTATCATTGGTTCGTTCCTTCAAGAAATATGAGGGCGTGACACCAGGTATCTATAGGACTGAGCTGGGAAAGTAAACAATATTACTGGAGGTATTATGAATATAAAATATGATGTTGAAAAATTAAGAATCTTCTGCGAAGATATCATGATAAAATCGGGACTGGAACGTGATGAGGCATCGAATAATGTTGACAGCCTTATCCAGGCGGACTTAAGAGGAGTTTCCTCCCATGGAGTTACCAGACTGCGTACATATGCAAAAAGAGTTCAGACAGGTGTAGTAAAATCCGGTCAGAAGCCGACGGTGCTGAATATTTCACCAACAACACTTATGATTGATGCAAATAACGGCACAGGTTCAAGTATCGGGATACAGGTTATGGATATTTGTATGGAGAGGGCAAGGGAATATGGCAGCGGCTTTGCAACTGTAAAAAATGCGAACCATTTTGGTATAGCGGCTTATTTTACAATGCATGCTGCCAAAAACGGTATGATTGGAGTGGCAATGTCGAACTGTCCGGCATGCGTTGTTCCAACGGGTGGTGCGAAGCCTATATTTGGAACAAATCCACTCTCTATTGCAGTACCTGCTGGAAATCATGCTCCACTGGTGCTTGATATGGCTACAAGTGTTGTAGCACAGGGTAAGGTTATTCTTGCAGACAAAGAGGGAAAAACCATACCTGACTCATGGGCTGTGGATGCAGATGGCAAACCCACATCTGACCCGAAGGAAGCTCTGAAAGGTGCCATGCTGCCTTTTGGGGGACCCAAAGGTTACGCAATAGGATTTATTATAGAGATACTATCATGCATACTAAGTGGAGCTTTTAACTCAAGAGAGGTTAATAATTTCTGGAAAGATTTTGAGAATCCTCAAAATTTGGGTTATTTTATGGGCGCATTTGACATTGAGAAATTTTTACCTATGGAAATATTTAAAGAAAGAATGGATAAAATTTTAGACGATATAAAGAGCTGTCCACCTGCTCCAGGCTTTTTAGAAGTATTTATTCCCGGTGAAATTGAACACCGTAGCACAACTAAAAAGCTTGCAGAAGGTATTGAGTTAGGAGAGGGGGTAGTGACAGAGCTTAAAAGCTTAGGAGAAGAATACCGCGTTATTTGGCCTTTTTAAGAGATATAGGCTTTAAGACTTAAAAACAAGTTATAGGGTCAGCTGAATCAATAATAATTATTAAATGGAGGCACTACAATTATGATAAGGGAAAATAAAATGAAACAAGGTTTAAAAGAAGGAAAGAACTATATAGGCACATTTTCAAAGATAATCGACCCGTGCGTTGTGGAACTATTCAGCATGATAGGTTTTGATTTTTTCATTATTGATAATGAGCATACTCAGATGAGCAAGGAAAGCATGGTAAATCTTCTCAGAACGTCTGATATTTCCGGAATTGTTCCGATTGTGCGGATTCGTGAAAATAGCCGTGCACAGGTATTGCAAGCGCTAGATGGGGGTTCACTTGGGATAATGGTACCCGAAACAAGCACACGTGAAGAGGTTCAGTTTGTAGTTGATAACACAAAATATGGACCTTTGGGTAAAAGGGGATATACACCATCAAGCAGAGCAGCAGGATATGGTTTTATGAATGCATCAGAATATGCATTAAAAGCCAATGAAAATACTATGATTGTTGTATATTGTGAGACTGCAAAAGGAATTGAAAATATTGAAGAGATGCTAAATGTTAAAGGTATAGACGTAATGTTCATAGGACCAATGGATCTATCCCAGGCATTGGGCGTTACGGGGCAGTCAAAGCATCCGTTGGTTGTGGAAGCCATGAAGAACATAATAGAAAAGGCCAAAGCGGCTGGTATTGCGGTAGGAACTATTGCGCCCGATGCAAAAGAAGCTCAAAGGCTTATGGATATGGGCGTACAGGTCATTGGTCTGAGTTCTGACCAGGGTATGATTGCATACGCAGGCAAGCAGTTTATGAAGGAATTGGGGAGATAGAGTTATTATATTAAATCAAAATTACAACATGGAATTGATTTAAACTGGAGGCAGATAATATGAATGATTCAATGTATAAATACATGCAAGTCGGACTGATACACTTTATGGCTTACCCTTCAACAATAAAAGGCGAAGGGCCGATATTGGAAACTATAAAAAAGATCGCTGTTGATGACTATTTTAATGCAATTGAAATTACTTGGATAAAAGATGCGCAAATCAGACAGCAGGCAAAAAAACTGCTTGAGTCTTCTCACATGACGGTAGCTTATGGAGGACAACCACGGTTACTTACTACTGGATTGAATATAAACGATACGAATGAGGATGGCAGATTGAAAGCACTTGCTACATTAAAAGAAGGCATTGATGAAGCTTATGAAATGGGAGCTGTTGGGTTTGCATTTTTAAGCGGGAAATATGAAGAGAGTAAAAAAGAAGAAGCATATCAGGCACTCATTAAATCGACCAAAGAATTATGTTCATACGCAAAATCAAAAGGAAATATTAAGGTAGTACACGAAATATTTGATTATGATATTGATAAAAAGAGCCTTGTAGGTCCTGTTACTCTTGCAAAAAGATACGCTGATGAAATCACAAAGGACTTCGACAACTTTGGATTAATGGTTGACTTAAGCCACTTACCACTTATTAGAGAAACATCGGAAGAGGCAATTCTTCCTATAGTGAAATACATAGTTCATGCACATATGGGAAATTGTGTTGTGAAAGACCCATCACTTCTTGCATATGGTGATGCGCATCCAAGATTCGGTTTCCCAGGAGGGGAGAATGATGTGGAGGAGTTAGTTACATACCTGAAGGTATTAAAACAAATAGGATTCCTTAATGAAAAAAATCCTCCGATTGTAAGTTTTGAGGTTAAACCTGTAGGTGATGAAGATCCAGATGTAGTAGTTGCAAATGCAAAAAGAACACTGAATCTGGCATGGGCTAAAGTCTAAAAAAATTAAAGTATCGAAAGGATGGAATGTATATATGTTTAGAAATTTGAATGAAGAACAATTAACGGTAAAGTGTAATGATATGCGTATGAATATTTTGGAAATGATCTATAATGCAGGTTCCGGGCATCCTGGCGGTTCTTTTTCTTCAGTAGAAATGTTGACAGTACTCTATAATAAAATTATGAAGCATGATCCTTC
>DATCID010000223.1:0-22917 GCA_036507975.1 Ruminiclostridium sp.
TAATATGGTGGGAATAGAAAAGTTAATAACATCAATGTAGCAGATATATCTCTACATTATCCTTAAAATATTAAAAACGGCATTGAATTTTATAATTTTTATTAAAAATTCAATGCCGTTTTTTCTCATATAACGCTGAAAGCCCTTATATATAAGGGTTTTCAGACAAAGTGTGGTGGAGACGGAGAGGATCGAACTCTTGACCTCTGCGTTGCGAACGCAGCGCTCTCCCAGCTGAGCTACGCCCCCAAAATTGGTAGGGAATGTTGGACTTGAACCAACGACTTCTACCTTGTGAAGGTAGCACTCTCCCGCTGAGTTAATCCCCCGTTTTATTTTATACTACGCTTAAACATTTTAGTTGTCAACAATGTACGGGACCCACTCAAAGCATATTGCTAATAAAAAGCAATTTATCTCCATCTTGCGGACATGGTTTAGTACTTTGTTTCTCAAACTATCAACGGCAAACGAAGTGATGAAATACACAAGACGATAGCATTACTCATGTCGAGTAGAGAGAAGTTCGTAATTTATTTTTCTGTCTTATCTGCACTTATGGCATATATTAGAACAAGTACAATGGAATCCTTTGGCGGTGACTCAGACTGAGGTTTTTGCAGTAGAAATTTTAATATCGGACAATCAAAAAGAGAAAATAAATACTGAGCCTCATTTTCATGATTATGCTGAAAAACTTATTCTTTCCAAAGATGTTAATATTTCTGAGACAGCCTATGAAGTTGGCTTTTACAATGTATCTAGTTTTAATAGAGTATTTAAGCGGATTCGCAAATATCCACCAGGAGATATAAAAAAGTCAAGAACTGCAAAGGAATGAGCAAGAATCAATCTATACAATACTACATTAAATGGGCTATTATAATAGTAGATTGGCAAAAGCTAAGGAGGATCTTATATGAAAGAATTTACACCTGATTATACAAATATAGTAAAAGCTGCAAAGAATATAATACCTGATAGAATGCCTTTGTATGAGCATGCAATTTCGGTAGGGGTGATGGAAAAAATACTGAATAAACAATTTGGTGATTTAGCCAATGGGTCAAGAGCAGATAAAAAAGAATTCTATAGAAACTATACAGGCTTTTATCTGAAAATGGGATATGATACAGTATCTTTTGAACAAAATATAGGAGCTATTATGCCGGGAGCCGGTGCACTTGGTGGACATATGCCGGGTGCCATTAAGTGTAGAGAAGATTTTTTAAAGTATCCCTGGGATGAAATTCCAGAGCTGTTCTTTAAAAAATATACTGAGGAGTTTACTTTGCTTGGAGAAGTAATGCCTCAGGGTATGAAAGCTATAGGAGGTGGAGGCTACGGGGTTTTTGAACTGGTACAAGACATAGTAGGTTTTACGGATCTATGCTATATCTCAGTCGATGATCCTGAACTTTATGCTGACTTGTTTAAAATAATAGGAAATGTAATGTACAAAATATGGGATGAGATTTTGAAGAAATTTGGAGATACATACTGTGTATGTAGATTTGGTGATGATCTAGGCTATAAGATCGGAACACTCATCCCTCCAAAGGATATTCGAACTCATATAATACCCCAGTATAAAAGATTGGTAGAACTGATTCATTCCTATAATAAACCTTTTCTACTTCACTCTTGTGGCAAAATATTTGATGTAATGGATGAAATTATTGCTGTTGCTAAAATAGATGCCAAGCATTCTAATGAAGACCAGATCGCACCATTCTCGGAATGGGTAAACCGTTATGGTGATAAAATTGGTAATTTTGGTGGCATAGACACTGACCATTTATGTAGAAAAAATGAACAAGAAATTAAAGAGATTGTGATAGAAGTAATTGGATACTCAATAGGACATGGCGGGTTTGCTCTAGGTTCAGGAAACTCAATACCTGATTATGTACCAGTTCAGGGATACTTAGCCATGGTTGAAGCAGCCAGAGCCTCAAGAGGAGAATAAGCTGGTGCGGTTTTAATTAAGGCAGTAGAGCGTTAGCTCTGCTCTCTATAATAAATTCAAAGCTGAAGGCTAAAGGGCTAGGTTTTGCAGCGGTATCTGAGATGATAATGAAAGACGATTCAGGATTAATTTTTAATCTGGAATCGTCTTTTTTAGAGAAATGATTTATATGGGTAACATTATTTTAGTACACAATAATAATTGACATAGTTTTAAAAAAGTGATATTCTTTTGTAAATTAGTTGCGCTTGCAACGAATAAACATATAGGAGACACTTTATGGAATTTATTATGAAATATATCAGCAGAACTTGGCGTTGTGCAATCTTATACAGAAATGGTAAGCTTGAGAATGAAGGTTTAAATGGCTACCAACATTCCTATATTTTAAAAATATGCAAGAATCCAGGTATTTCTCAGGAACAGCTTTCAAAGATGATTTATATTAATAAAAGCAATGTAACTCGCCAATTGACATTGTTGGAGCAAAAAGGTTTCATCACTAGAATTCCTAGCGAGAAAGATAAAAGGATTATGCAGATTTTCCCCACTCAAAAGGCTTCAGATGTTTACCCAAAGGTGCATGCTCTTTTAGTGGAATGGAATGCATTCCTAACTGAAGATTTTACTGAAGAAGAACTACAGCATTTGAATTCTATGATGGAGCACATGATGAATAAAGCTATGTCATGTGTGGAGAAGGAAGCAGAAATGGAAGGAAAATCATGCGAAAAATCCTAACTTATTTGAAACCCTATCTCCCTAGAATGACATTGGGACTTATGTTGAAATTTATTGGTACCATTATGGATTTGCTGCTGCCATGGATTTTAGCATATACCATTGATGATATTGTTCCATCGCACGATGTTCCTCTGATTCTGATCTGGGGCGTTATTATGATTCTTTGTTCTGTTGTGGCACTCGTTACAAATATCATAGCAAATCGTATGGCATCCAAAGTAGCAAAAGACACGACTGAAGCCATTCGCCATGACTTGTTTTCAAAGATTTCTTATTTTTCCTGTCGGCAGATGGATGAGTTTACCATACCTTCATTGGAATCTAGGCTTACCTCTGATACTTACAACATTCATCAGTTGATTGGTATGATGCAGCGACTGGGAGTACGGGCACCAATATTGCTGCTGGGCGGTATCATTGTTACTCTCACACTAGAACCGGTACTATCACTGATTTTGATACTTATTATTCCATTTATTGGGCTACTGGTATACCTAGTCACTAAGAAAAGTATACCTCTTTATAGCGGACAGCAGAGAGCAGTGGATATTCTTGTGCGCACAGTACGTGAGAATATTACCGGAATTCGTGTGATAAAAGCGCTCTCAAAAACAAATCATGAAAAACAACGCTTTTCTGATGTAAACGAAGATGTGGTAAATAGGGAGAAAAAAGCTGGTATCACTATGGCTCTCACAAATCCAATGATGAACTTATTTTTAAACACAGGACTCACTATGGTCATTATTGTAGGTGCATCCAGGGTTAACGCGGGACTAACTCCTCCAGGAAAAATAATAGCGTTTCTTACTTACTTTATTATCATACTGAACGCTATGCTTTCGATAACCCGAATGTTTGTACTGTATTCTAAAGGAAGCGCATCAGCCAACAGAATATGCCAAGTGCTGGATACACAGGAGGATCTAAAACTAGAACCTAAAAATCACATCGACAATGGATACCACATTACATTTGATCATGTGTGTTTCTCTTATCATAAAGGTAAAGACAATATAGATGATATTAGCTTTGAGCTAAAGCAAGGTGAAACATTGGGAATCATAGGAGCTACGGGATGTGGAAAGAGCACGTTGATTCGCCTGTTGCTTCGGTTATATGATGTAGATCAAGGTGAGATTCGTATTAATGGGGATAATATCTGTAGTATTCCACCTAAGAAGCTACACACTAAATTTGGAATTGTATTTCAGAACGATGTTCTGTTTGCCGATACCATTGCAGCCAACATTGATTTTGGTCGAGGATTAAGCAGGAAACAAATCGAAGTAGCAGCCGAATATGCACAGGCAAAAGAATTCATTGATTCCTTATCAGATGGTTATGATCATATTCTGACAAATAGAAGTTCTAATTTGAGTGGAGGGCAGAAGCAGAGACTCCTGGTGGCACGTGCATTAGCTGCACGACCTGAAATACTTATTTTGGATGATTCATCTAGTGCTCTGGATTACAAAACGGACTCTCTGCTGCGCAAAGCGCTTGTACAGAATTTTCAGAATACTACAACAATTATTATTGCACAACGCGTAAGCTCTATAATGTATGCCGACCATATCCTTGTTTTAGAGGAGGGCAAAGCCATTGGATACGGTACGCATGAGCAATTAATACAAAACTGTGAAAGTTACAGTGAAATCAGTATGACTCAGATGGGGGGCAAAGTAATTGCATAATATGGAGAAACCGAAAGCAAAACCAACGGATACCAAAAAAGTTCTTCTGCGTTTGTGGAAATACTTATTTCGGTACAAATGGATGGTATTTCTTGCTATACTACTTACGATTGTCAGTAATATATTGGCACTGATTGGACCCATGCTATCTGGCTATGCTATTGATGCTATCGGTTTTGGAAAGGGACAGGTGAAATTTCAGGAAGTCTATTATAATTGTTTTTTGATGATTATATTTTATCTCCTTTCGGCTCTGCTTTCCTACATACTTTCAGTTTTAATGATCCATTTGAGCCAGAAGGTTATTTTTAAAATGCGTAATGATGTATTTGAAAAACTGGTTGATTTGCCCGTAAGTTATTTTGACAGCCATCAAACTGGTGACATTATCAGTCGGATTTCCTATGACATTGATACTGTGAATGCATCCTTGTCCTCTGATATGCTTCAACTATGTACTAGTGTCATTACAGTGCTGGGATCTCTTGTCATGATGCTTTTTATAGCTCCTATTTTAGTGCTGATATTTGCCATCACCATTCCTATTTCAATATTGTTAACAAAGTATATGACAGGCAAGGTACGACCGCTGTTTCGGAAACGTTCAGCCAAATTGGGAGAGCTAAATGGGTTTGTGGAAGAAATCATTTCTGGTCAAAAGACCACTAAAATTTATGACCAAGAGGAAACCATTATTAACCGCTTTGATTCAAAGAACAAAGAAGCGGTGAACGCCTATTACGATGCCGAATATTATGGTGGCATGACAGGTCCCTCTGTCAATTTCATTAACAACCTTTCCCTTGCACTTATAAGCGTATTTGGAGCACTGCTCTATCTATTCAACCATCTGACCTTGGGAAGTCTTTCATCATTTGTGCTTTATTCCCGCAAATTCTCTGGACCTATCAATGAAGCAGCTAATATTATTAGTGAACTACAGTCTACATGTGCTGCAGCGGAGCGGATTTTTCGCTTGATTGACGAACCACCAGAGCCCAAAGACGTTAAAGATGCTGAGATTTTAAAAAATACACAAGGTGATGTTAAAATTAAACATGTTGATTTCGGCTACAACCCTGAAAAAACTGTTATCCAAGATCTCAACTTAATTGCAGATGAAGGTAGTGTTGTTGCGATTGTGGGTCCGACAGGTGCAGGAAAGACTACAATAATTAACCTGCTTATGAGATTTTACGATCCAGTTAGAGGAACAATTTCTATTGATGGTACTGATATTCAAAAAGTCACTCGAAAAAGTCTTCGTCTCTCATATACCATGGTATTACAGGATACTTGGCTATTTAGTGGAACGATTTTTGAGAACATCGCGTATGGTAAAAAAGATGCAAATATGGACGAGGTAATAAATGTAGCTAAAGCAGCAAAAATACACAATTACATTATGAGACTTCCCGAAGGCTATAATACAATCCTTAATGATGATGGAGTGAATATTTCTCAAGGCCAAAAGCAACTACTCACTATTGCAAGAGCTATGCTGTTAAATTCGAAAATATTGATACTTGATGAAGCTACCTCCAATGTGGACACCCGCACAGAACTGCAAATTCAGGGGGCTATGCGCAAATTGATGAAAGCTAAGACCTGCTTTATAATAGCTCATCGACTGTCCACCATTCAAAATGCAGATGTTATTTTGGTAGTAAATGATGGCGAAATAGTTGAACAAGGAAAGCATCACGAGCTTATAAAACAAAATGGAGTTTATGCAGAACTATATAATTCACAATTTCAGTAGCGTATGATGATTTTAATGGAAGAAATAGAAATTATAAAATTAATGCCAAAAGCAAAAACAGGGATTCGTCATGTATCCCTGCTTTTGCCAATGGACGGTTTAGAGCTAATTATTTAACTACTTCAAGTAAAAGAAACAAAATGAAACTGCTTTGAATTTCCCTACATTAGCCATCCAATTACTGCCCTAGTCATCTGTGGCCACCCTTTTGGAGTATTAACAGCTCCTTGAACATTAACTAGATGCAAGAAATTTTCCATTACGGGTTTGTGAGAAAAAAAGTTTGACACAATCAACCTCATCATCTCCCAATGCTCGACATATTAAATTCTTGCCTGTGTTCTAAATGTTAAAATCACATCCATCTTGGATAGATATGAATATAAACACCGAACCACAGTTTTAACTAGTGCTTAACCATAAAGATTCGAGAAATAAAGTAGTCCAACGGAATCATCTCCCAACTCTCGTCGCTAAAAATTTGTCGCTCGAGTACATTTCTGTACTCACAATTATTATGACAATATTCAAATTTTATATTCTGAAAAATATATCCATATTTTCTTTCATGTAGAATTTGTATTATTAATTGCTTTGTTTAGCATTGCTTTTGTTATTAAATTCTGAAGTTGTTTTGCTTTGTGTTTCATTTTGCTCTGACTTGTTTTGTGAATTAGATTTTGATGATATCTTGTGCTTTTTGCTTCCTTTGGCCATTAACATATCCTCCTTTCAATATTATAGGTTAGTAATTTTTCCAATACCTAGTATTATGATTTGTAGAATAAATATTTTTATACAATTTTTGGAAACATATTTTGAAGACTGATTGGTGACTTAAATGGTAAAAACTTGATAATATATCGACTTTAATTTATAATGTGAGTAGATGAAAGCTATAAAAGCAACACGCGACTTTTGATTATTCATTTGTCAGAAAAAAATGCATACCTTGGAGGAAAATATTCATGAGTGAATGCGCAATCTCAATTCGGGATTTATATATGAGCTACGGCTCAAAGCAGGTGTTGAATGGGATAAACATAGAAATACCTAGAGGAAAGATAATTGGATATATTGGGCCTAATGGTGCCGGGAAGAGTACTACTGTTAAGATATTACTCGGACTAGTAACTAACTATAAAGGCTTAGTTAAAGTAATGGGACAAGACATTTCTGATGGAAATGTAGAGTATAAAAAAAAGATCGGTTACATACCTGAAACCGCTGAAATATATGATAACCTTACAGCACGAGAGTATCTTACCTTTCTTGGAGAGATGTACGGTATGAGCTATGAAGAGGTGGATAGTAAAGCAAAAAAGCTTATGGGGCTATTTGGAATAGAGGAGGTTTACGATTCTAGAATAACTTCTTATTCAAAGGGCATGAAACAAAAGATATTGATAATTGCAAGTCTTATACATAATCCAGATGTATTGTTTTTTGATGAACCCTTAAGCGGACTAGACGCAAATAGTGCATTGATTTTTAAAGAAATAATGAGCTCTCTCGCAAATCAAGGCAAGACTATTTTTTACTCCTCACACATTATGGAGGTAGTGGAAAAAATCAGCGATAGAATAATACTAATAAATAATGGAAATGTAGTTGCTGATGGTACCTTTAGTCAGCTACAGGTGCAAAGCCAAGAGGGCTCTCTTGAAGAAATATTTAACCAATTAACAGGCTTCAATGAGCATAAACAAATAGCAAGTGATTTTGTAAAGGTGATAGGAGCGTGATGGGATGAAGGAATTCTTTTTACTAAAGCTATTGGATCGGTTTGCTTCTTTCTTTAATAGTCTTGGTATTAACTACAAGCAATTACGCATGATTTTAAAGGTTAAGTTAACATTAGACCATAGAAATGTTCCCACAATAATGGCGAACACAAAAAATGTAGAAAATAAAAATCTAATGGTCATGTCCATGTTTATTTATTCTTTTATGGGACTCATGATATCAATATTCGTTTGGATTCCTTTTTCGACCTTTTACAAGATGAATATGATTTTTGGCATGATAATTTTTATGATATTAGCAACAATGATAGCTGATTTTTCTACAGTGCTATTAGATGTTAAGGACAAGAACATACTTCTCCCAAGGCCCATACATAACAAAACAATCAAGATGGCAAAAACAATACATATACTATATTATTTATTTAGGATTACCCTAGCACTTTCTGGCCCATCTTTATTAATGTGTTTAATTCATTTTGGTCCGGTATTCTTTTTAATTATGCTTCTCGAAATAGTACTTATTTGTGGTTTGGTAATGTTTTTTACATCTTTACTGTATTTTGCTATTCTCAGTGTATTTGATGGAGAAAAGCTAAAGGATATAATCAATTATTTTCAGATAGGTCTTACAATATTTATAACTATTGCATATCAATTTATAGGCAGGATGTTTAGCATAACGCAAATGAATATTAATTTTACTCCCAAATGGTGGAATTATCTTATTCCTACCACATGGTTTGCGGCCCCGCTAAGTATTTTGACTGAGAAAAGTTACTCTATATTTTATGTTGCTTCCACTGCTATGGCTGTCATAATACCCATAGCTTGCTTTAATATTTACATTAGAACTATTGTGCCATACTTTGAACAAAATCTTCAAAAGCTCAATGATAATAGTGGAGGTAAACGCCAAAACTTACAGGTTTTTAGACTGAAAAAAGCAATTGCTAGTTTGGTATGCGGAGATAAGAAAGAAAGAGCCTTTTTCACATTTACACAAAATATGATTGCCAGTGAAAGAAAGCTTAAGCTACAGCTATATCCTAGTTTGGCTTTCTCAATAGTGCTACCATTTATATTCATTTTTATTACAGGCTCACAAAATTCATTTGCCGAAACATTAAATGCATTACATACTAGCAATGGCTATTTGTGCATTTATATAGGAATAGCTATGACTAGCTTCTCAGTTTATTTTATTAACATGAGCGAAAAATACAAGGGTGCTTGGATTTACAAGGCGTTACCAATAGAGAATCCATCAGCTATGTTGAAGGGTGCCTTCAAGGCCTTTATGTTCAAGTTTAATATACCTATCGTAGGTGCTTTGGGCATAATATTTATTTTTCTGTGTGGTCCAAGGATTATTCCAGATGTTATTTTAATGCTTGCAAACATGCTTCTTTTGGCAATTTTATTTTTCAAGCTATCCTCCAAGCAGTTGCCATTTTATAAGGATTTTAAGACTATGCAAAGTGGTTCTAATGTTGGAGTAATCTTCTTGTTAATGTTCATTTGTGGAGTTATGGCAGGGATTCACTTTGCACTCAAACAATTTGTACCCTTCGGTATAACTATTAACATAGCTATTTCTACAATAATAGCTATGTTGATTTGGCATTACAGCTTTAAGATATCATGGAAGGATATAGAAATAAATTACTGATTACTGAGTAATGCCAAAAATAACTCTTGCAAGAATTCGATTAATATGTTAAAATTTAGTATACTCTTTGCGCTGCATATAAATCTACAGTACAAACTGAGCAGGCGATGAACTTTCTAGTAAGTTCGTGGGGCTGGGCCTTAATTGGCAACAGGATAGATTGTATCCCTGTGGGACAGTAAAAATGTTCTACGGGTTTTTTTATACTCTTTTTTAGAACATATCTGGGAATTGCAATGCCATAGAGCTATCTTAAAAATATGCTTGGTACTATTTTTGGGAACTACTAAATAATATAACATTATTTTGATGGGAAGTTATTATTTAGTTGTTCCTTTGGTATGAAACAAGCAAAAAATGGAGGTAACTACTTTGACACAGCAACAAATCAAAGAATTACAAGGACTCACAAGTACACAGGCAAAACAACTTCAAGAAAAACATGGCAAGAACGAGCTAGTTGCAGCGAAAAAGGAAAGTCTTTTTCATAAAATACTCTCGGTAATCCTTGAACCTATGTTTTTATTGTTGATAGTCGCTGCAGTAATTTATTTTATTTTGGGCGAACCAAAAGACGGAGCTATCATGCTTGTCTTCGTTATTGGTATTATTAGCATTGAAGCAATTCAGGAATGGAAAACCGACAAAACTCTAAATGCATTAAAGGATTTATCAGCTCCTCACATCAAAGTACTTAGAGATGGAATTGAAAAAGTAATAAATAGCACAGACTTGGTACCCGGAGACTTAATGTTTATTACTGAAGGCGTTAAAATACCTGCTGATGGAGAAGTTTTAAGAGCAAGTACGCTTTTTGTGGATGAATCATCTCTAACTGGAGAGGCTGAGGGCGTGTGGAAGGTTTCTAAAGATAGCGAAGAGATGCAGGAAAAGAAAGCAGATAGTAAAGCTAGCAAAGATTATTGGCGGTTAGATTATTGCTATGCGGGAACTCTTGTTACACAAGGAACTGGTACTATATTGGTAGATAGAATTGGTTCAGCTACTGAGTATGGGAAAATAGGCCAAGATGTTGTTTTGGCGCCTGATAGCCCTACACCTCTGCAAAAGCAAACAGACCGATTGGTAAAGCTATGTGCTGGAATTGCAGCAGTTTTATTTGCACTTGTTGGAACTGTAACATATTTTAATATTCCAGATCATGTTATGGGAGATAGATTAATTGAGAGTGTTTTATCAGGTATAACTCTTGCAATGGCAATGATACCTGAGGAATTCCCAGTTATTTTGACTGTGTTTTTGTCAATGGGCGCATGGAGGCTTGCTAAAAAGCAATCACTAGTAAGAAGACTGCCATCTGTAGAAACATTAGGTGCAGTTTCTGTGCTTTGTGTCGATAAAACAGGAACTATAACGATGAATAAAATGACAGTTAGAGAGACCTGGAGTATTTTAGATGACACTGAAAGACAGAATAAAATAATGGGAATGGGTTGCAAATCTGATGCCTATGACCCTATGGAAAAGGCTATGATATCCTATTGTGAAGAACAAGGAATTACTAGAGATATTATCTTTGGTGGTGAACTTCTAAAAGAATATGCTTTTACCGATAAAACAAAAATGATGGGGCATGTTTGGGAAAATGGTAGTGAAATCGTAGTGGCGGCTAAAGGTTCTCCCGAACATATTTTAACAATATGCAACCTTTCTTCTGAAGATAGAGAAACAGCTCAGAACAAGATAATGGAAATGTCAAAGACTGGGCTTCGTGTTATTGCTGTAGGTCAGATGATATTGCAAAGCAAATCTGATATACCTAATACATTAGAGGAATGTACTCTTCAGCTTTGTGGAATGGTTGGTCTTGCTGACCCTCCAAGAGAATCAGTGAAAGAAGACATTAAAACCTGTACAAAAGCGGGGGTTCGTGTCGTTATGATAACAGGTGATAATGGAATTACCGCAAGTTCAATAGCTAAGCAAATTAATATGCCAAACTGTGACAAGATTATTACTGGCGATGAACTTAACCAGATGAGCGATGAAGAATTGTGTGAAAGAGTTAAAGATGTCAGTATATTTTCAAGAGTTATTCCTGAGCATAAGATGAGAATAGTGAAGGCTTTCCAGGCAAATGGGGAAGTAGTTGCTATGACGGGTGATGGAGTAAATGATGCTCCAGCTTTAAAATATGCAGATATTGGTATTGCTATGGGCAAACGTGGATCTGAGGTTTCAAGAGAAGCTGCTGATCTAATTCTACTTGATGATAACTTCTCAACCATTGTAGATACGATAAAAGACGGAAGAAGAATTTATGATAACATCAGAAAAGCGGTTGGGTATGTATTTACTATTCATATTCCTATAGCTTTTGCTTCGCTATGTGCACCACTTTTGGGAATTAGTCCCGCAAGCCTTTTATTATTACCATTGCATGTTGTGTTGTTAGAACTTGTAATTGATCCTACCTGTTCAATAGTTTTGGAACGTCAGCCAGCTGAGCTAGATATTATGGAACGTGCACCTCGTAATCCTAAAGAAAAATTATTGACGTCAAAAACATTGCTCAAGAGTGTAATTCAAGGACTTGTTATATTTGGCGCATCCTTTGGAGCATATTTAACATTCTTGAATCAGTATCCGCAAAATCCATCAATTGCAAGAACTATGGGACTCTCAATTATACTGTTGTCCAATGTATTACTTGTTCAAGTTAACAGTTCAAATACCATGTTTGCATTTAAGACTTTCATAAGTCTGAGAAAGGATAAGGTAATATGGACTGTTAGTATAGGAACAATAACAGGTTTGATGGTAATGTTATATTCGCCACTAAGTGGATTCTTAAAACTAGCACCACTATCACTTAATCAGTTATTATTAGCAGTTGGAATAGCAGTGGTAGCAGTTACTTGGTATGAGCTTGTAAAACTTGTTAAATACATTAATAAAAATAGTAAGTTCAATCAAAAATTTAAAGGTATTTCAATTCATAAATAATAATAAATAGAGAGGTACAAAACAATGAGTTTTATGTCAAGATCATCAAATGGGAATCATTATAAGAACGGTAATAATGGAAGCAATCACTACCAGAAGAAAGGCTTTCTGGGCAACCTATTTAGTATTATTGGTTCACAAAGTGGCTCTGGAGGTCACTATGGTAATCAAAATCAAAATCAGTATCCAAATCAGAATCAAAATCAGAATTCACCTGTGTATAATCAGCCCGAATCAGGACTGAATGGTATTAGTTGTAACAAGTGTAACTCCCAGATACCAGCAGGATCAAAATTTTGCTTGCAATGTGGTGAAAAGGTTAATGGGGTATTGTTCTGCTTGAACTGTGGGGAAAAATTGCCTCCTAATGCAAAGTTTTGCCTTAAATGCGGTAACAAAATAAACGGGTAGGCGCATAATGTGGTTTTGTAGAAGCAAAAAATATATTGGTAAACAGGTGGGAGAACATACCATTGAAGGCCTTGCTGGTGAAGGCAGATATGGAGCATGTTTTCTCGCTATATCAGACACTGGAAATAGGGTTGTTATCAAAAAATTCAAACCCAGCATGTTTAAGAAGAATGCAGATAAAAATGCCTATGAAGCAGTTATTTTGTCAAAGCTCAGTGACAAAAGGATTCCTGAGCTTTTGGGAATTATAAATCAGAAAGGCTTTTATGGGTTTATACTGGAATTTAAGAATGGTCGTACCGTGAAAGATATGCTATCTAAGTATAGTTACAGCTTTACTAATGAAGAATTTTATAGTATAGGTATTCAGCTTATTAGCATTATAAAATATCTTCATGCCAATGGTGTAGTTCATAGAGATATAAGAACACCAAATGTTTTAATTGATGATGGAGAGGTATATCTTGTTGATTTTGGCCTGTCAAGATGGAGAGATGGCAAGTTATATGAGTTTAACTTGGATTATTCTTTTTTAGGAGATTTTCTGCTATATTTACTTTACTCCTCCTATGAAAAGCCTTTAGGCAAAAAGAAATCAGCCTGGTATAATGAACTGCCACTGACAGAGCAGCAGCAATTATTTCTAAAAAGATTGCTTGGGCTTGAAAGCACATTTAAAAGCATTATCGAGATTGAAAAAGAATTTAAAGAGGTTTTTGAAGTAGTAGGCTAATATGATATAAGTAATAGTTTAATGTAGTTTAATGAAATACCGTACTATTCATAAATGAATTATGCGGTATTTTTTTGTACCAAAATCATTACTAGCTTATTATTATCTCTTGTTCTGCCGAAGTATACAATAGATATTCTTTAACATGTACAAATTTAAGATGAAAGTGAATGATTATAATAGCTGATCAAAGAAGAATATGTAGAAAAATCGGTTCAAATTGGAGAATAGTACTCATTACATTATTTATTGCTTTTATGTTTTTTGCCCTTGGCAAGATGTTAGAACTTACGCCAGGACTGGCTCTTAACGGCAATGTCGATTTGACGAGCGTTGATTTTACGCAAAAGGAGTCAGTGACATTAGATGGTCAATGGGAATTCTATTGGGATAGATTGTTGACGCCTCAAGATTTTATTGAAAAGCAACCAATACAGATGGATTCACTCATGAAAGTGCCAGGCAGTTGGAAGGATCAAGGAGCAGGAACTAAAGTGTATCTAGACCATGGAGTAGCCACCTATCGTTTGCGGCTAAAATACCCATCGACTCTTAAAGACCCTGCTCTTCGCATTCAAAATGTTTCTAATGCCTATAAGCTCTATGCAAATGGACGGTTTATTGTAGAGGTTGGAAAAGTATCGGACAAACCATCGAGCTTTAAAAACGGCGAGGAATCACTCATTTTAGATTTGCCAAAGGATACGCAAAGGCTTGAGTTAATTTTGCAGGTGGCCAATCTGGATTATGCAAATGGAGGACTTCGCGATAGCCCAGTTTTTGGATCGAAACGAGTATTAGAGCGACAAAAAATGACACTCTTAGCTCTACAGCTATTCTTTATAGGCAGTGTTTTTATATTTGGTATTTATTATTTCTTATTGTTTGTATTACAATCAAAAAATAAGACAGCCTTGTTTTTTAGCATGCTTTGTTTTATCACAGTCTTGCGTTCCTTAATATGGGGCGAAGTACCTCTTGTAATCTTCTTCCCTAATGTGACATTCGTAGTCAAAGCATATATTAATTATTTGACAGGATATCATTTGGTGCCCGTTATGACATTGTTTGTGCTTAGTATGTATCCTATGGAATATAAAAAAACGATACTGGGTTTAGTCTTGCTGCCTACCCTGTTTTTTGATATGCTGCTGCTGGCACCCCCTGGATTCGTTTCGTCATTCACTAATTATATATACGTAATGATTCTGCTACAAATGATTTACATTCTGGGCGTCCTAATAAAAGCAGTGCTCAATAAAAGGGACAATGCGATCTTAATGTTTATAGCTATCTACGTCTTTGTTTTGGCTATTATCGAAGATATATTTCAATTTAAAGGTATTGGTGGTAATAATGCATCCTTTATGTTTTTATATGGAAACTTTGGAGTCATTTTGGCTATGTCTTTTGTTCAAGCCAAACAGCAGGTCAACACCCATAAAAAGCTCATTATGTATAATGAAAATTTAGTGGAAGCAGATAGGCTCAAGGACAAAATAATGGCAACAGAAATGTCATTTCTGCAAGCACAGATTAAGCCTCATTTTCTATACAATGCCTTGAATGCTATTGCCAATGTGTGCGAAAAGGATGGGAAAAAGGCTGGCAAGCTAATTATAGACTTAGCAATGTATTTAAGAGAGAGTCTGGAATTTAATAACATAGATAAAATGGTGACGATAGAAAATTCACTGGAACTTGTCTACACCTATTTCAACATAGAGCAAGCGCGCTTTGGTCAAAAGATACAGCTAATTAAAGAGATTGAAATACCTTTAGATAATCAATTACCTGCTCTCATCCTCCAACCCTTAGTAGAAAATGCAATCCGGCATGGTATTTCTAAAAAGCTAGGAGGAGGTACAGTATACATAAAAATGAGAGGGACACAGGAAGGTACTTACATAGAGATCAGAGATGACGGGGTGGGAATAGATAGTGGAAAGCTTGCAATGCTTTTAAGTGAGGACAGAATAGAACAAGGTGTTGGTCTCCTCAATATTCACAATAGACTACTTAGATTATATGGAAGAGGTCTTGATATTAGTAGCGAAGTGGGACAGGGTACTTGCGTGAAAATAGTGATACCGGAAGTGAGAAAACAATTATGATACGGATTGCGGCAGTAGACGATGAGCTGCATGTGATGGAAAGATTTGGGAGAATGGTCTCGAACTTTAAGGAATGTGAGCTGTGCGGATTGTTTGAAACAGGAGAACAGTTATTATCCTATTTAAAAGGGAATCCACTAGATGCGGTTTTTTTAGATATTGAAATGCCGGGTGTTAATGGACTACAGCTATCCGAACAGATATTGGACTTGAATGAAAGTATAGATATTATTTTCGTGACTGCCTTTAACCAATATGCAATAGAGGCTTTTGAATTACAGGCGATGGATTATATTCTGAAGCCGTTAACAGAAGAAAGACTGGGCAAAACTGTAAGGCGATTAGTGAAAATTAAAAGTACAGTCGAGCTGCCGGGGAAGCCTTTTGTTCAATGCTTCGGTGACTTTGAAGTGTTCTTAGGTGGAGAAGCAATAGCTTGGAAAAACTCAAAAGCAAAGGAAATACTGGCTTTTTTAGTACACAAAAAGGGCGTTCCAGTAAATTGGGAAAAGATTGCGGATGCAGTTTGGCCTGAATATGATTCTGGTAAAGCCCAAACAAACTTTCATGCAACTACCTATTTGCTACGTAAAAAATTGGCAAACATAGGTATGTCTCAGATACTGGAAAGCGGTCGTGGAAATTATAGAATTGTGATAGAGCAAGTCAACTGCGACACCTATCAGCTAGAAGAACTGATTAAGAGCAATCAGATAAAAAGAAAGGAAGATATGGATTTACTTGAACAGTTGGAACAGAGAGGATATATGGAAGCAAGTGGATATTCCTGGGCACAGCCAAGAGCTGCTGAACTTGTGGAAATGTGCAAAAGGGTGAGGGATGGTTTGAAGAAAAATAAACTCAAATAAATAAAAACATTTTTTCAACTTTATTTTACATATTTATACAAAAACTGCCAAGACTGTTGGTATATAAGACTTTACACCAAGTGCCCTATAGGAGAGATTAATCCTATAGGGCACTTCTCATTTAGGGTTCATTTAGGGTCAGTGCATTATGATAGGGATAACGAAGCAAATTGGAGGCGAAGTTACACATGAAATATATAATTGCCGACCCAGATAATCAAAGCAATATTGATTTAAACAAAATATTGGATGACTATGAAATGTTGGATTTTAAGGGGAGCTTTACTACCATAGAAGCAGCAGAAAATAGTATCCGTCAAGAGCCACCCGATATTGCCTTCATCAGGATGGGGAGAGTTGAGCTGAATGCTTTTAAGCTATCATGTTTGATTCGAGGGCAAAACCCCTTTGCAAAAGTTGTTTTCTACAGTAATCAGCTGGAATATGCAGTAGATGCTTTCGAATTTGAGGCATATGGATTTATAGCGGTACCTTTTAACATAGAAAAAATTCAGAATTTATTGCTGAGATGTAATGAAAAGAGAAGAGCTTAAAGAGTTGGAGCAGCTGAATTGAGGTAACTACACAGTAAAAAATCAAATGAAGAATCAAAAAGGAGAATGAAATTATGACGAACAAAAGGGTTTTGAGTTTAGTACTGGTGTTAGCTATAATTGTGGCAATGATTTTGCCAGTAGGTATGCCAGTGTATGCAGGTGCAGGTATACCTACTCTGCTTGATATTTCACAAGGGGATATAATAATTAACGCATTAGGTGCGAGTGGCGGTGGTCTTGCGACTACTGAAACAAGTTTAAATACTGATGGTTATGTAATAACGGGTACTACAACCACAAATAAAATAGTGGTGGATGGAGTAAAAGCAAATATTACATTGGCTAGTGTAACTATTAAATCTCTTTGTGCGTTTGAACTAACTGGCAGTGCAAATGTAACACTCACTATCATAGGAACCAATACTCTAGAAAGTAGATATATTGGAACAATTCAATCACAAAATGAAGATTGTAAAGCAGGTATTCATGTTGTAGGAGGTACAAAAATATTAATTAAAGGCACAGGTACCCTCAATGCAACAGGCGTTTCTGCGGCAGCAGGCATTGGTGGAGGCCGGTATGGTTCATGTGGAACTATTCAAATATCAGATAATGTTACAGTTAATGCAAGTGGAGATGGTGCAGGCATAGGTGCAGGAGCATGGGGACAAAGTGGCACTATTATAATAGACGGTGGTACAGTTAATGCAACAGGTATAGCTGGAGCAGGCATAGGTGGTGCCTTTGGTGGTGGAATTGATTATAGTGGTAGTGATGGTGGCAATATTACTATATCAGGTGGTTCAGTCAAAGCAACAGGTGGTGATGGTGCAGGAATAGGCGGAGGCACAGGTAATGTTTTAAAACACGGTGGATCTGGTGGCAATATTACTATATCAGGTGGTACAGTCATCGCCACTGGTGGATCATTCTATGGTAGGGGAGGAGCCGGCATAGGCGGAGGCAGTGGCGGCACAAACAGTGACGGAGCAGGTGGATCCGGTGGTATAATTACAATTTTAGGTGGTACAGTCACTGCTACAGGTGGTGAAGGTGCGGCAGGAATCGGTGGAGGTAAAGGATCAGATGGAGCATCAGGAATCATAACAATAAATGCTGCAGCAACAGTAAAGGCATCTTCCAATAGTACAAATCTCTTTGCAATAGATGGAGCTTTAGCAGCAGGAAGTACAGCAACGATTTTAATGGCAAATTATAGTATTCAAAAAATTGCAAATGTGAATACGCAAATATATAATAAAGCATCTTCACTAATAACGGAATTTGCCCCAATTAATAAATATACATCTATAGCTTTCACAGTACCAGAAGCTATAACATATCAACTTAAAACAGCAAACATATTTCAGCAACATGATGTAAATAAAGATTTCGTAGTAGTAAACGGTCTTACAACCATTAATAATGTCATTGATGTAGTCTTGACTACGGTGTTATTATCAGGCCCTTCAAGTATAGAAGTTCCATATTCATCCACAGTAAATACAGCAACCTATACAGCACAAGGTAAGGATCAAAGTGGTGCGGATATGCTTAGTATATATGATTATATTATAGCGGGGAGCCCACGAACAGGCATAATGATAAATAATGTAACAGGAATATTGAGTGTGGATAATACCACATCAATCACATCGAACATTACAATTACGATATATGTTAGTAGTAACATTACAACAAACATCAACAATAGATTAGACGTGGTGATTTTACCAAATCCTTTAGTAGTTGCAATGGCTAGAATACCATTAACACAAGCAAATTATACAGTGGATTCTTGGAGTAGAATAGCAGCAGCATTATTACTTCCAGAATCAACAAATGCAGAAGAAGAAATTAAAGCAATAGTACTAAACACTGCTATTGATGATTTAATCTCTAATGTAGATTTTACTCGATTAAATGTTGAAATAGAAGAAGCTAATTCTATAATAAATTCTATTTATGCTATTAATTATATATGTGATGCACTAAATATAGCATTATTATTACCACAAGCAACTTATACAGAACTTTGGTTTAAAATACAAGAATTAAGTGATGCATTGCGTTCTTCAACAATGAAACCATTAACAAGTTCTGTTTACCAGTTTGATTACAATGATAATCCAATAAGAATAATAGGTAATACATTGCCTATTAATACTTCACAATCCGTAGAAGGGTTTTTATCCAATATAATGAAGGAACCAACTACAACTATTCGGTTTAATGTTATAGCAATGGTAGAATTGCAAAATATTATGGAGGGTATTTATACATCCCCTGATGAATTTTTTTTACATTGTAAATCACCTACAGATAAATTAGCCGCTGGTGACTATTTATTAGTATTTACGGGCATTGAGATAAGTATATATGAAATAGTAGTTACAGAAGCATCAAATGAAGACATAGCAGCAGTAGCAGCAGTAGCAACAGTCAAAGGCGCAGTATCCGAGGCAACCTATACAATGACTCAGGCAGTTGCAACAGATGAAGCCGCTGTAAAAGCAGCGATTGAAGCGAAAATCGCAACTTTAGCCTTGGACGGCGTAGCAGCAGTAGTAACCAGAGTTCTATACACACCAGCAGTTACAGGTGACGCAGGAACACCTGCTGGAACAAACGGAATTTATAAGTTCACAGTGGGATTGTCAAAGGTAGGCGCAGCAGATACAACAGCAATGTTGACAATGACAGTAACTGCAACTGCATTTGATGTAGTAGCAGCCAACTTAGCAGCAGCAAAATTATCTGAAGCGGCATTAACATCTACTAATTATGTAAGCTACAGTGCAGTAACAACAGCAATGGCATTGCCAGAAACAACTGATGCAGAAAGGAATATTAAAACAACAGCGATCAATAATGCAATTGCAGCACTGGTATTAAAAGCAGACCTAACAGCTTACAATACAGCGCTAGCGGCAGTTACTGAGGCTAATTATACAGTAGCAAGCTGGACTACTTATCAATTATTAGTTGCAGCAAACGTTGTAACGGTTGCTAATAGTCAAATAGAAGTAGATGCTGCAACATCAGCAATAACAACGGTGCAAGGTAGTTTAGTAACATTAGTAAATGCAAACTTAGCAGCAGTAGCAACAGTCAAAGGTGTGGTATCCGAGGTAATATATACAATTACCCAGGCAGTTGCAACAGATGAAGCCGCTGTAAAAGCAGCGATTGAAGCCAAAATCGCAACTTTAGCCTTAGACGGCGTAGCAGCAGTAGTAACGAAAGTTCTTTACATACCAGCTGTAGCAGGAAACGCAGGAACGCCTGCTGGAACAAACGGAACCTATACGTTTACAGTAGGATTGTCAAAGGGCGGCGCAACAGATACAACCGCAATATTGACAATTACAGTCGTAACAACTGCATATGTAACACCAACTAGCAGCGGCACCAGCAGTTATACCCCTCCAGTAATCCAACCTAAACCAGGTGCTGACATCCTAGTAAACGGCGATACTGTAAACGCAGGAACTGCTGTAGATACCACAAAAGACGGTAAAACAACTACAACAATAATTATTGACGAGAAGAAGCTTGAGCAAAAGCTTGCAACAGAAGGAAATAGTGCAGTAGTTACCATACCAGTAAATACAAAGGCAGATGTGGTTGTTGGAGAACTAAATGGTCAGATGATCAAGAACATGGAGAATACACTGGCAACTATTGAAGTAAAGACAGTGGCAGCCACATACACTCTACCTGCGCAACAAATCAATATTGATGCCATCTCCCAGCAGCTTGGTAAGAACGTGGAGCTTAAGGATATTAAGGTGCTAATTGAAATAGCAAAACCTACACAGGAAACAGTAAAAGTTGTTGAAAACTCAGCAAAGGCTGGTGAGTTCACTATAGTTGCTGCTCCAGTAGAATTCAATGTAAGCTGCACTTATGGTGGCAAAACCATTGATGTAAGTAAATTTAATGCATATGTGCAAAGAAAAGTAGCTATACCAGAGGATGTTGACTATACAAAAATAACAACAGGCGTAATTATAGACGCTGACGGAACAGTTCGTCATGTGCCTACAAAGATAGTAATTATTGATGGCAAGTATTATGCAAAAATCAATAGCTTAACCAATAGTATATATTCGGTTGTATGGAATCAGGTTGAATTTAAGGACGTGGAAACGCACTGGGCTAAGGCTTCAATTAATGATATGGGTTCTAGAATGATTATTAGTGGTATAGGCAACGACCTGTTTGAGCCTAACCGTGACATCACAAGAGCAGAATTTGCGGCAATCGTGGTAAAAAGTCTGGGACTCAAACCAGGTACCGATAATAACTCCTTCGTGGATGTAAAATCACCAGCTTGGTATTGCGGATATATTGAAACGGCGTATGAGTATGGGATTATATCGGGATACGGAAACGGTAAATTCGGACCGATGGATAAAATCTCACATGAGCAGGCTATGACAATGGTCGCCAAGGCAATGAAAATTACTGGTTTGAAGGTGGAATTCAGTGCTGGTGAAGCTGACAAATTGCTCGCAGCATTTGGCGATTCAGGGCAATCCTCTGCATGGGCAAAGGAAAGTATTACTACTTGTATAAAAGCAGGTATATTGCCAGTTCAAATGTCTAAAGCACTTGAACCTAAGGTCAAAATAACAAGAGCTGAGGTAGCAGTAATTATTCGGAGATTGCTACAAAAATCTGGCTTGATTTAAGGTTATATGCAAAAGTAAAACAAATTAAAATATTTTTCAACAATCTTTTACATATTCATACAACCAATTTCGCCGAAAAAAGTGTCAATTTCGCCATTCATATTATTTAGCTTATTCTTTTTGATATAATTAATTAAAGTGTTAGCGGCTCTATAGAAAGTGTGAAAATACAAAATAAAGAATATGCGTTTGGAGTTGATGATATGTCTAGGAAAAAATACGTATTAAAGAGCAAAAAAAGATTTTACAGTTTTCTTATTTTTACGTTCGCAATTACATTCTCATTAATCTACACAGCTTCTGCTTTCGGCTATAAACAATCACAATACAAGTGTGTCGCAGTCAATTCTGGTGATACTCTGTGGTCAATAGCTGAGGATTATGGCAATAACAGCAATATTCGAGAGTTGATTTATAATATAAAGAAGGTTAATAATATTGATTCAAGTATGCTGTATGCTAGAACAGCTATTTTAATTCCAATAAACGATTAAAATATAGAATTAGCTGCATAATTGAAGCTGATAAATTGCTTACAGCGTTTAGTTGCATTACTACTTGTATAAAAGCAGATGTATTGCCAGACTAAATGCAGGGACTCGTGTTATCGTGGGGATAAATCAGTATTACTACCCAAAAAACTCATTATATAAAGCCTGCTGAACTTGATGAAATATGCAAAGGGTGAGGTACGGTTTGAAGAAAAATAAAATTAAACAAATAAAAACATTTTTTCGTGTTTGTTTTACATATTTACACTTAAAATGCCGAGACCGTTCATATATCAGTATTTACACAAAGTGCACTATAGGAGAAATTAATCCTATAGGTCACTTCTCATTGTGCGCCACGCATGGCGATTAACTAGGTGGTGAAAGTCCACTGTGGGGGTCTGTAGTTACCAACCACTAGCCAAGAGCAAGGGTGTCCATAGTGATGTGGAATCTGAAGGAAGCTGGAAGGCAAAGTTCCGACCCAAG
>DATCID010000224.1:0-3480 GCA_036507975.1 Ruminiclostridium sp.
ATTAACTATATTCGGTGTTTTAGGATATGTAATGAGTAAAGTTGATTTACCATCAGCACCATTAGTACTCGGTTGTATAGTTGGTGGAACAATGGAACAATCCTATAGACAAGCCATTAAAATATCAAATGGAAGTATGAAGATATTTTTCAGCTCAGGAGTAGCAATCGCTTTAATAGTAATTACACTTGTTTCAATTTTATATCCAATAATTAAATCACATTATGCAAAGAAAAAAATAAGCATTGCACAGTAACATAGTATTTAACAATAAGCTAACTCGTTATTAGTAATGAGTTAGCTTATTGTTAAAAAGAGGTGAAAAATATGAAAATAAATATTACGGAAACCGTGCTCAGAGATGGGCAACAATCTCTTGTTGCAACGAGAATGCATTATGATGAGTTTGAAGGCATACTAGAAAAGATAGATAATGCAGGATACTATTCTATTGAGTGTTGGGGTGGGGCAACCTTTGATTCCTGTCTACGCTTTTTGAATGAGGACCCATGGGAAAGACTTAGAAAAATCAAATCTAAATTAAAAAATACGAAACTTCAAATGCTTTTAAGAGGTCAGAATTTATTAGGATACAAGCATTATCCAGATGACGTTGTTAGAAAGTTCATTCAATTATCTATAAAAAATGGAATAGATATTATAAGAATATTTGATGCCTTAAACGATTTTAGAAATATTGAAGTGTCTATAGATGAAACACTAAAATGTGGCGGGCACGCACAAGGATGCATTTCTTATACTACAAGTCCTATACATAATCTTGAGAAGTATATAGAACTCGGAAAGAAACTAGAAAAAATGGGCGTGGATTCGATTTGTATTAAAGATATGGCTGGAATTATGGGTCCGAGGGAAGCTTATGATCTTATAAAAGCTTTAAAAGAAGTAGTAAATATTCCTATATTCCTTCATACACATTCAACCACAGGACTTGCGCCAATGACTTATCTTAAAGCAATAGAAGCAGGCTGTGATGGAATAGATACGTCTATATCCTCATTCTCTGGTGGCACATCTCAGCCAGCTACGGAGTCTATGAACTATGGATTAAAACAATTAGGATATGCAACGGGACTCAATGAAAAAATATTAAAAGATATAAATGACTTTTTTAAACCAGTTAAGGATGAATTTATTAAATCTGGAATACTTGACCCTCTTGTGCTTGGAACAGAAACTGATGCACTTGTGTACCAAATTCCAGGCGGAATGCTTTCTAATCTCATTTCACAATTAAAGCAACAAAATGCTTTAGACAAGCTTGATGAAGTTTTAGCGGAGACACCAAGAGTTAGAAAAGATTTAGGATATCCTCCACTTGTAACACCAATGAGTCAGATGGTAGGGGTTCAAGCTGCTACTAATGTATTATTAGGTGAGAGATATAAAAGTATATCAAAAGAAGTTAAAGCTTATGTAAGAGGTGAATATGGTTTGGCACCGGGTGAAGTTGATCCTGTGCTTATAAAAAAGATTTTGGGGGACGAAAAGCCAATTACAACTAGATTTGCAGATACACTAGCACCTGAATTTGAAAAAGTAAAAATTGAAATAACCAGTATGGCTAAAACAGATGAAGATGTGATATCGTATATCTTATTTCCTCAAATTGCTGAGAAATTCTTTAAGAAAAGAGAAGAACCGAATGAAGTCAAAGTTAGTTATACTATTATGAAGGTATAGAGGAGGTTGTTTATGTCAATAGCTAATAGTTTATTAGTATCTCTAATTGTTATGAGTGTGGTATTCAGTTGTCTCGTTGCATTAAGCTTTCTTTTGAAAGCACAGACATTTGTTTTTAATTTTATAGATAATAATAAAAAAAAGCAACAAGAAAAGGTAGAAGTTGTGAGTAACATTAATTCATTTGAAAAGAAAATTGAAAAATCCACCGGTGAATTAACACTCATAGGTGTAGATGAAAAAACTACAGCAATGATTATGGCAATTTTAAGTGATGAATTAAAAGTACCTTTATGTGAACTCCAATTTAAATACATAAAGTTAATTAATTCTTAATTACATTATTTTTTTATAGGGAGGAAAAACTCAAATGAAATATATTGTTACGATTAATAATAATAGTTATGAAATTGAGGTTGAAAGAGGAAAAGCTACTATAGCAGGGACAAATGAAACTGCAATTGGAGTAGTACAGCAAGTAGGTGGTGCGAAATTAGAAAGTTCAGTTACAACGCAGCAACCAGTTGCAGGGACAAATGGAGCGGGAGAGCCATTAAAAGCTCCAATGCCTGGTGCAATTTTAGATATAAGAGTAACAGAAGGGGCTAGAGTTAAAGAGGGCGATGTTCTATTTATACTTGAAGCAATGAAAATGGAAAATGAGATTACAGCAACCAAAGATGGAATTGTAACGCAAATTTTGGTGACAAAAGGTGCGTTAGTTTCTACAAATGCCGTACTTGCATTGATTCAATAGAAGGGAGAAATATTTATGTCTATGACCTTTAAAGATACAATAATGAAAATATTGAGTGAATCTGGTTTTGCGACGCTGACCTGGCAGCAAATAGTAATGATTGCTGTGGCCTGTTTGCTTATATATCTAGCAATAGGAAAAAAATTTGAACCACTTTTACTTTTACCTATAGCCTTCGGGGTTCTTCTAGCTAATTTACCCTTCACTGGAATTATGAGTCCACCCCTTGAAAACTCTACAGAGCCCGGTGGACTTCTTTACTATTTATATATGGGTGTTAAGTTAGGTATTTATCCTTCCTTGATATTTTTGGGCATTGGTGCTATGACAGACTTTGGTCCCCTTATTGCCAGGCCTTCAAGTTTATTTTTAGGAGCGGCTGCGCAACTTGGTGTTGTAATTGCGTTTATTATTGCAACTGCATTAGGGTTCTCACCTCAAGAAGCAGCGTCAATAGGTATTATTGGAGGAGCAGATGGTCCAACAGCAATTTATCTAACAACAAAACTTGCTCCACAATTATTGCCAGCAATAGCAATTGCAGCTTATTCTTACATGGCTCTTATACCTCTTATACAGCCTCCTATAATGAAATTACTTACTACTAAGAAGGAAAGAGAAATTAAAATGGAACAACTTAGAGAAGTGTCAAAGCTTGAGAAGATAGTATTTCCTATAGTTGTAACAATATTTACAGTTCTATTGCTTCCTACTGTAGCACCACTTATAGGAATGCTAATGCTAGGTAACCTATTTAAAGAATCTGGTGTTGTTGATAGACTTTCGAATACTGCACAAAATGGTTTGATTAATGTAGTTACAATTTTCCTTGGGACTACTGTAGGAGCTACCGCAGCAGCAGAAACATTCTTAAGACCTGAAACCTTAAAAATTATAGCTTTGGGACTTACTGCTTTTGCATTTAGTACAGCAGGAGGATTGCTTCTTGGAAAACTTATGTGCGTTATGTCAGGTGGAAAAATAAATCCTCTTATTGGTTCAGCAGGAGTATCAGCAGT
>DATCID010000225.1:0-5528 GCA_036507975.1 Ruminiclostridium sp.
TTTCTTCTAATAGCCTAATAAATTCCTCAATGTTTCTACCTTCTGTGAATCGTACATGACCAATAGGATAATCTACACCCTTTTCCTCATAGTTTGAATCATATCGTCCAGGACCATAGGAACGAGCAATAGTAAAGGTTAACTCTTTTTCATAGTATGGACGTCGATCAATGTCCATCTTAGTAACACCAATCATGCATATGATTCCTTTATCCCGTGCTATTTCAGCCGCTAAGTCCATTGGACCATTGCTATCTGCAGCAGCAGTTATAATAACCTTATCAACACCTCTGCCTTTAGTAAGTGATTTAGTAATATCAGATGCATTCTCATCATTAGAAGAAATAAAAGCTTTAAGCCTTGTTCCTGAAATAGATTTATCCTTAATGTCATAACCAATAACGTCACAACCATATGCATTCAAAATACGAGCAGTAATATGACCCACAAGTCCCATTCCAATGATTGCTACCGTTTCCCCAGAAACTACATGTGCCTGATGAATACCCTGCAAAGCAATTCCACCCAAAGCACACAGCGCACCTTGGCGATAGTCTGTCATTTCATTCGGAATTCTTACAACTAAATTTTTATTTACACGGTTTACTTCACTATGGTATGCCTGTCCAGCCATGGCAACCATATCACCTTTTTCAACTTCAGTTACTCCACGTCCGCACTCAACAACCTTGCCTACTGCAGAATATCCCATAGGCATCGGTTCATGTAGACGAGTAAAAGCACCTTCAATGGTAGTTAACACTCCATCCGTAGACATCTTTTCTAAAACCTTCTTAACTTGATCTGGTCTTTCTATGGCCTTTTGAATCAGGTTTTTACTTCCAAATGAAGTAAGCCCTCTCTCAGTTCCAGCACTAACTACTGAATATAAGGTTTCTACCAGTACATAATTATCCTTTATAGTCGGTAATGGCGTATCAATTAATTTTACCGAACCGTCATTTACCATTAGAAATAATTGTTTCATATCATAATACCCTCATCTCTTGCGCAATTTATTTTAAAATCCAATTTTAATGCTTATTTCTCCAAAACTATCTTTCCAAAACATTAGCAATCCTTTTGCATGCAAACCCATCACCATATGGATTGCTTGCATGACTCATCTTCTCATACTCTGTTTTATCTTGAAGTAGCAACTTGACGGCATTATAGATGACTTCCTCATCTGTTCCAACTAATTTAAGTGTTCCTGCTGCTATGCCTTCTGGCCTTTCAGTAGTATCTCTCATTACAAGAACCGGCTTACCAAGACTAGGCGCTTCCTCTTGAATCCCACCACTATCTGTTAGTATTAAATAGGAGCGTGATAAAAAATTGTGAAAGTCTATTACATCTAGTGGGCCAATAATTCGAATACGATCACATTCTCCTAAAATCTCTTTTGCTGCTTGCCTAACTACTGGGTTCATATGTATTGGATAGATTATTTTAATATCTAGTGTTTCATCTACCAAACGTCTAATTGCTCTAAACATATGATGCATTGGTTCACCAAGATTTTCCCTACGGTGGGCAGTAAGCATAATAAGCCTACTATCAGATGCCCAAGTTAACTGTTCATGACTATAATCACCTCTAACAGTAGTTTTTAGAGCATCTATAGCTGTATTTCCTGTTACATATATGGAATTCAGATTTTTGCCTTCCCTTAACAAATTTTCTTTAGACACTTCTGTTGGTGCAAAGTTAAAAGCAGATACAATACTAGTAGCCTGTCTGTTAAACTCTTCGGGAAATGGCGAATATATATCATAAGTCCTAAGTCCAGCTTCAACATGTCCAACTGGTATATGTAAATAGAATGCCGATAAAGCAGTTACAAACGTTGTTGAAGTATCTCCATGCACAAGTACTACATCTGGTTTTACATCTTCTAAAATAGATTTCATTTTGGCTAGTATGTTTATCGCAACATCAAATAATGTTTGTTTTGCTTTCATAATAGATAGATCGTAATCTGGCACAACGTCAAATGCCCTTAAAACTTGATCTAACATTTCTCTATGCTGACCTGTAACACATACAACCACATCCAATTTACTACGTGTTTTTAGTTCTCTTACTAAGGGGCACATTTTAATTGCTTCTGGTCTTGTTCCAAACACAACCATTATTTTTTTCTTCATTATTATTCACCCTCTTTCTATTATAACTTGTATGCACCATCAAAAGTACAAATATTTCTAGTGTCAAGAACTAATTTATTCTTAATTACATCCATGTTATCTTTAATATGAGTATGAGCTACCATAATAACAAGAATTTCTATTTCGCTTAAAAAATCCTCAAAGTTCATGAACTGATGATCAACCATTCTGGTTTTAATAAGTGGGTCGAAAATTTTTATATCAAAAGCTAAATGTTCATCCATCCTTTCTAAAAGTTGTAACGTTGGACTTTCTCTTGTATCATCAACATCTTCTTTATAGGTCAATCCATATAATCCGACCTTTGAAGTATCTTTAATACCATGCTCTCTCATAATGGCTCTAATTCTTCTCAAGACATGATTTGGCATAGAATCATTAATTTTTCGAGCTGATAAAATTAGGTTAGTTAAATCTGGATAGTCACCTACTAAAAACCATGGATCTACAGATATACAATGACCACCAACCCCAGGTCCTGGTTGTAAAATATTTACACGAGGATGCATATTGGCAGTCTTTATAATTTCGTAAACATCCATATTATCTGCCCTACAGATTTTTGTAAGTTCATTTGCAAATGCTATATTAATATCACGATATGTATTTTCCACAACCTTTGACATCTCAGCAGTTTTAATATCTGTTACAACTATCTCGCCTTTGCAGAAACCTGTATATAGTTTTTTTACCCTTTCACCAATTTCTTTGTCATCAGCGCCAACTGTTCTTGAATTGTGTTCAAGTTCATACATCATATTGCCTGGAATAATTCTTTCAGGCGCATGTGCCAAATGAACATCCTGACCAAGAACTAAACCTCTTTTTTCTATTTCGGAACGGATATACTTATCAATAGATCCTGGAGAAATTGTAGATTCAATAATAATTACTGCACCTATTTCACAAACATCTAATACACTATGTACTGCCGAAATAACATACTTTGGATCAAGTTTTTTACTCTCTTTGATATATGGAGTGGGCACAGAAATTATATATGCATCTGCCTTTATATAATCAGTTGTAAATTCTATTCCATTAGTAAGTGCTTCTTCAAATAGTCTATCCAACCCATCTTCTTCAAAAGTAAGTTTACCTTCTCTTAATGATGATACTAACTCTTTATTATAATCTGTTCCTATAACTTTGACACCACTTTTTGCAAACATTAATGCTGTTGGTAGACCAATATATCCTAGTCCAATTACGTTAATCATATATTTACCATCCTTTATGATTTATTTATGTCGTCATAATTAGTTATTGCGTCTTTAGTTGCTAATAAACCTTATATCAAATCTCATACTGCATTTCTTATTAGTCATAATATGTCTAACAGAAACACAATTAATTTCCTCTTTTTTAAGGTAATACAGACTTCTGTAAGCTTTTTTATTTATTAAATCCCCAATATCAACCTCGATAGTACCTATCACTATGTCTTTATCAAGCAGTTGAAATCCTCTTGGAACTATTCTCACGCCACATGGAGTATGAAAATAGAACTCACAATACTCGCCGTCACCACTTACTTCATCGGTAATTCTATACCCAATGTCAGTTCTCTCAATGTTTCTGGTATGCTCATAACCATTCTTAGAAACCATAGTGCCAGAGAAACTATTCTCAGTATGCTTTATATCTCTACAACTCGTCCATTTATATATAAGAAAATTACTATGGCTCTTCATCTGCTCAATATCATGCATCTTTACAGTGTTATGAGCATCCGTCTTTACTAACCCTTTTCCAAGATCACTTGCATAAGAATATGTGCCACTATCGCAGAAAATATTTTTCCCTTTATGCCACAAGTCAATATGCATGCCATCCATATGAGCGGGTCTGAAATCAAAGGTGTGGCAAAACACCATTAAGAATGCATCTATACTTCGTATAGTATAAAAACCTGATTTTTCATAAGCTGTAGAAACTTTCTCTATTTTTTCAACAGAACTTTCTTTCTTTTTATTTCCAAACCATAATATTTCCTCGTCATGTTCTCCAGGCCCATACAGTCTCTTTCCTATTATAGAGAAGTAGAGTGTATTAATAACAGGAGTAAAATTACGATAATCACAAGCAGTAACCGGAAATATTAATGCTCCATCATTTGAGCCGTAGTTTGGTACATCTTCGCTTATATCGTCTTGCATTTGATATAGCTGTAATACACTATTTTTTATCCTCTCAGCCGCCCCTTTTGATATGCTGATTTTTGTCTTTTCTTCAATCTTTAAAATACATTCTACAATCTGTAATGAAAATCTTTGATAGTTGAATGAGTACTGTATATAACCACCATCAAGATAAAATTGCTTTATTATTTCTTTTTCTAATAACCGGTATCCCTGTTTTAACGATCTATCATCTTTGGAACACCACGCACCTACAATCCAGCCACATATCTCGGAAAAAGTATGATTATTTCTCATGTGCTTTGCATAATAGAAATTTGATCTCACTTTCTTGTAGCAACGCCTAATTAATTCTTTTACATTCGCTTCATCATAATTTGTAGTTAAGCCTTTCGATTTGAATATTGAGTAGGCCATCAAAGTATTTATCATTCTGAGCGAACATTCTTGACCACACTTGTAATTGGCGCCATAGGAATATTCATTGTTATCAAGCCACGATTTTAGCTGCTCAGCGAAGCTCTTATAATATTTTCTTTCTCCGGTTATAAGATATGCTCTTACAAAGAGATAGAAATGTGTGAACCTCGATGCTTCCCAAATCACCTTTATATCTCCACGATCTGTATCAAAATCGGGTATGCGATACCACTTGAGTCTTTTATCTACCTCTTTTTGCGTGAGTGGCTGAAGGTGCCAGTTAATAGGGCTCCCATAGTCTAGGGATATTGAGGCGAATCCAGTTAACTTTCCAATTATTGCGTTATCTGCATCGGCAACTATTTTTATTTGTTTCTCTTTTGGAAGTGAATGTAAAAATTGCTTTATTGTTTGAATATCTATATCAAAAATATCTATCCTTTTTATATCCACGCTTCTCTCGAACAGTTTTTCAACAACTGGAACCCTACATAATGCTTTAAGTTTCACTGCATAAAGAGATCTGTTTATTGCCCATGGAACTCCATATTCTTTTATAATGTATTTTATAAGTTCATTATTCATATCATCTATCCCTTATGTACTATGTGGCTACCTACCACTAATTTTAATTCCAACATCCCTTCAATTACATCAATGAGTTTTCCAGTCAAAATTGTGTAATCAAAGTTCTTTGCACCTATCTTGGCATTCTTGCACATCTCTTCATATTTTTCTTTGGGCATATCATGTACTTTCATTACCACCTTGGCCAGTTCCTCTGGTGTAGATTCCT
>DATCID010000226.1:0-37878 GCA_036507975.1 Ruminiclostridium sp.
AACGCTTGCTAAGCTGCGACCTAATATCAATGCTATATCTGTTTTTTTATCTCCTTGTTTATACCATAGCCGTATTAAATGCCTTGTATCTGATGTATACGGTCTATTTATGCCTGTAGCTTTCTTATTTCTTGCACCGTTAATATTTTTGTCTACACGGCTATCCGATGAACACTTTACACTACAAAACCGCCTAACATCTGACCCTACTTGCTTTATGTCTGCATTGCAAAATTCGCATTGTACAATAATGGTTTTTGCGTTCTTTTCTTGGTTGTAACACACTCTGCTGCAATATGTAACACAATGTCTATCTGTAATTGGTAGCCCACACACTTTGCATTTGCCTAAATATTTCATTCAATCACCACCCCCAAACTTTTTACCTCTGCAATAATATCTTCCAAACTTACAAATCCCTCTGCAATACAATTTATCTGATGGCTTGTTTTGTCTAGCAATTCATTTAACCGTTTCTTGCCAAAGCCATAATGATCATGCAATTCAAGGGCTATAGTATAGGCTACAAGCTTTAAACTTTCAGCCGTTGCACTAGATACTGCTTGATGCTGTACGGTGCTTGTATAGGATTTCATAGCCGTTGGATTGTTTGCTAATAGTCTGCGTTGTGTACGGTTCATTCCGCCACCTCAAATTCCAGCAATTCGCATTTATCAATTATGTCTGCTCTCAGCTGATACAAATAGTTCTGAATCTCTTGCAAGCCCTCAATATCGCTGTTCATTAGCCCATGCTTCAAGCACCCTTCAATTGCCCATTTAAAGTTTGGATAATAGCCGATGTTTGACCAGTATTTCTCACCTTTACGTTCGCCGTCTTTGATTACTTTTAGTTCTTCTAGTGCTACGTTTTTATTGTCTGTGCTGATTTGGTATGTATCGTTTAGTTTTAGTATCATGTCGTGACCTCCATATGCCCTTTTAAGGCTTGTATTTGTTTATACCCTACAATCGTATCTCTTTCACCATTCTGCCTGTTTAGACTCCCATTTTGGGATAACTGGTGGTATTGTAATGGGCTTGTGCTCTACAAAACTTTTTATATCCCATGAATAGTTAACTTTTTTAAGTTTCCCAATGATTTCAATGCCCCATCTTTGGCACCAGCTTATTGGAATACTCTTTCTTTCTTCATGCGCTATAAAATACAAAACATCATCTGCCTTGCAAAAATATGTAGTGCCAATATCGGCGAAATGAATAACGAATCCTGCTATTATGTTTTTGTGTGTACTTGCCTTGCTAAGTTCGTCTAGCTGGTTTTGGCGAATTGCAGAAAAAGGAATACTTTTGCCTTTGTGAGACTTTAATTCCAGGAGATACAGCTTTGCACCGTCAAACATCATACAATCACACATATTCTGCATTTGAAAGCGTGTATTTTCTTGCCCTCCACCCCAGGAACTTGTGCCGTCTCGAAATCTGTAATAAAACACGGTTTCGGGGATACTGTCTCGCCAATTATTCTCAAACTTTTTGCCACTGGTTACACTCAAAATATCACCCCCTCACTTTACAAATACGAAATATTTTCTACCACACTTGTTACAAACTGCTAGTCCTCGCTTCGAATAGTCTAAATCACGGCACTCTGTGAAAGTGTGCATTATGTAATATAAATACTTAATCAAAATATCACCATCCCAACTAGTAAAGCCACCGTATCTAATTTGCATGTTCCCATATATAGCCTCCTGCTGTTTTCCTTATATTTTTGCAACAAGCACCTATATTTGAATTTCTTATCCCTAAATATTTTTCGGCCATCAGCGCACTACCCCATTTTGCAATAAAATTATGTTTCAGATCATATTGGTTAATTTTAATTCCTAATCTTTCAGTAGTTTTACTTGGTTTAGACCCATATCCGTTATTGTACGAACAAGTACACCATTCAAGATTTTTATAGTGATTATTAGTTTTTACTTCATCTTTGTGATTAACCTGCGGCAAATTATTTGGATTTTCCAGAAAACACTCAGCCACTAACCTATGCATTTTTTTATTTATTTTAGTTTTGTTTTTGTATAAAACTACTTTTAGATAAATTTCTCCGACATGACCATCTCTTTGCGGTTTTAAAAGTTTTTCATATCCTTTTGCATAACTTTTAACCCTTCCAAAATTACTTACTTTATACATTCCTTCGTATCTCGGTACGTCTTTCCAAATTTCTGTATCACTCATTTTATGATCTCCTTGCCACACATCGGACAAAATTTGTACTGTCTGCGTGGGCTTGCTTTGGTTAAAAAATATTTTAAAGTTAGACAATAACCGCATATTTGCTTTCCGTTTTCTTCTTTCTCTCTAAAATTTCCGTGGTCTATGCAACATCTACACGGTGCACTTAAACTAATATGAAAAATGCATTTATTACAAGAAATCTCACTCATTTTGTAACCTCCTTGTTTGGCTTATCATTATACTTTTCAAACTCTTTTAAATGGTTTGTTATATCTTCACCACGTTTCATTCTTCCAGTACCAGACATGAAAAGTTTCATTACCTTAGGAGCTTTTTTATCAGAATCCTTTTCAACATCGCATATATGTTTGCTACACGCTAACTCGTCATAGATTTTTCCATTATCAGTTGTGCTTACCACTCTTGTATAACATTTTCTGCTTTTACAAAATAAACATTCATCTTTACGCTTGCTCATTTCAACCCCTCCATTCACATTTTCCCAAAATAATCAACCTCATGTACTCGCATTTCTTAGTATTTGATAGCTTTTCAAGCTTTTTGGCTGTTAAAACTTTAAACATAGTTGTTTCCCTCCCATCTTTGCGTACCCTTATAAAATTTAAGATCTGTTTTAATATCTCTTGTCCCGTTTCTTTGTTTAGCTATTATAAATTCTGTGTCGCATACTGTTCTTTCTTCTGCTGTTGGCTTTCCATTTTCGGGATCATGTAGGAAGAATACATCGTCTGCATCTTGTTCAATTGCACCACTGTCTCTCAAATCCATTAATTTTGGTGGTCTATCATCTTTTTCGTTAGCCCTATTTAATTGGCTTAACAGTAATACAGGGGCTTTCATTTCCTTTGCCAACATCTTTAACTGCCTAGTTATATAAGAAATCCTTTCATTTACGCTATGCGTTTTTTGTGTAGTCTCACACAACTGTAAGTAGTCAATAATAATTACATCTAGTTCGTTTTTTAGTTTTAGTTCCATGCATCTTGCCCTTATTAATTCAATCTTGAAAATATCATCAAATATATTTAATCTAAGGTTGTTAATAGTGTTAATTGTCTGCCCTAGTTTAATGTGATCATCATTATCCATAAGTGAAGGGGTTTTTAGCTTGTCCATATGTATTAGTCCAGTATTTGCGATTGCCCTCTCAATTAACTGATCCGAACTCATTTCTAAACTAAATATTCCAACGTGTTTCCCTTTCTTTGCAAAATTTAATCCGAATTGCATTACGATACTTGACTTTCCTACTGACGGTCTAGCGGCTATTATAGTTAGGTTTGTATCATGTGCACCGCCTGTATGCTTATCTATCCAAGATATTCCATAAGGCAATTTAATTTTGTTTGTATTAAAACGTTCTTCTATGTTCACCATTACGTTATTTGTTATGTCCGATATTGTTAGGTTTGTTTTTTCCTCCGTCCTAATGTCTAGCTGCTTCAAGCTATCCGCTTTAAAGTCTGCTATCGTCTCGTAATTCCCATCGTAAGCGCCATCTATAATATTCATACCTGCGTGGATAAATTGCCTACGGATAGACTTACCTTTCACAATCCCAATGCAGCTTTTAATATTAGCCGTTGTAATGACATTTGTTGCTAAGTTGCTTAGATGCTCTAGCCCTCCGACTTCATCTAGCCTGTTTAGGCTTTGTAATTTATCCGACACTGTAATAATGTCTATTGCTTTGTTTTCGTTGCTCAAACGGCTTACAGCATCAAATATGGACTGGTTTTCTAAGTTGTAAAAATCATCTATGCTAATATGCTGAATAATTTCAATTGCTGCCTTTTTATCTATCATTGCAGCACCTAGTAGAGATTGTTCAGCTTCTAAGCTTTGCGGTGGCATTCGTAGATTCATTTAGTCCACCTTTCTGTAGTGGTCTGTTGGAGGTTTAACAATTGGCTTTGCGGTTTCATTAAGGTAACTTTCAAATTTAGTTCCGAATAACGTTTCTGGTCTTAGAAACTTATTCATAGCGGTATCATTTAGCCAGCTGTTTGCCTTGTTGTTAATAACAGTAAAAAAGTCTTTCTCAGTAAATTTCTCATTCCATCTAGCTTTAATTAGTGTTTGGGTTTTAGCGGAAGTATGCTTGTAACTTGTACCAGTTTTTAAGTTTAAGTAATCAATAATTTTTGAGTAAGGTATATATATAACTTCTTTACATTCTTCTACATTCTTATTATTGTTCTCTATTTGTTTCGCTACTGTTTCGCTACTGTTCTGTTGCTGTTCTCCTATTGTTCTCTCTGCGTTCTCAATGCAACTTTTGTAATTGTCAAACTCCTGATACTTAGCATAGTTCACGACTTCAAATAGTGTTCCAAGTTCGGTAGTCTCAACTTTTATTCGTTCACTCTTAATTAAATTCTTAATTGCTCTATCAATTGTTGAAGTTGAATATTTTTTAATAGAACGGTTTTCTTTATATTCAAGGTCTGATTGCAAATTTCTTATTGACCTTAACCATTGACCTCTTTTAACTTCTACCCCTCCTTTTTTAACGCCATCAGCAAAAATTGCCATCCCGTATATTAGAAAGAATAATCTAAATTCAACTACGTTCTGCCATATTTCATTGTCAAATATCTCTCTTGATGTTTGAAACGCTCCACCTGTCAATTTTCCACCTTCTTTTTATGCACCAGCTTATGGCAACTCTCACACAAAGTAATACCATTATTGATTTCATATCTTAACCTTTGAAACTTCGCATATCCCTTGATGTGATGAGCATTTAAAGTTCCACCAACTTGTCCACAATGCAAACATTTATAATTATCTCTTTCAAATACTGAAATTCTCCAGTTGGTATATCTCAAGCACCCTCTATTTCTAGAAGATTTTTCCCAACTAAACTTACTCCTTTGGGTTCGAATATAAACATAATGTCCTTTTACTAATTTGTGTAGTGCCGAACCTAACGTGAGCTCTATTTCACCTGTCAATGGGTTAATCCCGGCGGCAAACATATCAGGCTTAACACCTCCACAAATCCTTACGTATTCAACTTCATCTATGTAGCCTAACTTAAAACCACATTCAGGGCAGTAGTCCTTACCATCAATATCAACTCTCGGAAATGATTCATCTATTTCTATCTTGCAGTTATCACATTCAAATACTACATTGGTGTATATCCATGATTTATACGTTCTTTTAAATGACATTTATTTTACCTCTCTTTCTATCTATATTATATCATAAAGTTATGTTACTTGCAAACACTTTATGATATGTGCTATACTGTTTACGAGGTGATAAACATGTTAAAAAACAGGGAAAGACTAGGAACAAGTTTACCCATTGAATTAGTGAAGCAACTTAAAGAATATTCAGAAAAAACCATGATACCTATTAGTAAAATTATTGAAGTCTCATTAACTGAATATCTTAGTTTCCAGAAGCCTACTAAATAGTGGGCTTTCTTTTTTGCAAATCTCGGTACACTTTTATATATCCAGCAATTTTAAACCACCGCCTTTTTAACACCCATAGCTTTAATAACCGCTTTTATCTTTTCATCCTCAATGTTTGCGCCATTGCGTTTAATTTTCCACTTGCCTAGATTTTCAACTAATTCTGTTACACCTTCACCGCATCTGATTTTAATGTTCATTACTCAACCTCATCTTTCTCGCCAAACCAAATATCCAACTGTGCATCTGTAAATTCTTTCTCTCTGACCTTCTTTTTTTTGTAGTTGAAATATGCCGTTTATGTTCTTGTCTATCTCGAATCTACTCTCAAAATATTGCTCATAAGATTTTTGACTATCTCGGTATTCTTTGTCATTTTTATCAGATTGCTTAATGTATCTATCTAATCTCTTTTGCAATTGTGCTATCATTTCTCAACCCCCCAACCATTCCAAAATCTCGCCCTTACAAGCCCCAACATTTCCAGTGGCTAATATGTCCTTGAATATCCGTTCCGCTGTCTCAACACGTTCTAGGAGTTGTAGGGCGGTGTCTGCTACGTTGTCATTATCGCAATCATTATTAGAGTTGTGAGCACAACATTCACTACAAAAAGTAGCTTTACAATGGCTGATAGCTTCTAATTCCTTTTTACTTAACATTTTCAATTCCTCCATTCATCCCATTCATTTAAATCGTCTGCCTTGCTAGCTGCCACACAACAAGCCCAAACTGCAAAGCCAATAAAAAATATAACGGCTAAGATTGCTAGAATTATTATTGTTTTCATATTACTACCTCGTGAATGTTGCCTATAATTTCTATATATTCAAACTCGTCTAACATAAAACAATCAGTAGCTATATTTATAATTGACGTACGTAAATCATGTTCCCAAAAACCTTGACAATACTCGCCACCCCAACTATGAAGAATATCGCCCTCAAATATTTCAACATCGTTTTTATCTCTAAAGCCTGTGAATTGTCCTATTGTTTCAGGTATAACAAAGAAAACTTCTCCAAATATCGTTATAATCTTGTGTTCAAATTTGTTGTCATCGCTTAAAACTTTGACATAGCTACCATAAACCCACTCGCTATTATCTGCCCTCTTACCTCTGAATTTAATTTCTCTCATAAGTCCTCCTTAGGGGCTGTTAACCCCCGTATTAATGGTGTTTGGTAATGGTTTAGAACGGTAACTCATCATCCTCGTCTGTAGGATAGAACCCATCTTGTGTAGTAGTTTGGGGTGGTGTTATTCCTTCAAAACTATCTGCTTTTTCTTCACTTTTAAACTCAAAAACCACAACGGATAAATAAGATTTCTCTAAATATTTACGGTTTTCTAACAACGAACTTGTAATAGTAATTTTGTCCTTGTCTATTAAATTAGCCGCTTGTTCTTTACAGCTACCAACAAATTTAGCATTGAAGAACTCTGATTCCCATTCATCCGTTTTCTTGTTCTTTTTGCTTGTTCTTAATGAAGCAATTACAAAATTCCCTTTATTTTCAACTCTATAAACTTGGCAAGTGCCAGTTACATTTAGCATTGTTCAACCTCCGCTACAATCTTTTCATAGTCCGATTTTTTAATGTCTTTAGTGCTTGTATAGCCGTGTTTACCGATTACGGTTTTAACACCTTCTGCATTGCCTTTAGAGATTGCAAATAGCCTTTTAGCTTGTCCTTCTGTTATAAGGTCTGTGTTACCAATAAGGGGTTTATTTATTGGCGGTGGTGTGTTTATATTGGATGATGGTTCCAATGTCTTGTTGGGCTTTTTATTCCCCTCTGCTGCGTTGCCATCATCGTCCTCCTCGCCAGCAAGTCCCAATATTGCTGTTAACTGATATCTCCTAGCGTATGTTATTGCACTTCCTGCCCCCTGCGCTGTAACCTTATCAGCTTTAAGGGTTAATAGATCGCTCTCTATCCATTCGCCCTCACACATAAGCGTAGTAACACAGGTAACACTATCGCCATTTCCCCCAGGCATTTGTATGTAAGATAATCCATATTTACCTAATAACGCTTTGGCGGTATTTATAACAACATCTAGTGGCGCATATTTACTTTTAAAAAATGGGTTTGAAGCGTTATTTGGTGGATTTTTAACTTCACATTGAAACTTGGATAATGCGGTAGTTAGTTTTAATATAGAATCAGATTTATTCACAACAATTCCTCCATGTTTCATATTTTTTTACTCTACTAATTGTAGAATGGTTAACTCCAAACATTCTTGCTATGCTTGATATAGAACCAGTTAAGTTTCTTATTTGAATTACCTTCTCCTTATCAAGTTTTGATACTCCTATTTTCCCACCGCTAGCTTGTCTGTTTCTTTTAACTTTGTCATTAATATTTTCATCTTGGGTACCAATCTCTAAATGATTAGGGTTAATGCAACTAGCACAGTCACATTTATGTCTTATAACTTTATTTTTTGGTATTTCTCCAACAAATCTTTCGTAAATATATCTGCTCATTATTCTTTGTTTTTTATTAAAAGTAATTTTAGGATAACCGTCTTTATCTTTATAATGACTCGTACACACATAACAGCCATTCCCACTGATAGTAAATTTAATGTTTTTGTGGTCAAACCCAACAATAAGTTCGTTACTGGCGGACTTTGGAGGGTTTTTAACCTCGCCTTGGAACTTACACATTGCATCAGCAAAGTTCTTAATACTTTCACTTTTGTTCATAATTGCCCCCTATTTAATACTTAAACTTTCACCTTGAATTAGTCTACAATATGGTATTTCATTACCTTTCTTTAATTCTTCTTTAATAGCTGCTTTGTCTGGTCTATATTCTTCTACGTGCTTACATAAAATATCATCAAAACTATTGTCTTTAGCCCATTGTATAAATCCATCGCCTATGTCAACTCTCGGCGGATTCTTTTTAACACTAATAACATTCTGTGCCGTTTCAACCTTTACACGGCTAACTGCTTTCATGCTTTCAAATATATATTGCCTAAGCCTATCAGCCTTTTTAGCCTTGTTATCTGCTCTCTGCCTTAAATTGTCAACCTCTGATTTTAATGCTGTTATATCTCCCTCTAAGCCCTTTATAAAGCAAGCTATTCCATTAACCTTTTCATCAAAATCACCATCTAAACTTTCGAGAGTATCTTTTATAAATTCCTCGTCTATCTCGCCATTTTCAATTCTGTTTAGGCAATCAAGATACTGAGATCTAATTTCATATAGCTTCATGCCTCTACCCCTTTAACCTAATAATTTCAGCTTTTAAGTCTCTAACTTGCCGCCTAGAAATATTCAACAATGCAACCATCCCTTGATTACCTTCCTCTAGTTCCATAATGGTCTTTTTATCCTCATCGCTAGCCCTTCTAAACTCATCCAACAAATCAAGCAAATCTTGCCAATCAAAGTCCTTTTTAGCTTCTTCTAGCCGAACTTTTAAGCTTTTCATCTTTACATTTTCACCCTTTCTAAGGTATAATTAATTAACATTTTTTATTAAGCACTCTTCCAGGAGTTGCTACTTTCTTGTAGTTCCTGCCGTATACTTCAATTCTAGGTTGTATACGGCTTATTTTTGCTTTCTTTGCTTCAAACTTCTCATATTTACCGATTAGCCAATTGCCAACAATCAAAACAAATGCAACAAATTCTATGTAATGGATTGCAAATTCTAATCTATTCATTTTTTAACCTCCACTGGCATTTCACGATTCCAACACCCAGCACAGCTATTTGGGATTAGTTTTATGTCGCAACAATTAACGACTTCAAGTTTAAAATGTTCTGGACACCAATCAGTTAAATCTTCTTGCGTTAATTTTGGGTTCAACTCTCTTGCTTTTTCTAAATAAGTCATAACGTGTCACCTCTCTGTTTATCCCCAGCACCGTAAACCTTACGATTGCTTCTTCTTTTCCACCTTCCATACATGTCAACTTCAATTTCTACCTTGCGCTTCAATGTAGCTAAATCTTTAGTGGCTTGTTTTACAAACTGGCTTTTGTTCATAGCCCCATGCTCCCTCCAAATATTTATAACACCAGCATTTGCGATATGTGCCGTTGCAAAATCTTTTCATTTGACCAGTAACATTTGAATCTTGGTAGCTTGTTGGAATTTCACCACGCAAGCAATTAATCCGCATTGCCGCGTGGCTTGTGTAATATGGACAATTAGGCATTTTTCATCACTCCTTTGTAATCTGTACTTCCTTACCTTTCAACTTGCTTAACTCAGACTGTGCCTCACTTATGGTCATTGTTAGTGGTAAAGTGCGTTCCCAAACTAAATTATGCTCTGTTGGTGTAAAATGGTGATATTCACGGTTGCAGTTAGGGTTGTAAACTTTCATAATGTCACAGTCGCTATTTTTACCGTATGACTTATATTTCAAATCTTCCGTTAATTCTTGCATACCAAACCACATATCCTCACCTGTAATGGTGTCGCCTGTTGGAGTGCCAATAAGAACCATACATTCATATCCGCCCCTTGTTTCCACTCTCATTCCAGTTTTCAAATCACTTTTGCTAAACATCTTTTCCTCCACGAGTTCAAATTGATTAAATGAACATCTATTCAATGTTTCCAATGAATCACAGCCACCATAACAATTGTAATTAGTGCCTGTTTCGTCTTTCAAAAATCCACCTACTACCTCATATTCTTTACCAGTAACAAACCATTTCGACACGGATTTTACACATCTAACTTTAAAACTTGGCTTGTCCACTACGAGTTCGAATCTTGATGCCGAAAAGCGGTTAACATCTTCAATGTTCTCAAGATTTTCGCCAAGAGAAAGCCCAACGTTTGCCAATATCTGCCCGCCTTTGACCTCGTAAACTTTATTTAGTGTATAATAATCTTCGTTAATGCCTTGCAAATCAACACACTTGACCTTAAAATCTTCCATGTTACGCCCCTCTCTTAAATAGTTCTACAAATGGAACTCCCGTTATCTTAACTAGCTTGTAAGCTTCATCAACTTTAAAGGGTTGTTTACCTACTAATCTTCTTTTCATTGCCGCTGTAGCACCACCATGTTTCGGAAATCCAATCATTCCATACAATGCATAAGATGAAACATTATTTTCTGTCATCCATTTTTTCAATGCTGGATAAACGCATTCCGTTAACCCTTTATGTGCTCTATCTGCTAAGTTTCTAATTATTGACTGCTGAACATTTTGTCTTGTAGTTCCGAATTTATCAGCTATTGTTTGGTATGTATTACCGTCAATCTTCATTGCAAAAGCTTCAATAAGCTGTGCCCTATCCATTTTTTGTCCTCTTTTCTTAAATTTGATTTAATTGCTTGTCCATTCTTATTTCTAAGCTGTTAATAGATACTTCTTATTAAGCAATGCCTTGATCGTTTGATAGTCATAATCCAAGTCAATCAAAACACTTACTTGTTTTTCAATTTCCTCAACTCTCTTGAGTTCATCAGCCTTAAAATAATCTCTAACTGATTCCTTGCCTACAATTCCATACTGTTCTTTAAGCTGTTTACAATTCATATTGAAAACAATCTTATAAACCAAGTCCGTAAAGTGTTTGTATTTCATTGCCTTATGTGGGCTTTCTGGTAATTTTTGAATTGCATTTGTTAAAGCTTCTCGTGCTTCCTTTGCTTTTTCTCTTGTAATAGCTCTTTTGTTTAATTCTTTTTGCATTATGTAAAATTGTTTTACTAGAGCCTTTTTAAACTTTCTTACCGGGAGAGTGTTTTTCATGTAAGTTATTAGCAATGTTGCTTGCTGCTCGTTGAGGTGATAAATCTTTTCTGGTCTGCCTCCTTGATTTCTTCGATTTGAAATCGAAGTATTCTCAGGATTCGATTTTAAATCGATACCTTGTTGAATAGGTTTACTCATTTCAAATGAGAGAACTCCAAATTCTTTTAAATCTTCCTCATACTTTGAAATCATTACTTGCAATGCATGATGGTCAACTTTTCCATGTTCAGCAACAAGCTTTGATGTGGTAAATGGTTCTGAATCAATTTTGTCTGGATCTAAAAACACTAATTCATTCAAATTATTTCCCCTCTCTTTTGCCTATTTTTTTTCGACACCATTCTACACAAATTCAAAATATTCAGTTGTTGCTACTCCTAATGCATCTGAAATTGCTTTAGCGGCGCATGGGCTTGTAGTCCCATTTTTTAAAACTCCATGCATAAACTGCCTACATCTTTTTATCTTTTTTGAAAACTGACATTCTGAAAATCCTTTTAATGCAATATCATCTTCCAACTTTTTCAAATCCTTTATTTTAGCTGTCATAGCTTGTTTCCCTCCTTCCACGTTTCATCTGCTTTCGATGTGACAATAATATCACGGTACATGACAATTTAAAACAGCTAAATATCACAATATGTGACATTCTAGTGAAACTATAGTCCTATTTCTCGAAAATGCTCGAATTATCACAGAATGTGACAAAATATTATTTCCCAACGTGATAGTATAATTACGACATTGTGCGATATAATACTACATGTGCAAAATAAACAAATAGAAAGAGGTTTACAAATATGGTAGGAGATAACATTAGATTATTAAGAAAGAAATATAACATGACAATTGAGGAACTGGCATTGAGCCTAGAGTCCAATTACTCAACTATAGCCATGTATGAGACGAACAAAAGAAAGCCTGATTACAACATGATGGATAAGATAGCTAACTATTTTAATGTATCAGTTGATATGTTAATTGGTAGAAGGGAGTTAATAATCGATAAAAACATAGATTATATCAAGGTAATTAAAAAAGCCGAATCCCTTAACATTTCTGCAAAGGAACTTGACTCTTTGATAAGTACAATTTCTAAGATAAAGGGTAAGGAATGACAAGTACTTTTCCGGTATTGATACAACCGTCATTTATGTACAGAGTGCCACCCAACTTAATTTCACATATGGAGTTGTATTTTACTGGGAAATTTGTATGTACTACATTTGTGATATTTTCCACGACTCAATACCCCCGTTGCTGTAATATTTAATGTCCTTATTATAGAACGGATGTTCGTAGTTGTAAATAGGAGAAAAGTGTTAATAGAACTAGGTAATTTGGCGAAATATAGAAGATAATATTAAGCAAAATTATGGAAGTTGTACAAAATAAGTGTTTGCAAGTTCATAAAACTGGAAAATAATTAATAATGTATTTAAAAATAAACATAAAGGAGTGATTTTAATGATTGTATGCATTAACCAACAAAAAGGTGGTACGGCTAAAACCACCACAGTTAGAGAATTAGGATATTTAGCAGCATTAGACGATAGAAAGGTGTTAATGATTGATATGGACCCGCAATTTTCCTTATCAAAATCATTTGGATTAACAAAGGATCAAGTAAAAGGTAAAAGTATCTATGACGTTTTTATGGAGGCACTGGATCCGCAAGATGTAATTATCCAAACTAAGTTTAAAAATCTGTACCTGCTCCCAGCTTCAAAAGATTTATCAATGCTAGATGTTGACCTGGCAATCAAATATATTGATATTGTCAAGAAAAAAGGTGCGAGTGAATTAGTTAATGTGCTTAGAAGAGTTTTAGAACCTATTAGAGATAGTTTTGATTTAATCCTAATAGATACATTGCCATCTTTAGGAATGACAGCCCTAAACGCTCTGTGCGTGTCTGATTGGATTCTGATTCCGTGTGTTCCAGAAGAAGCTTGTTTGGAACAATTAGATGATTTATTGGAGGTATGCCGAAAAGTTAAAATAAAGCTGAATACCTCATTGAAATACATAGGAATTTTGCCCGTAATGGTTAACAGGGTAATAACACATCATAAGCAAGGTTTAAAGGCTCTACAAGACATTTATAGCAATGAATATGGAATCAAGATATTAGATGCTCAAATAAATAATTGTACTGTATTCAAGGATTCTGTAGCGTTAAAAGAACCTGCATCAGCACTGTATTATGAAATGCCTGTGTTAGAATATCAGAAGGTATATAAAGAAATGAAGGAGATAATAGGACTATGAGAAAAGTTGATTTAAGTAGTAATGCAGTAAATAGAAAGCCTACTGGTTTAGATGCTGTTTATGAAAGTGATACAAATAATAATAACTTAGGTGGTAACACATCTGTTAACAATAGTGGTAACGTTACTGGTAGTGGTAACAGTAACAAAGGTATTAAAATTGCTAAGAAGTCTTATAAGCCACTTCGCTCTCAAGTTGGTTGGAGAATTAACGATACTACAATAGAGAGGATTCAAGAAGAAGCTTTTAACCGTAGAATGAATATTAATGAGTTCGCACAGGAGTTATTAGACAAGGCTCTTGATGAAATGGAAGATGAATAGTAGTATAGGTTTTAATATATTCCATAGGGAAGAAGAGCAAACGGTAGACCCTTCCTTAACAAGTAAAGAAGGATCTACCTTATTCCACTTTTTCGTGAGAGTTTCCAATAGACACGCATATTCAGTATATTTTGCGTAATGTTCTCTTAAGAGTTATTATTTGGCAATGCCTAACTCTAGTCGCCACCAGGTCTGCTATTACAACGTTATCGAACACTATTCCGCTTTCGCACAGGACAGTTTGTTATCATCTGGGTTTGTACCGTTTCCATGTACAACAAAGAACTCTCATATAACGAGATAACAGCCGGCGGTTAACCGGGTACGAATTTAATGTGCTTTCAATCACACGCTAATTTTTGGAAATAGGGAACTAAGCCTTGACAAGAATACTTTTTAAAAGTAAGATATTAGACAAGGGCAATGATTTCAAAAACTAACTTTCTGAACAGTGTTTTGACCACTATCAGACAAGGCAATATTTAATTAAATTTACAATCACTATAAAAGAAGCTTAAAACAGGCTTCTTTTATTTTTTACCTTCAAGGAAGCTGATGTAATTATTTCTAGTTATTCTGTATGTACTACCGACTTTAATAGCTTTTAATCTGCCTATTTTAATCATCTTTAAAACAGTTTCATAGTTGACCTTCAAGGCTTCCGCTACCTCATATGCAGTCATTACATCCATTCGTTTCACTCCCCTTTCATTACATTATAATCTAGTTTTGTGGAAAACTCAATACGAAAAACACAAGATATCCGTTTATTTTCGAAGTTATCCACAACGGATAGCTTTTTTCTTGCAAAGAATGTGTTGACAAATGTGCCATTATGGAATACAATGTTTGTAAATAGTGATAATATCCCTAACAGAAAGGAACTTAAATGGAAACAAAACCAACCAATATAAGACTAGAACCCGAAGATAAAACAATGGCAACTGCACAAGCTAAAAGCATAGGTTTAACGCTAACAGAATATACGAGGATGCTATATCACTTAGATTTATCAGAACTGGTTAAAAAAGCCGTTGAGAAGGCTAGAAAGGAGAATAAATGATGGATGATACAAAAGGCTGTGCAAACTGTGAATACAACGAGTATGAAAAATACGGCAAAGATTGTGAACGTAATTATTGTTCATTGCATGATAAAATTATTACTGATCGTGACAAGCCGTGTAAACATTATTTAGAGCAAGGAAGGGAATAAATGAGTAAATTAACTGAATCATTAGCAACTGGAAAAGAACTAGACAAGGCAATTATACAGCAAGCTTTGTGGATAGCGTATGAGAAAACAGGTGATGAAGCTTATAAAAAGCTTTATGAGAAGTGGTACGATGGGTTTGAGGAGATTGTTATAGGAGGGCTGTGAATGAATAAAGGGTGTAACAATTGTAAATTTGCGAAGAGAATAAGTTCCGGTCCTTGCGTTTGGTCTTTTGTGGGCTGTACGTACGAACCGTATCAAGGCAAACGATGTGTAGAAATAGAGAAATGCCCGAAAAAGGTGGGTGAAGGATGAAAATTGTTAGAAATAAGTTAGACAAATTAGAAGTCAACACAAGCAAAGACGTTTGCCGGTGTACTGTTTATAACCTTATCGGTTACTTTGGCGATGGTGGTGTCTTAACAAAAGAAGTGTTTGGCAAAATACTAGAAGAAAATATTAACCATGTGGCTAAGGAAAGCGAAAAAGAATAAACAAAAGCCCTCCACTGTTTAAAGTGAAGGGCTTTTTCATGCACGAAAGTATAATGTTAAACAAATGGAGAAAAACACTCAAATTTGTCAAGTAACATTCTAAACCATTTTATTATTGTCCTATAGACCGTTTGGGTTAGTTGGATTATTCAGCAAACCAACTAATACGGCTAACTGTAAAACTCCTGCCCCAACGTCACCAACCATGCCTGTGTCTATACCGTATTTGTTCCATATCCCTGTAAACTGTCCTATCGAGATTATCTGTGCCACTACTGCTCCCCAAAATACAGGGCTCTTCCATCTTGATTGTGTCATTTCGAGACCTCCTTTATATATTTAGAAATTTTAATTAATAATGCCTGTAAATTTGCAGGAATGCTCTGCTTTAGCCAATATTCATATGGCGTGTCAATTTTCCCTGTAATAATCTTTAATGCTTGTTCTAACTCTGATACTATTTCCGGAATCGGTAATACTGAATATATCGCTTTTGCCAATGATTCAGCAATTAAAGTCGTGTTGCCGATAATCCATGCTGCATCGTCCTTGTTATCGTGAAATGCGATTTCTACCAATGCCGCTGGTGCTGTAGTATAAGCTGTTTCATAAAGATGTTTGCCTTCCCCGTAGTAATCTTCGCCTTTTACAATACCTCGATCACTTGATGGCGTTATTTTTGAGAGTTCAATGTATAACCTTTTTGCAAACTCGTATCCAACGCCTTGAAGTCTATGACAAAACACCATACAGCCTCGTGCTTTCCCGTTTGAACCACCACCCATAGCATTGCTATGTATTGCTAAGTGTAAGTCTACTTTACTTATATTACTGTCTGTAACGGCTTCTTTCAATGTCATAGTAGGCTTATTTCTAAATACTTCATAACCACGTTTTATCAGAATAGCTTGAAGAATATCCGTAATCTGATTCATACGATTTTCTTCCGTACCGTAATTATTCGCACCAATATTTTTATCTTGTGTGCTTGGTGATAAGTAAATTTTATACATACCACTGCTCCAATTCTTGTTATTATTTTGCTAGAACATTAAATAAAACAACTATAATACCAATGATTGCGCCTGTTGCGCCTATAGCCGCATATAGGTTTTTCATTGTTAACTGTCCACCTCTTGTTACCCCTTGTTGTGAACTTACAAAATCAACTAATGGCTTCAATGCTTTTTCCATACCTTTAACCACTTCTGCCAAATCGTCACGAGTCGCATAAACACCAGTTTCTTTGAGGTTCTGTTCCCTCGTGGCATCGTTTCGTGCTTCTTTATACGTTTGTGATTCGCTGGCAAGTTCCAAAGCATTAGCATCCGCTGTTTCTTTGATTTTTAAAGCCATAGCACGCAACTCGTTGCCCTCTGTGTACCGCCTATCATTTAACGCAATTATCTCTCCAAGATGCTGAATTTTCACATCTTGAAGTTTGGCCTCGGCTTCCCGCATTGCCCCCTCATGTATGGCATACGTTTCAATTGTCCACATATCGTTTTCCATTTATCTCCCATTTACAAGTTTGTATTGGGTGCGGTATAATATACAAATTCCTCGATTGCACCAATAATCGGGGAATGTAAAAAGCCATCCGGAGGTTTGAACTCTTGGATGGCTCTTTTGATTAAATTAAGTTATTCTATCTTATCTAAGTCTAGCCCCATAGCTTGTAGCACAACTATCCCATATACCCACAAGGCTACCCATACACCAACAATATAAGCCAAATTTCGCCATTCCAACATGAAAACAAAAAATAACATAACGGTTATTAAAGATATAATTGGTAGTTTGAAGTATGAATTTATTTTACTCCACATTACTTTAACCCCTTTCTTTTAAGAAAATCATTTTTAGCTTTCTCTGATGCATCGTTTAATACATTATATACCTTTTTTACCTTTTCGGAATCAGTATATAATTTATAATTTGGGTTAAACATTAATTTTGTTATTCCACTCTGCACTAATTCGCCAACTGCTTTCTGATATTGTGGTTTTTCTTCTTGTGTAAATGTATATGAATTCGATTCACCTTTAATACTGTATGTCAATTTGCTGCTAATAACTCTAGGAAAATGTGTTTTATATCCTGTTTTTTCGTATAGCCTTAATATTTCCTTTTGAACAGGTGAAGGGTTGTTTCTTGAAACAAAGCCAGGATTAAGGAAAACATTAAATATATTGTTACTGTTATTTTGATAGTTTTCTTTCTGTTTACCCAAAGTATCATAATTAGTTGGTAGCTGGCTAGACTTTCCAGGGATTTTTACTTGTGCCATGTTTAAAGATTCCTTTAAAGGATCGGGATTGTAAGTTGACCGCCCGGTGTTGTATTTAAGCTGTCTAATTTGATTTAATACGGTTGGTGTAAAGCTTGAAGGTATACCCTTTAAAGTTTGAGTAATATTTTGTCCTAAGTCATAACCTTGGAACTGTCTTGTTAACCCTTGTAACACTGGTTGCTCGGCTATTGTTCCCAACGCTCCCTCTAAGCTAGATGCAACCGTAGCGCCTAAATTATCAAATGCGCCCTCGCTTTCCTTTAAGTTTGTGTTAATGTTCGCACCAAAACTTACAGCCATTGCAATCGGAGCCATCCAGTCATAGCTGTACAGTAAATCATCATCTTTAAGCTGTAAATCTGTAGCATGGAATCCGCCTAATGCCCATCTTTGCAATGCGCTTAGATTAACCTTATAACTTCCTGCGCCTGTTTGCTTTTGTAGTTCTCTAACATCACTATCTTTATCGGTACGCCCTGTTATTACTCCATTGTCTGCCAGATAGTAGCCCAGCCCTGTAAATCCCAGTGTTCCAGTGATTGCCCTAGACAATGCCATTGTAGCCGCTTGCGTGTCGATTTTACCGCCTTTAAATAATGGTTTGGCTACTTCATAAGCCGATTTAAGGAATCCAGCTGGGGAATAATCTAAACCACGCATTATCAATGCGCCGGGGGTCTTAGGATATTTGATAATCAATGAGCCTGCGCCGAAATCCTTACCAACATTCAAGCCACGTTTTACAGCGGATAATCCTTTGGATAATACGTTATCATCTTGGAACGTAACGTATTTGCCATATTGGTCTGCAATATCTAGTATATTTTTCTCGGTGTTCTTAACAAATTCTGCAACGGCTAATTTATTACCTTTCAGCCCTAAGTTAATAGCTTTAAGTTCCGCCATTTCACCGATGGTCTGATTCACAGCCCTAGTATAAGCGGCATAATCAAACCCTTTCAGCGTGGCGCCTAGAGTTTTTTCCATGTAAGTTAATGGATTCCATTTACCCCTAAAAGCTGGTGCCGTTAAATCAAATTGAGTTTGAAGTCCTCCAGGATTAACACCTTTCCATCCAGCCTTAGCGCCTTTGAAGAATCCATTCCAATATCCACCTTGTCCAGCTTTTTTAAAGGTAACCGTTCTTTCTGTACCAGTGATTACCGACCTAGCAACATCAATAGGTGTAGCAACGTACTTGTTGAGCCTTTCAAGTCTATAGAATAATTCATTTCCGATTGTATTTCTAATTAATGTCTTAGGATTTAAAAGCTGACTAATGGTCTGTGCTGATTCAACCTTGCGACCTAAAGTAGATTTACCTAATGCCTGTAAAGCTTGTTGCAATTCTTGACTAGCTTCAATCTTTGCATCGCCTGTTAATCCCTTCATATTTTGGGATAGCTCTTGTAATTGTTTGGCTAGATTAGGGTCTATTTTCTGTTCTTTTGTTAATCCTTTAAACCACCGTTCATCATTTAGCTTGTTAACTTTTCGCTGTGCATAAAGCAATATACCTTCAGGGCTTAATCTGTCATAAATCGAAGCTGCTTGAATAGCTTGACCGTTTTTAGTAAGTTTACTAGAAATATCACTAGCAATATCAACTGCCCTTTCGTAATTACCTTCCTTTTGGAACTTGTTTATAAGTTGGATTGCGGTTGTTGTGTGCTCTGCTGATGGTGCTTTATTATCTAATACAAACCTAACGGCTGATTCCGTATCAGTTGCTATTCTAGCGTTAGCCTGTTCTAATGACTTAGCATTGGTAGCAACATCATAGCCTAAGTCAAGGTTTTTTAATCCTTCTGCTACTTGTGGTACTGTGTTTTTTGAAGCTGCAACGGTTTGCACAAACTGACTTTTAAGCTGTCCATTTTTTAACGTGCTTTTAATAACAGGCTTTTCGATGGGTTTTAACTTCGAAGTAATAAGCTTTGTTTGTGCTTCACCGATTTGTTTTGAGCCTTTTTGAGGGATTAAGCCTTTTTGTAATGTAGTGGATGGGGTAAATTCATTCTTCTTAAACCTCGAATCAGGAAGTTTAAAAACATCATCAAGAGATAAGTTGCTTTTCGTATCTAATTTCTTGATTTTTGTTGTATCGAAAACAACTGTTTCAACACCACCATTCAACTCTACGCCATCGTAGCCCATTTTTTCTAAATTCTCGGTGAACTTAGCTGGGTTTTGCGAAATAATGTTTGCTAAATCTCTATCTTGGTCACCAGTTTTAATAACTTTACTTTCTGCAAGGTTTGCTATCTCATCAAGAGAAGTTTTACTGTTCAGCTTGTATGGATTTTTTAATTCGACATTCGCACTAATTAAGTTTTTACCGAAAGATTTAGCCACAACTGGATTTTTAGTTAAGTACGTTCCCCTACCATATAGACCGTCATTCCCTGTGTAACTTCCAATTTTACTTGAATCAAAACCGTCAAATGTTTGGTTAGTACCGTGATAATAAATATCAGGTTTTTTGTCTCTTAACGTGCTAACTTTATTAACAACATTCTCAATCGGAACCGCTTTATTAGGTGCACGCAAAGTAGTATATTTGATTTGTTGCTGTGGCTTAATATTAGCCATTAAGGATACTTCTTTACCTATAGTTGGTGTAATTACATTAGGTTGTGGTTTGACGGTTGGAAGGTCATTTAAAGGCTTAATAGTTGGTTTAATCTCACCTAATATCTTATTTGATTTAAGTTTAGATGCTATTTTGCCTATACCGGCGCCTAACAAGCCAAGTCCAGCACCACCACCAACATTCATCAAGAGACTATTCTTTTTATCCTCATAACTCATGGGTTTTGTCCAGACTTCTTGCGTTGTTGCTCCAAGTCCTTCCGCTGCACCTTTCAACGTTTTCGAACCAATATTAGTAGCCGCCTTACCTAACTTACCCTCTGCAAACTTTAATAAGCTTTGTGCTGTCTTAGACTTTCCAGCCATTGCAATAGCCTTATCAGTCGCAGATATCATATTTCTTTCTGCTCCTGAACCACCACCGATAGGGGCAAAATAACTAAATATGTTACCTCCAACATCGGCTATGGTATCGACTACATTGTTTCCAGTTGCTGGTTTATCCAGTTTATTGCCCGTTAATCCTTCTTTTATAGATGCACTTGTTCTGTCAATAAATCTGCCAACGGAAGAATCAAAGAACTTGCCTTGCAAATCTACTGCACCATTTATAAGCTTTCCAACTATAGGTATTTTAGCAACGGCGGCTTTGTTTTTAGCAAGAGCCGCTTTATCTACACCATTATCAGCATAATACCGATTGTTGGATAAAATCTTTTCGGAAGGCTGTGGTTTTGGTAAAGGTTTCTCCATAAAGTTCATTATTGGAGATTTTTGTACTGGCAATTTAGCAGTAATAGTTGGTGTTCTTTGTTCTAGTTGCTTTTCTTTAAAGGTTGTTAACTTATTTGAACTTTCAGCCTTGTTTAACTGCGCAAATAGCCCACCACTTTTAGCTGGTTTTTTATTATCTTTTGAATTTAGTTGTTCAAATAATCCAGCCATAAGTTATTCCCCCTGTGCCGCTTTTAATAGTGCATTGTAGCCGTCAATAGTATATTTCTGTATAAACACCGATGCATTAGCTTTTAATTGACTAACAGACGTTGTACCGCCATTTGTAGCTGTTTGCATATCATCCGCAAACCCAGCATCAGTTTTGTAGTTGTAAGCTACTGGTTTTTCAATCTTTGGTGCATTATCGGGATTCTCGCTGCTCTTTTGCCACGCTAACTGTGCCATATTAGCGGCATAAGAATCTCCTGCGTGGTCTATACTTGATTGTGCGCTTGCTCTTGACATTCTACCGTTTGCTAAATCATTAAGCACCATATCAGCCTTTTGTTTAGCTTCAACCGATAACTGCGAATAGTTAAATCTAGCCGTATTCAATCCCAATTTAGCCATCTGATTTGTTACGCTATTAGGGTCTGACATTTCTTTATTCTGCAATAGCTGTCCTGCCGTATTGGCTTCTGAATTCTTCACGCTTGCATTAGTTGAAGCTGTATTATTCGCTAGTGTGCTAGTTGCTATACCGTTGTTAAATGTGTCTTGACCACGGTTGTAATTGGTAGTATCGACATACTGATTATTTGCTATCAAGTCTTTTAATTTAGCCGCTGTAAATTGTGCTTCTTGAACATTTCCTTCTAACAAGAGATTTGAAATATCATTTCTTAAGTTTGTTTCATCACTTGTCTGCTGTAAACCAATATCGTTTATTCTTTTATCTGCGTTACTGGTAGTTTCAAGTGCTTGCTGCCTACCAATTCCACCACGGTCACCATTATTAGCAGATATTTCTAGTGCTGTTCTAAGTTCATTCCCTCTGCCGACTTCACTAGTATTTTTCTGTGGTTGATATTTAGCACCTAAACCGCTTATCTCGGTATTTTTGTTATTAACGTTTTGTGCTATTTGAGACTTTAAAGCGGATATTAAGCTACCGTATTGCGATTCAATTAAACCGCTGTTATCTATTTTAGGTGGTGCAATTACTGGTGTAGGTGTAAACTTTGTGTTCGTACTATCGGCTGCGTAGCCTGTTTTAGCCGTTTGATTTAATCCGCTTGTGTTTGACTGATAACCTATTGCGTTCCTTAACTGATTGGCTGTAGTGTTCGCTAGAGACATTGCGGCTTTATCACCTTTTAACTTTGCGGCATTCCACAAGTCACCTTGTTTTTTAACTTCCGCACTTTCCCATACTTGAGCCATTAAATCATCCCCTTTTTTGTTAAAATAAAAAGAGAACTAAATTAATAGCCCTCTGTGACGTACTTTTATCCTTATGTGACCTAGACTGTCGGCTCTTCTGCCATTAACGGTCTAGGTTCTATTAGCAATTTGAGCTCAATAGTTACATCATAATGCTCTTGACTTATATAATCTTTTGCCAATGCATTATCTATTTGTCCATAAGTAAATCCTGTCGAAGCATATACCATTATAGCCTGTTCATATAATGGGCTCTCTGCTATTGCTATTTCAAAGGTCTTAGTGCCATCTAGGTATATTGTTCTTGTAAACCCGCCCACTCTCCACTGATAAAATCCTATCATAATTACATACCTCCTAAAGTTTCTAATACATAATTTTGAAAATCTAAATTATCTGTTTCTATTTGGCTAAGCCTTGTTAATTGTAATGTTTGGTCTGCTTGCAATATTTCTGTTTCTGTTAGTGGTCTATCTTCATAACCCCAAAATAATTCGCCTGTCACTGGATTCAAGAACAGCACATTATTTTTACCAACTTGACTTGGTATAGGGTTAGGCGGTGTTGTTGCTGTAATATTTACCGATTGAGAACCATCAACAAAACACCCATCAATCTTTATTTTTGTTTCTGAAATTGTTGTACCTACTATAATCATTTTAGAACCTCCTTATATTTACCATACAATAACAACTCTACCAGCAGTACCAGCTATACCAGCATTACCAGCATTTGGGCCGCCATTACCACCCTTACCTGCTCCGCTAGTACCACCGCCTATACCAGTACCACCACCTATACCAGTACCACCATGGCCACCAGTACCACCATAGCCACCACCAGCACCACCAACTCCACCAACTCCACCAGAACCACCATAACCACCACCACTGCCACCAGAACCACTATAACTAGAAAAAGATGAAGTATTCCCAGCACCACCAACTCCACCAACTCCACCAGAACCACCAGTACCAACGACGGCTGAAATTACTTGACCAGTAGTTACGGAGAAACTAATTATATAACTACCACCGCCACCGCCACCGCCACCACCAACTGTACCACCGCCACCGCCACCGCCACCGCCACCAGTAATAAAAGTAGTGATTTGTGTTACACCATCTGGAACTGTAAAATTATAAGTTCCAGGAGTAGCATAAGTTTGCGAACTATGTGGTGCAGAAGTTGAGATAGCATTAATTCCGTCCGCTAATTCTTGGTATGTGTAAATTCCGTCACTATTTGCATCATTAACCGTTCCACCCTTGCCAGTAATAGCGGTTTTAATTAATACCTTTCCACTACTGGCATTTGTAAAAAGTTCATTTATTGCCCCTGTTACAACTTTTGAGGTTGTACTAAGAGTTGTTAAATCACCAAGTTGCGACGCATTTTCTAACAAATGCGCTTCAAAATCTTCACTAGCTACGTCTAATTCAACTTGTGTTGCCACATCAAAATTAAGCTTTTCAACCGCTATTGAATTATTTGGAACTGCACCCATTGTAAAGTCTACCGCTATACCATCCACATAAGCAACGCTTGCTTTTCCTGCTACGTCTGCCACTGCTTGTTCTAGCTGTGGTTTAATTAGGTTATAATCTGTCTGCACGTCTACTGCTATACCACCAGCTGTAACGGCTATATCTAGTGCGTTATCGGCTGTACTAACCGCATTAGTGGCATTAGTTGAAGCTGTTGAAGCCGTGCTTACTGCACTTGTAGCTTTACTGTCTGCTACATTAGCGGTTGTTACTGCGGCATTAGCTTCTGTTATAGCATCGTTAGCCATTTCAACTGCACCACCTGTGGCTATATTTATTCCTGCAATTACAAGGTCTTGTGCTGTATCTGCTACTTCGCTAAAATCATGTATTTCTTGAATTGCACCGTCTAATTGTGTTCTGATTGCCGCCTCGCTCGTTGCAAAAGTCGGGCTATATACTGCATCTGTTAGTTTTTTTAGTCTAGTTGCCATGTGTTCCTCCTTTACCGTATCAACTTTCCAATCTTATATCTCCATTGAACACCGCTAATATTCATATCTGTTCCAATAACCTCATTCGTAAACTCACAACCAAAATAACGGATTCCTTTTTCGTAAGGTGAAAGTTCCCAGTTGAATAATGGGCCCATAACTCCGTAAGTAAAACTTGACCACGAAAAATCAGACCACGAAAATGAACCGACTTCAATCCTCTCTGTAGCTGAATCACCAAAAATATCATCTGATGTAAAATAAACAACTTTGAACGTTGACCTCGTGTCTCCACGCACCATAACATAGCCTGTTAAAAGGTCGAACTCATATATGCCGCCGCCAATTAATCTTAGCGGATATCTATATAAGGCACTTATCAAACCACCAAAATCATGGAAGTCATTGTGAAACTGAACCGTCAAGCCTGTTGCTCTATCGCAATACATCAAAGTATCGTCGACTAGCCAACTAGCGGCATTAATGGAATCAAAGTACCACCACGAAAGCCGTTTTGCTGATTCCTCGGGATTGCCTGTGTCTGAATAAGGTGATAGAAAATAATCCCACAAATAAACCTTATCATTAACGCACAGCCAATATTTTCCGTTGAAATCAATACTACTAGCAGACTTTAGATTTGTTTCTGCTAATAACCTAGGGTTAATATTTCTACTAATTGGGAATACATTCCTTTGACTATTTACTGCTGTTCCTACTAGGACATATGCGCCATTACGAGAGTTCAAGAACGTAAGGTTGTTGTTTATACTCTGAATTGTATTAGGACAGTCACAGCCTATTTCAGAACTGATTGCAAAAGTATTAAACACACCTTTTGTTCCGTCAAAGGAATAAGTCTCACCATATATCTCACGTTCCTTTAAAATACATAAAGTATCATAATGTTTTCCGAATCCTGTTATATTTTCATCAGTTAATCCGATGATATTATAATTGTTGTAAGCAAAATATGTTGGGTCAATTCCAGCCGTTGTTATCCCAGTCCAGTAGAAATATCCGGACCCGTTATTCCCTACAAATAATCTGTTGTCATTCTGCCCACCAAAAGCAATGGCGGCAAGGCAATTTAGAATTGCATCAATATCTGTTTGAACGGTTTTGAAAAGCGTTAAAATAACATTATTTATTCCGATTGCAGGTGCTGTAGAGAATGTCACAAGCCCAGTTGTTCTGTTAACGCTGAAATGTGTTCCCTCTGTTTTAACCACACCGCCAATTGTACAGATTATTACGGTTGCATCGAGGTTAACATCTGTTAAAGTGAAGACGGTTGCTACATTGTTGCCATGAAACTTATTTGTAAGCCCTGCGCCTAGTCGGTTGTAATTCTCGTTCGTATCGCCGCCGCCTGTAGGAGTTCGGTTAATTATTACGGTTGGAATATATGGAATTACTGCGGTTGCTGTTGTTCCATCCCATACAATATATTTACCTGTCTGCTTTAAATACAGCTTGCCGTTAAATTTAAAGATTTTTGATTCACTTGCATTTAAACCACTAAAAATAGAGGTCGAAACGCCCGTGATTGCATCTTGTTTATATAGTTGAGTTCCACAATGTTTAACAAAATTGCCCATGAATTTATATTTGTATGAGCCGTAACATATTGGTTCTACTACCTCGGCGGCGTTTAGGTGTTCCTGCCCAGCGCGAATCCCTAATTCTCCGTTTATGAAGGTCATGTTTAAAATATTTGGAGATTGATTTTCAGCCAATTTATACTCTTTTTCAGTATAGTTGACACCGCCATTTAGCAAAGAAGGCGAAGATGGCCAGAATTTTGGCTGTGGTTGGGCTTGAATATTAAATTTAGTTGTTTTGTATGCCAATTCTTAACCTCCTATCCCATGCTGAACACGGTTTGTATACTGGTTTCTGTTACTGAATTTGAATTCGTTATGTTCTGTACTTTCTCACCAAACAAAGACCTCAACCATGCCGATAAAGCTTGATTGTCTGCCGTTGTAGCCATTATTCCGGCTTGCAATACTACTAGGTCGATTGCTTTATCTTCAAGGTCTAAAAGCGTTGTATCCACATCTGTTGGCAATATAACTTTTGGGTATCTGTAGTAATGAATATCAAAACTACCAACATCATAATGGTTTAGAATTACTTTTTTGTTGTTTTCCCATTTAAAAGAAATATAGGCTTCGTAAATTCTTGGGTCTGATTTAATAATCACCGTGTCAAACTCCAAAAAGTCCGATGGCATATCATAAGCAACAAACGGCGAATAAACTTGAACATCTTCATCGGTCGGAAATGCATAAGCGTATAAAGCTACATTGCGGATATTATAAGGATATAATCCCGTGAAGGTAACCGTTACTATATCTGTACTTGTTGCCCCTGTGTTGAATTTGTAGGGTGTAAAAACACGCTTAATGGTATTGTTTATGGTTTTGGTTACTATACCATTGATGGCTATTGTAACCGCGCCTATGTTATCCATTTCAAAGTAAAGGGATTTTGTACCAGTTTGGGTATAAATTTTGTTATCCCCAGGTAAATACTGTTGTACATCAAACCCGCTGAATAGCCCTAATTGGCTTTTAATTGAGTTCTGTGTTACTGTGAATACGGCTGGTATTTTAACAAGTTGTGCCACATAGGTTGAAGCTTCATTTAGGAAGTAATTAAATTTATCTTTGTAGTCTGCATTCTTACTTTCAGGTATACTTATTCCTTTTCTGGTTGCTTCATCGAGCAAGCGAAGGAAGATTGCAAGACAATATCCTTTAGTTTTCATATTTCACCTCCACGTGAAGGTTACGATTTAATTTCAATTTCTTGTGACATTTTCTCTTCTGCTTCAATTGTCCCGATATACGAATTATTCCAGTTATCAGCTACGGATTGAGGCACGCTAAGTTGTTTACCTACACCTAATATAATCTGATTTCCATTTATGCATAGGAATTTTTCTTTTGCGGGATTTTGCTTATCTAGTGGTATCATCAAGGGAACCATTTCTTCACCTACGAATGTTAAATTGTTTGCTTCTACTGTTAGTTTTCCCCATTTTTTTGTTTGTTTTGTTACGTCCATTGTAATTCCTCCTTAAAATAAGGGAAGGCGTTTGCCCTCCCTTTAATATTTGTTACCATTTTACACGTCTAAAACTTCGAGCCTAATTATAGCGAGAGGTTGTAAAATAGCTGCCGTAAAGGTGCTTTTCCAAGCAACTGTTGAATATAAAGCTAATGGATTCTCTGTATTGCCCTCGGTATAAACGAGTATTTCAGGTTTGCTTGAACCTGCAACATCTGGGATTCCAAAAGCCGAATCACCAATTATGATTATGGATTTTCCTGCAAGGTTTCCACCTACGCCACCGTTAACGAATACTGGTGCGGTTGTTGCTTCCATGAAGTAAATACCATACATCTGACCTACAATTCCTTCTTCCCTGTTCTTTACATCGACATAAGTGTTCTGGTCTTTCCATTCTTGAAGGTTGAATATCTGTGTTACTGTATCAGGATGAACAAATGCTAAATATCCCATACTGCCATTAGGAAGTTTGATTTTTTTAACGTTGTTTTTAACCATTGTTGCTCTGGCTTTTTGAATTTCTGCTGCTGATATTTTATCTCCTGCTACAAGTAACGCTCTCGAAGCTTTTGCTCCTGCAAACTGTCCGTTAGTTCCTGCTACGATAATATCTCTTACAATAATATCCATTGTCATTCCAGCGTGCTCGCCAAAAAGCTGTGAGACTTCTGTAAGCAAAGGATCAAGCCCAACAAGGTCGATAAAATCTGTCAACTTAGTGTATGTGCCGAACTGCTGGACTGTTGCAGACACTTTGTCAATAGTTAAATCAATTCCGTTCGGTGTTACACCTTCGACAATAGCTGTAGTTGTTACTGCTGGCATTTGCAACCTTCTCCATGAAGTTGTTGCTCCTGCGTGCTTTGGTATAGGTGTTTTCTTACCATACTTCATGAAGAACAAAGAATCTTGCAGTCTTTCAAGTAGCGTTCTCTGATAAAACTCTGCGTTTTCTGCTGTCAATCTGTTATTAGTGCCATCACTTGGAGTTGTATAGGTTTGTAGTTTAGCTGGCATATATTTTCACCATATCCTTTATTATAATTTTTTCCTCTCTCCTCTCAAGACTTGTGTCTGCATTTCTGCAAAATCAGCCTTGGACATGGAATAGATAGTTTTAGAATCACTATCGCCACCACCACTTAATGAACCAGGAGAACTAAGTCCATTAGCCGCTATTTTTTTAATCGTGTCTTGCTGTGCCATCTCTGCTTGCTTTGCAATAAATTCCTTTTTATTAGCAAGAAATACGGCTTCTGCAAAGGTTTTTCCGCTTTGAACGTATTTAACAACCTTGTCAACATTGGGAAGTTTTGCAACCTCGGTATCTGAAAAATCTTTAATGTTAAGGTCAATTCCACAATCTTTCAATTCGTTGTTTAGTTCTGACAAAGCAGTAGCAATGTTCTTTTCTTGCCGTATCGTGCTCAATTCTTGAAAGTCAGGGTCTGATTTCTTCCATTCCTCAAATAAGGGTTTAACACTATTAGGGTCAAAACCATTTGTTTCTTGGAATTTAGCGTTATCTGCTTCTTCTTGCTGTTTTGCTATTGCTGCATCATAAGCGGCTTTCGTATGGATTCCATGTTCAGTTCCAAAAAGCTTTGAATAAACCGCATCTTCTGCTTTAGTTGTAGATTCCTTCAACCTGTCACTGAAAGCCTTTGTAGTGCTTACATCTGGTACAGGGTCAGTGTTTGGTATCGGGTCGCTACTCGGTGCTGGGTCTACGTTGGGTAGTGGGTCGCCCTCTATAGGGTCAGCACTTGGAGTAGGGTCACCTTCCGCAAATAATTGAAGGTTTATTTTCATTGGAGTGGCGATTTCCTCGGAATTATCCGAATTAGCAGCCAAAATGTTATCTATCATGGTTGTTTCTCCTATTCTTAGTGGTGAGCGACATTCCACTTATTTGCAGCTCGTTTTACCAGTGGTTTTCACCTTTCAAGGGTACTGGCAAACCCCGCTTAGTTAAGTAGGTCTAGCAACCTTATTGCATCAAAAAAGACACTCGTTAAAAGTGTCTTGGTAATTGTTATGAGCTTAGTATTAAACCCTTATATATCAACGGTTTCAATCATAATTAGTGCCCAAAATCGCCTTTGTGAGCTTAATATATTTAACTAGAATTAGACCACCATCCTATCCCTCAAATGAATTTATAGGTGTTTCTTCTCTGCTTATTTCGACCATTTTAAACTCGCAATCTCTATTAAGGCACCCTAAAACCATGACATTTACGCCACGTTCTAGGTTTATACCACCTGCAATCTGCTTTAAGGGGTTTGAACATTTTGAACAGTTCATTACACCTTCACCTCCAGTTCTACGTTTTCTCTCTCTACCTTTGCATTCCAATATGTAGCAAATTCCTCATATTCTTCTGCTGATAGTCCAGTTTCATATTTAAATAGAGAAATAAGCTTTATATATAAGGAATTTATAGCTTCTGAAACATCTTCTTCAAACATTTTACTTAAGCGTTCATTTGAATATTTAGGCATTTACATATTCACCCCCTGATTGTAGTTACATTTTCCATTGTGCCATGCGCCGCATTCTTCTTTTGGGCAATCCATAAGTTTAAACTCAACAACATAGCCCTCTGTGTAACCTTTGATTATCCCAGTTTCTTCATTAATCAAATCATTTTTATACTGTTTTACACAGTTTTCTTGCTTACGGTTATAAGGACATTGGATTTTGACCACCTCCCATACCTGTACTAGCCATTGCTTGTTCCATTAATTGCGGATTAGCACCGAGTTCGGCTTGCTCCACTGGTGTTAAACTTGCTTTGGCTGAATCAATAGCTGCCGCCTGTGCTGCTTGCTGTTTCATCATCTTCTCTTGTTCAACTTCAAAGTCATGCTTCATCCCGCTAGGCATTGCGTTAGATGGTGAATATTTAGTAAACTGGTACTTATCTATCCACGTTCTATCAGCCATTTCCTTCAAAATAGCCATCGTCAACGGTTCTGTCATAGTTGTGGTTGGGCTTACGTCTATTTTTAAGTTAAAGGATTTGTCTTTATGTGCTGTACCTAGAAACTTCTTGGTAATATCTTTATCTTCTGCATCTTTGCTTGCAATAGGTCTAGGCGTATTGTAATAAATCTTGAAGAACTCTTCTAATATACGCCCTATATTTTTATCAGAACGAAATAATCTATTTTGATCGGCTTGATTAGGCTTTTGTGCTTGATTTTGCAAGGCTATAATTGCTGATGCCGCCATGTTAGCCCCGATAACTTCACCTGTGTTAACCTCTGTTGTGCCTGTGGTTTGTCTGCTTAAGTCATACAGCTTTTCAGCTAGTGCAGGTGGAGCATTTGAAAAGTTTGGCGGCTGCATATACTTAATTCCGTCAACGCCACCAGGTTGATAATGGTCTGTGATTATTTCACCAGGTTCATTAGTTACAGCTTGAAGCAATGCGCCCATCTTAGCTAATATCTTGGGCCATGCGTTGCCCTGCACCCCCAACATAATCATTCCATAAATCCAATTGATAGCTTTATTTATAGTAATTATGTCTTGAATAGCAGAACGACCATAAACGCAATCGTCAATTTCATCAAATACTAAAACCTCAACGGGATATATCGTAAAGGGTTTAACTGTTTCTGCCGTCTCTTGTGTAGGAGATAGTGTTCTCGGCTTTTGGACTACTGACGTTGCTGTAATTTCTGTCCAGTAAATTTGTCCATCTTTTCTGTAATACTTTGTGTAGCTAGTGGTAGTATTGGCATTTTTAGCCGTTTCGTTATCAATGTCTGTTCCTGTTTTCTGTTCGTCTGGAACTATCATTTGCCAATTTTCACCGTTCTTTTTTGACCGTTCTTTTAGTTCATCAACATCTCTATCGGAATTACGAATAATAATAAAAGGCTGGTCTTGTGTCTGATAAGGTTTCAAGGTAGGATTACCAAAACATATATCAGTAGGCTTTATTGTCTGTCCCTTGATTCTACCTATGTAATTAGTGAATTGACCACCTTTATATGAGTTATCCCAATAGTAATGGAATATACCAGTTCCTTTTGTTAAGGTACTATCAACAGCACACTCGTTTAACGAGTCTTGGTCTAAGTCCTCCCATACGCTTGCTGCTGCATCTGTATAATCTTCCGATGCTATTATTAACTCTGATGAATCACCACCATCTGGAACTTCTGCAGGAGAATACACAAGCTTTAAGGTTTGGGATAGTATATTGCTTTTCTTATTTCTAATAGTGAAGCCACATTGATTGATAACGATTCTAGGCATACACTTAGTTTTAGCCGTTGGTGCTTTCCAGTGTCTACCCTCTTTGAAGTCTACGCACTCTTTCCATGTCTTATAAAAGCCTTTGCTTACCTTGTATGCTTTATCATCGTCAAACTCTTTCCAAACGCTTGCTGGGTCTGTTTTAATTGCCATTTAAACCTCCTCATAAAAAGGGGAATATTCTTCTAGCTGTTCTTTGCTGTATTTATTAGCTTTATCTACTTTGCTTTGTTGTGCTGATTCAACTACCTGTGAGATGGGACTTTTAAGTTCAGGCTCCTGTTTGTTAGTTACTTGTATATTCCACCTAAGTCCTAAATGGATTGCTTTTACGGCACAAAAAAAGCCGCTTATGAAAGCAGCTAATAGACTTAATGTGATTATGATTGTGTTCAAAACGTTCCCCCTTTTGCATCCGCCAATACCGTTAATTCTGCTAACCATTGTTTTACTAGTGGCATATTGCCGTAATCAATAGCATCTTTTAACAAAGCCGACAAGACAACCATTTTTTTATATTTGTCTACCATATACTTAACATCTCCTTTTCTCTTTTAAGAAACTCTTCTTTGGTCATAAGTCTTTCAGTGTAAGGCTCTAGTTCACCAGGCCCATTCATTACCAACACTTTAATATATTCTTGACCTACCATATGTCTAAGTCTCCTTTTTCTTCTGGTGTTTCAAACATCCAGTTAGTTTTCTTTTTAAGTGGTGTTATAAGAGTGCTATAGTCACTTATAAGTCTTACTAATGCTTGTGACATACTGTCTACTTGATCGTCATGTTTACCGTTAGGGAAGGACGAGCATTCATCTACAAAGTCATTAACCCAGTTAGCATCTGATGGAAGGTATACATTACCAGCTTCTATATGTGGTAATATGGCTTGAACTCTAGCTATCTTTGAACCCATTGGGTTAATACCAACCATGCCTGGTATCTTGTGTTGTAGCATTTGTATAACGGCTGAACCGTTTGCCTTATCTTCTACTAGCTTAAGCCATGAATTAGGGTATTTAGCTGATATTTGTTCTATCGACCTAATAGTAGTAGGTAAGTCCATTCGTTCCCTTACAATGTCTAATAGGTACTTATCTGCACCTACTCTGCCCCATACTGTGCCAACAACAAAGTCTGAACCATCGCTATCTTTAAAAGTGCAATCCCATGATTGTATCTCTTGGTCAAATCTTTCAGGTTTCAATGTGTAGTATTTAAACCATGACCGTTTAATCATGTTACCTTGCTCTGCTGTTGGTCTACCTTGCATTAAAGCGTTCCACGACCTACTGCCCTCTGTACTTGCATATGAACTCTTGAAGTCTTTGAGCCATACGTTATCCTTACCTATTTGAGGGAACAAAGCATCGCCTATATTACGGCCTAGTATATCGTCTTTCTCTGCTTCGAGTGGTATGTTTATCTCTAAGCACTTATGTTTGAAACCGTTCTTCGCATCTAATAGTCTACCTGCTAAATCATCTTCGTGCCATCTAGTCATTATTAAGATGATAATGCCATCTGCTGATAGTCTAGTATTTATTGAGTTTAAGAACTCTTCCCATATACGGTCTCTATATGTTTGGCTCTCTGCTTCTTGACGATTTTTAATCGGATCATCTATTATAATCAAGTCTCCTGGATTACCTGTTAAGCCTGCCATTATGCCCTTACTAATCATACTACCTTTGTGACCTTTAATCTCAAAGTCTGTATCTGATTGCTTTGATAACTCAATGTCAAATATCTGTTTGCCAAACTCTAATACCTTCTCTTTATTCCGTCTGCCAAACCTCTGTGCTAAATCATCGCCGTATGATACCTCTATAACTCGTTTAGATGGGAACTTGCCTAAGTACCATGATGGTAGCGTCTCTGTCACGCATTGGCTCTTACCGTGTTGTGGTGGCATTGATATTATAAGTATATTTTGCTTAGTCTCGTGAGCTATCATTGATTGTATATTATCACATACTAGTTTCAAGTGATCGCCCAGAAACCATCTGCCACGATGTACATATAAGCAATACTCTGCATAGTTGTTTTTAACTAATATCTTCTTGCTATACTCCGCTATACGCTGTTGCAGAGCCATCGACTGTGCTGTTAGTGCCATTGTATCACCTACTTAACTCGTTTTCTGCATCTTGCACAATATTTGCGTTGCCATACATATTCAAGCCCAAACATATCCTTATCATGGGATTTTATTATTTTCTTGCTATGCCCAAATAATTTGCACAATAAGCTCATTTTAAACCCTCATTTCTGCATAATATACACAAATTACATCATTTTTAAGACGTTTATACATTTTAAGTAATTAAATTATTTTCGCATTAACCAAAACAAACCCTATAGCCGTTGTGGTTGTAAGGTTTGAAAGTGATTAATACAAACATAACTCAACGAAATAAATGTTTCGGTTACTTACTGTAATATTTCTGTAACAATTATTCCCTATCAATAATACTTTGTATTTCTTCGGTTGACATTTGCCCGCCTTTAGCAATTTCTTCTTCGGTTGCTTTTTTCATAAAAGATTGAAAGTTTAGATCCGTTGTGATGTTTGTATTTACATTAACAGATTCAATTTCCTGTTTATCTCTCCACTGTTTAGGCTGTCTATTCTTTAGCCAAAATATAGCTGCTGTTGGGTCTGGTGCATAATGCTTAGTAACTTCCATGGTATCAGTAATTTGTCCTTGAAAGCTTGCCGTGATTGTCTCTGGGTGTTCATATCCAATAGCTCTGTTGTACAATTTACTAGCTACATTTGCATCAGCATTTATTTTACCTCTTTTTATGGACTCCGAAAAATCTTGATATTCTAATTTCCATAAATTGAGAGTTGATTCAGATACACCAAAAAAGTCAGCAATTTCAGTATCTTTAGCACCTAATAAGCACAATTTATAAACCTTTTCAATGTACTCTTCTTTGTATAATGTCGGTCTGCCTAAAGTCATTATTAATCACCGTCCTTTATATTGTTTAACTTATCCGTTAGTTTTATTATTCTATTTTCAAATCTTTCTATTTCATATTTATATAGAATACATCTTTCTTTTAATAATGCTATATTTTGTTTTAAATCTTCTTCTTTTGTGAGATGCAATATCTTATAATCACTCATAACGGCTACCTCTTTTTTTATTGAAAAAATAAATACTATGTTATTTACTAACTCTTAAATCTTCTTAAAATCTTTATGCCTGTTTATTGTGTGCTTATAACTTCTTAATATAGTGGGCAATATCTGACCCTTTGATATAGGGTCAATTCTTTACCTTTGATACAAAGGGTCAATTCTTTACCTCCGACTACTTTAATATGCGATAAGCTGTTACTTTTAGCTTAGATTTCTTGTTTGTGTCTACCTCATTAAAATGCATCTGCCAGGAATATACTAGATCGCTTTGCAATAACTCTTTCTTTGCTCTTTTTAATGTTGGCAAACTTAATCCACTATCTTTGCTTAAATCCTCATTAGACCTAAAGAAATAATCTTCTTCCTTTGTTCCAGTATACCTTTGTTCTAATTCATTTAATGTAACAAATAACCATTTAGCGTTCTGCGATAGTTTATTGTACGGCTCTGTAAACAATAGCCGTGATAGTTCCATAAAATTACTATTACCATGTTTCATATCTACCTCCGTGAAAAGTTATATATAAAGGAAAGACACTTATGTTCACGGCACAAGTGTCTTTTACGGCAGCTAACCAACCTCTTTATTAAATTTATCTCTTACACTTATAACAGCACTCAACTAACTTACAACTAAACCCTGTCTCGCTCCTAAACTTACACAGCTTGCAGCCTTTAGGTGTTGTTACCCACTTTATAACATCTTTCATATTTTACCTCTACTATATAAACATAACAAAAAGGCTAACCAATACGGCAAGCCTTTTCGAAACTTAATTAAAATCTTCAATTTTATATTTTATTAAGACCATTATATCACCTAATAAACACCCTGTAAACGCAATATCTACGCAGTTTTAACGTAGTTTTTATTGGATTAAAATATATTTATAGAAACGTGTTGACAAGTGGTACAATGTACGGTACAATGTAAATATCAAATAGCGAAGGGGAATATAAAACATGATTAAAATAACTAAAAAAGAATGGGCTAAAATACCCAACGATTACAAAACAGTAAACGCCGAGGGTAAAAAAATGGTTTTTGAAGGATGTTTGCAACACGGCGGCGGAACAGTGTTAATAACAGAAGGAATACATTTTGAGATAGTTGGGGCGGTGATATAATGCCCCGTCTTTACACTGAAATAAGAGTAAGCCATTCTAGCATTGAAGCTAAACAAGAGTTTGAAGCACAGTTAAAACAACAAGCCGAAACCCTTGGCGCAGACCGCACGGGCTATATTAAACTGATTGTAAAACTAGACACGGCTACTGAAATCATTAAAAAATTAAAGGAGGAAAAATAAGATGTGTAGAATAAGTTTTGAATGGATAAATGATAGTGATGAATGGGAAACAGTAACACAAAATTGTATATCGAAGGAAGAAGCAGATTTTAAAATAAAACATATAAACAAAAGATTTGGTTTCAGAAACGGTAAAATAGTCTAAAGCCTAAAAGCCCCACAAATCGTAGGGCTTTTTTCTTATGCTAATTTTAACAAATTATCTATTTTATCCAAAGCACTATCTCTATAGCTTTGCAGCTGTTTTATGCTTCGCCACTCTCGGTAATGGCATTGATATTCTTCTGCGACCTGTACCCACCCTGTTACTCTGTCCACATAATATTGCTTAATCACAAACCTTTCTTTGTCTCGTAACACGTCCAAACACGCTTCAACACGGATAATATCGTTGCGGATGGCTTGCGTTTCATTTTGGCAATTTATTAATATAATATTTAACTCTAGCCTTTTATCCTCCATGCGTATAACAGCCGTTTCAACCTTGCTTTCACCGCTGTGTACCAGTGGCATATCCGTAATGATTTGTGCGGCTATAGAGACTTCACCGACCTGTGTGATAGCTTGCAATATCTCTTGCTCCTCTATTTGTTTTAGTTTTAGCAGAGATAGATTGGTTTTATATTGCTTGAAATATATTTTATAGTCCATTAATAACCCCACTTTCGTATTGGTTGCATTTCAAACCATTCCAAAATGTGCAATCATTGTAGCAATCCCAATTGTCTATTCCTTGGTTTATAGTACAACGTAATCTGTGCTGTTTGCTTTTGCTAGATTCGTTTGTACCACCTTTACATTCACCACAATGCGTACACATGGCACCTACACGGCTTAAAAATGCATCTTGCTTGTCACGGGCTTGTTTTTCTTCTAGGGCTTTAATTGCCACCGTTAAGGCATCTATACACTCTACTGCATTTAAATATCCACTCATATCATACAGTTCAACCCTTTTGGCTTGTTTCGTCTGAAATGATTTAGCACCTTTTAATACTTTAATCGCTTTCTCAATCTCGTCAATATCACTCATATGTATTCCTCCCGGCACTATCTCTGTATTTTCTTGCCATTGCCGCAACTTGTAAGGCTTCACAAGCTAAATGTTTAGCGTATGCTTCAATTTGGTCTATTTGGAAATAAGTAATCACTGAATTTTTCTTAATACAATCCCATACTTGACTTAAATTTAATTCAATTCTTTTTAGATCGTCACCAGCTTCTTCTATTTCCTCTTTTAATATTGCGTAACCCTCGTGAGTGCTATTAAATAACGGAAATTTCTTATTTGCTTCTTCCAGCTCACATATTACGAGCCTGTCAACC
>DATCID010000227.1:0-28549 GCA_036507975.1 Ruminiclostridium sp.
ATAAGAAGACCTAAAATCTATGTAAACATATATGGCTAAGATTTATGTGAATGGCGGAGTGAAGAGCCGGATGCCTTAATTGGGCACGTCCGGATCTGTGAGGGGTAAGTACCGCGAGGTGCACCTACTCGACAATAGTTGAGGAAAGCCAGCTTTTGCAGGCTAATTTAGTTAGGAAATCAAAAATTCATAGACCAGAACCCATTCTCGCTTAGACTAGTATCTGGATGAGCTAGTATGCATATCGCAAAAATTTCAGGTCTATTACAATCCAAAAAAAATAGCGTTCCTGCTATGCATAAGAGACAAAATTCGATATAATATAAAAATACTAAGATGAAATAGTGCTTTTAAACTAAAAAATATAAAATTAATATAACAAAGAGGAGCTGTTTGACTTGAACAATGAATTGGTTTTAGTAATTGATTTCGGTGGACAATATAATCAATTGATTGCACGTCGCATTAGAGAAGCGAATGTATACTGCGAAGTAATACCATACAGTGCATCAATAGAACGTATAAAGTCATATAATCCAAAGGGCATCATTTTTACTGGTGGACCTGCTTCGGTATTGGATGGGGGAGCACCAAAATGTGACCCTGCTGTTTTTGAATTGGGAGTACCTGTGCTTGGAATTTGTTATGGAATGCAGCTGATGAGCGTAATGCTAGGCGGAAGTGTAGAAGCTGCCAATCAGCGTGAATACGGCAAAGTGGAAATATCTGTTGACAAATCACAACCATTATTCAACGAGGTTGATGAAAAGACAACCTGCTGGATGAGCCATACTTATTACGTAAGTACCCTCCCTGAAGGTTTTACAGTTACTGCAAAGTCAGCAAATTGTCCAACGGTCGCAATGCAACATGTTGACAAAAGTTTGTATGCAGTACAGTTTCACCCTGAGGTAATGCATACACCAAAGGGAAAAGAAATGCTCAGAAACTTCCTGTACAATATCTGTGGCTGCATGGGTGACTGGAAAATGTCATCATTTGTTGAAAACTCTATAAAAGCCATCAAAGAAAAGGTTGGGGACAAGAAGGTATTATGCGGTTTGTCAGGCGGAGTTGATTCTTCTGTTGCAGCCGTGCTTATTCATAAAGCAATAGGAAAACAGCTTACCTGTATATTTGTTGACCATGGTCTTCTGAGAAAGGATGAGGGAGATCAAGTTGAGCAGGTATTCAGAAAACAATATGATATAAACTTGATTCGTGTAAATTGTGAAGATAGATTTTTGGAAAAGCTTGCTGGTGTATCTGACCCAGAGACAAAGAGAAAGATTATTGGTGAGGAATTCATCAGAGTATTTGAAGATGAAGCGAAGAAGATAGGACAGGTAGATTATCTGGTTCAAGGAACAATTTACCCTGACGTTATAGAAAGTGGTTTAGGTGATGCAGCTGTAATCAAGAGCCATCACAATGTTGGCGGACTTCCTGACAATGTTGATTTCAAAGAAATAATAGAGCCACTGAGAAATCTATTCAAGGATGAGGTTAGAAAAGCTGGAGAAAAAATGGATATGCCTGAGGATATAGTTTGGAGACAGCCCTTCCCAGGGCCTGGACTTGCAATCAGAATAATAGGTGATCTTACCAAGGAAAAGCTAGATACCTTGAGAGATACTGACTATATATTCCGTGAGGAAATAAAGGCGGCTGGCTTAGGAAGAGAAATAAATCAGTACTTCACTGTACTCACTAACATGAGAAGTGTAGGAGTTATGGGCGACGAAAGAACCTATGACTACGCATTGGCACTTCGTGCAGTAACAACTACTGACTTCATGACTGCTGACTGGGCGAGGATCCCATTTGATATATTGGAGAAAATCTCAAATAGAATTGTAAACGAAGTAAAGGGCATCAACAGAATAGTGTACGATATCACCTCCAAGCCACCATCTACTATTGAGTGGGAGTAAGGGGAGAGATAGTATAACTAGGCTGTAAGGCTGATGTAAGTGAATTTAAAGCTGAATATGTTTTAGATCGTTTAATAAATAGCCATGCTAGATATCTGCAGATTTTTGGGATGTCTAACATGGTTTTTTTAATAGATTTTATCTGAAATGCAGATAGGCTAGATAAATGTTGAAAATTGAGATTTTCTGAATATTTGGATATATAATACTATCTTGAAGAGATTATTGCGTATTATTGTATTGCATGTATGAAGATAAAGGCATTACGGAGTAATTAGAAAGGAGTAAAATAAATGAGTGAAGAGAAAATAATCACTACAACAAGTGAACCTAATACTATTAACACTATATATCAAGATTTGATGAGGCTTGGCATAAATAACAGTGATATATTATTGGTTCATTCTTCTTTGTCAAGCTTAGGATGGGTTTGCGGTGCGGCACAGTCTGTAATAATTGTATTAATGAAGGCGGTGGGAAGCGATGGAACACTGGTTATGCCAGCTCATAGTGGAGAGTGGAGTGACCCTGCTGAATGGGGAAACCCACCTGTACCAAAAGAATGGATACAAATAATATATGATAATATGCCAGCATATGAACCCGAAATTGCACCAACACGAGGAATGGGACGCATTGCGGAATTATTTAGAACATTTCCTAACACGATAAGGTCAAATCATCCACATGTATCATTCTGTGCAAATGGGAGGGTTGCAATGCATATTATTGAGAATCACCCCTTGACTCCGCAGCTTGGTATGGATTCTCCGATTGGCAAAATGTACAATTTAAAAGCAAAAGTTCTTTTATTAGGAGTAGGATATGACTCTTGTACCAGTTTTCATCTTGCAGAAGCACTTATAAATAAAATGCCTATAAAACGGATGGGTGCTGCAATGTTGGATAATGGTGAGCGATGCTGGAAGTGGTTTGATGATTATGATTACAGCTCAGACGATTTCATATTAATGGGTAAAGAGTTTGAGGAAAATTATAATGTACAAAAAGGCAAGGTTGGTAACGCACAATGTAAGTTGTTTGAAATGAAAGATGGAGTTGACTTTGCTAAGACATGGTTAACTAAATATAGATGATAAGTTTACTATATATGAAGCAAAATAAAGAATCACATTAAGGGAATACATTCATTATAAATATATATTGTGTGACATCACCTCCAAATCACCAGATACTATTGAATGAGAGTAGTCAAAAAAATCCTCTAAACCCCAGTAATAAGGGATTTGGAGGATTTTTTTATGTAATATGAAGTCATGTAGTTAATTGAGACATTTTTGCTAAAACATATTACATTGTTAGAAAATTAGAATATCCTATAAGCACATACAAAATTCTTTGTCCAATAAGACCCAGTAATACTGGTAATTCGAATCTGTCCCTCGCTTGAGGAAGCATCAATCATCTGATTGTTTCCAAGAGCTATACCAACGTGCCCTTCATAAGAAATAACATCACCTCTTCTAATGTTGCTCATGCCTGTTATCTTTTGAAACCTAGTATTTCTATGCCATGTAGCTGATGTCATATAGCTCTGTCTAACCCCTGCATGATTTAATGCCCAGTATACAAATCCAGAGCAATCAAAGGTAGAGGGACCTTGTGCACCAAATACATATCTAGCCCCAAGCTTGGTCTTGGCTACAGATATAAATAATTCTACACTAGGGCTAGCTGTGCTCACTGAGTTACTTTCGCTATCGTGACTTCCCACAGAACTGATTTTGCTAGAACTGCTTTTCCCTGAGCTACTTTTACCAGAATTGCTTCCTACGGAGTTGGTAGTCTGTTTTTTTGAGCTAGAGGTTAAAAGTTTATCTATGGTTTGAAAACCTACTTTTCCATCAGCTGAAAGACCATTGCTTTTTTGGAAGTCTAGTATGGCATCATGGGTATCAGAACCGAAATATCCAGTTACGCCCTTTAAATATCCGAGCTTTTTTAAAAGCGTTTGCACCTTTGTAACATCTTCTCCGTTAGCACCGATGGCGATAGCGTTTTCAGTTACTTTGTCTGACATGAGTAGCTCCGTTGTTGCGGGTCCCATATAACCGTCTGCAATAAGACCATTATTTTCTTGAAAACGCTTAACTGCAACAACTGTATCATTACCATACTTGCCGTCTGATTTGGTGGTCAAGTAACCAAGCTGATACAGCTTTTGTTGATACTGCATTATTTCATCATTTTCATCACCCAAATAATATGAGAGAGGAATGGCTTCAGCAGAGTATAAAATTTCCCTAGTATTTTTACCCACATTACCATCATCGTAAAGTCCACTTTTTTTCTGGAATTCCTTAACTGCCGCCTCTGTATCAGTACCAAAATAACTACTTACTTTAGGAAGGTATCCCAATTCGTAAAGACGCGTTTGAAGCTGTTCAACATCTGTTCCTGTTGCACCGATGGAAACCGTATATTTCTTTGCATCCGCTGAGATCAGGAGTTTATATGTTAGGGCATCTACCTCACCGGTAATTTTCAATTCATTTTTACGTTGAAATAGTTGTACTGCGAGTTTTAATGCTTCTCTGTATTCCTCAGAAGGCTCATCAGATTCTATATAATCAAGATCCATAAGTTTTTTTTGAATAACAATAACAGTACTGTCTTTTACCCCTAGCTTTATTATGTCACCTTTCATAGGATCAAGTGAGGATGTTGCTCCACGTGAGAGCTTATCAGATCGTTGTGCCGGTACAGAAGATGAATATCTATCTACAGAAGAAGATTGGGTGCTGGCAGCATTTACTTCATATGCTTTGCTAGCGGTGATATCTTTTATTGAGGATGAAGAAGTTGGAATAATAAGTACTGTAATAGTCAGTGCCACAACGCCTGAGCACGTAATAATAATATACTTATACTTTGATGCATGTTTTGATGTAGAACTTTTAAATTTCTTTGCTAGATTGTTAATTAAATTCTTTACATTTCTTATAATCATAAGCTCTCCAAAGTATATTAACAATAATTTTTTGTTAATATGGGATAAAATCCGATAGAATGCATAAGTTGGGAATTTCACATACATTGAAAGAGTATTGAAAGAGTATTGAAAGAGCATTATAATTTTATGCAAAAGAAACTACTTTGTTAAAAAAGTAATTTCATAAAGTCATATGCTGGTTAAAATAGACCCTTATGATTTCAACTAAACGTCACAAAGTGATGCTAATATGTAAATCTCAATTTAAATTTTATACAGTCCGTAGTATACATAATGTTTATAAACATTACCGATATAATATCACAAATTAGCATAGATTTATATTAAAGTTAGTTAACATTTTAAGAGGTATATTTTGACATAAGTATGCAGTAATTCAAAAGGCTAAATTATTACGAAAAGTAAGACCTGTTTATAAACAAGTCTTACTAAATGTCAGTGAAATAATTAGTTCACTACTAAATCAACTTTAGCTAGAATTTTAACCCATAAGAACAGTATCTGCGAGAGCTGAGTTCTCACAGGCTGTAGATGGAAATACATATTCGGTAGCTACTTTATTTGCTTTTCTAAGCGCTATTTGTTCAAAGGAAATTCTGTCAATTATGTATATGCTATATCCTAAAAATAGGAACCCAATCATTAATATGCTGACGTTTTTTAATACAGGTTCCCATCCTAACATATTAACATCAAGGAAGAAGTACGGATATTGACTTTTAACAATCGCAATAACTTCACCAAGATTTGCACGTAAAAATACAAATATAAGATATGTAATTGGAATTGTAAGCCAGAGAATAGGATCAAACCAATAGAAACTTAATTTTTCATCAAATACGATCCAATCAAGTATAACTATTATTGGAACAAAATAGTGAACCAACATATTTTGCCAGCTAAATATATTATAATTTGGATTTAACGAAAGAAATTTAGGGACTAAAATGAAATGGTATATTAATAAGGTAACTGCTATTGACATAGTTACAGCACCTTTAAAATGTGTGAAAAACATTGTTGATCCCTTAATTCCTTTGGCCTTCAGGTCTAAAATATTCTTTACAATTAAGATAGAAAAGAAAATAAAACATAAGGCATTACTTTGGATTGTATAGAAAATAAGCATATATGGCGCTAATTCTCCATTCCGAAGGCCAGAGTTCAAGTACAAACCTAATCCACAACCAAATAAAAATGTAATTCTAAAAATTAATGCGAGCAAGCGATTATGAATACACATAACATTGTCCTCCGCATACCAACAATCTTTATTATGGAGATAGCCCATGAATATTTAGTTTTCAAAAACATCATATCATGATTGTTCTAAAAATAATACAATAAAAATAAGAAAAATTTTGTTTAAAATTACATTAATTTTTTAGCATATTTCTCTGAAGTTATCACTTAGATAATTTAGCTCCTATTCTTATTTTATAAAAAAGTGAAATAAAACTTATAGTTGCAAAACTACTTAAAATATAATAATATAAAGACATTACTAAAAGACATTTATAAAAGTAGGTGATTTAATTATGACTACTAAAAGAGTTAATAGCATTGAAGTGAAGAAGATAAATAGGAATACTATATATAATTTTTTATATAAGCACGATCCTATTTCTATTCAAGAGATAGCTTATACGCTACATATGAGCTTACCTACAGTTATACAAAATATTAAAGAATTGCAAGAGCGAGATCTTGTTATTGAAACGGGTTTTTTTGAGTCTACTGGTGGGAGAAAAGCTAAAGCAATTGCATATAACAGTATTGCAAAATACGTTGTAGGTCTAGATATTACACGAAATCATTTTGACATTGTATTAATTGATTTAAGTGGCAAAGCAATTAAAAATGAAAGAAGAAAATATCCCTTTATAAACTCGAGAGAGTACTTTAAAGGTGTCGGGGACCTAGTACGGAACTTTATTGATGATTGCAAAATAGAAGATAACAATATTTTGGGAGTTGGTATTTCTTTACCTGCAATTTTGTCAGATGACAGTCAAACAGTCAGTTATGCTGAGGTTATTGATTTTAAAGGGGGAAGCATAAAGGCTTTTGCGGAATTTATACCATATCCATGTACCTTGAGCAATGACTCCAATGCTGCAGGCTTTTCAGAGATATGGGGTGATGAGACTGCAGAGAATATTGCATATTTATCGCTAAATAATTCTGTTGGTGGTTCCATCATAATAGGGAGTACTATATACAATGGACAAAATCATAGAGGAGCTGAGTTTGGACATATGACAATTGTTCCGCAGGGTAGAATGTGCTACTGCGGTCAAAAAGGCTGTGTTGATGCATACTGTTCAGCTAAGATATTATCAGAGAGTACAAACGGAAATATAGCCGAGTTCTTTAGACTTTTGAAACTCAACGCTGAACCACAAAAAAGTATTTGGGATGAATATGTTTCCTATTTAGTGATTGTAATTAATAATTTAAGGATGTTGTTTGATTGCAATGTTATTCTTGGCGGATATGCTGGACCTTACATGGAAGAATATATTGAGCAATTGAGGGAATTAGTTTCTAAATATAATACATTTGAGATGGATGGTGATTACTTACACGTCTGTAAATATAAGCTGGAGACCTCAGCTATTGGCGCAGCATTGTTCCATGTTGATCAATTCATTAAGAATGTTTAAATAAGGCTTTTGCATAAAGTAATATATAACAAATACAACAAAAAAAATGTAAAAGTATTCAAAATATTTCATAAGGAGATCAAAATAATGAAAAATAGAGCAGCGTATATGACTGGAATAAACAAAATGGAAATAAGGGATATAGAGATCCCAAAGCTTAAGGTAAAGGACGTACTTGTTAAGGTTGAGTATGTTGGAATATGCGGTTCAGATGTACATTATTTAGAGCATGGTAAAATAGGCGATTTTGTTGTTGAAGGTGATTTTATACTTGGTCATGAGTGCGCTGGAACAATAGTTGAAATAGGTACAGGAGTAGAAAACTTGAAGGTTGGCGACAGAGTAGCACTAGAGCCTGGAGTTACCTGTGGACAATGTGAATTCTGTAAAACTGGCAGATATAATCTTTGTAGATCTGTAGTATTTTTGGCTACACCACCATATCATGGGTGTTTAATGAACTATATAGCATTTCCTGAAAACATGGCTTTTAAGCTGCCAGATGAAATTTCTACAAAAGAGGGAGCACTTGTTGAGCCTTTGGCTGTTGGTATACATGCCGCAAATCAAGGGAATGTTAAGCTCGGTGACTCAGTGGTGATACTTGGCGCTGGTACAATAGGCCTCGTTACGCTGCTCGCTTGCAAAGCAAATGGTGCAACTGATATCACAGTGGTAGATGTTATCCCCAAAAGGCTTGAGTTTGCTAAGAAATTGGGAGCTACAACAGTTATAAATGCAAAAGATTGTGATGTTTTAGCTGAAATTGATAGGCTCACAAATAAAAAAGGTGTTGATGTAGTAATCGAAACTGCAGGGTCTGCTAGAACTATTTCTCAAACCCCATATCTTGTTAAAAATGGAGGCTGCATAGTTCTTGTGGGATTAGCACCTCAAGATATTATTGAATATAACTTTGCAAAAATTATGGCAAAAGAAGCTCAGATTAAGTCGGTATTCCGTTACAGAAACATATATCCACAAGCAATAAATGCTATTTCAAAGGGTATTATTGATATTACAGGAATTATTACTCATGAGTTTGATTTTGATGATGTTGCAAAAGCCTTTGACTATGCAATAAATAATAAACAGGATGTAGTCAAAGCAGTTATAAAAGTAGGCTAAGCATATACAGAGTTTATCGAATACATCACCTTTAAAAAGTCCCCGTTGATAAAATTCAACGGGGACTTTTTCTGCCTGAATAGAAAGAAGGCAAAAGTCAAAGAAATCTCAAACTTATATGATTATAGATGAAATAATTCCAAATGTTTCTGTTCATTGAGATAGTACTTGGCATTGGTAGAAAAAATAGCCTCTAATTTGCTATACATAATAGAACTGGAGGGTATCAACCCTCGATTTAAGTAGTTATGCAATATTTTAACACCAAAATATCCTTGAGTAAAAGGTTCATGACAGATAGTAGCTGTAATTGCATCCTTCTTAATGTAAGAATAAATTTCCTCGGATAAATCATAACCAATAACAGCAATCTGCTTATTTAAATTTGAATCAATAATAGCTTGAGCAGTTTGCTCTAAAGCACTAAAGCTGACGTAGATACCATCTATCTGAGAGTTGGTTTTTAGCAGGGACACTACTTCTTCGTATACGCCTTCGGTTTTTCGTCCAAATCTGATTACTTGTTTAATATTTATATCTTTGTAGCGAGATAGTTCTTGCCTAAAGCCTATTATTCTTTGTTCGATTGCAATAACGGGGTCTTTGAGAGTAAGAACAGCAACTTCGCCTTCTCGATTTATACTTTTTGCTAGTATTTCTGCAGCTAAGACACCGGATTGGGTATAGTCACATCCAACATAGCACAGACGATTGGCTGTCGAAATATCTACATTTATAAGCAATATAGGAATTCCTGATTCAGAGAGTTTGTCTATTTCCTCGACCAGCAAGCTAGGGTCATTTGGTGCAATCACGATAGCAGCATAACCTTTTTGTGGAAGCGATTTAATGATAATACTGAAATGTTAGCTAAAGTTATGGAGCATATGTCTGACAGCAAAACACGTCTTCTAGAGAGAGTGCAAAATAAAAAACTTCTGTATAACAATCATTCAAACGTTTATACAGGATCAGGTGGTTTAGGCTATACAAACCACAAGTTGGATGAGAACAATATAAAAATTTCAGATCTATGGGGATTTGCAGATTCGCAGGAATTTAGCAATGTGTCCCCAAAAATGTTCTATGAGTTTGCTTTGAAATATCAGAAGAAAGGCCTTAACATGTTTGGTTATGCATGCTACGGGTGCTGTGAACCTCTAGATAACAAATTTGACATGATTTTCAGAGAAATTCCAAAAATCAGGCGCTTGAGCGTAAGTCCATGGTCAAATGTAGAAATTGCTGCTCAGAATATTGGTAAACGTGCTATTTTCTCATGGAAACCAAATCCAGCTCTGATATGTACAGGATTTGATGAGGATTATATTCAAAAGATGGTATCCCATACCGCAGAAGTGACAAAAAACTGTGTTACAGAAATTATTCTTAAAGATATCCGGACGTGCTCACAAACACCGGAGCATTTGCAGAAGTTTGCTGATATAGTAAATAGAACTTTTAAAGGTTGAAGTATATAAAAAAATTTTAGTAGCGACGAAAGGAATGTGACTTTATTATGAAAAAAGATGGCATTTTAAATATGAATGTAATTAAGGCGATTGCTGCGATAGGGCATAAACATTATTTAGTTATATGCGATGCTGGATTGCCACTTCCTAAAGGAGTAGAAATAATAGATTTGTCAGTTGTACGTGGAGTTCCTTCTTTTCTAGAAGTATTAGACGCAGTATCCAAGGAGTTTGTAATTGAATCTTTTATATACGCTTCAGAAGCACATACAAAGAATCCAGCTCTTCCACAGAAAATGAGTAATATCCTAAAAGACTTACCTGAAAAAGATATTCCTCATGAGGAGTTTAAATGCCTTACCTGTGAAGCATATACAATCATTCGTACAGGTGAATGCTCACCGTATTCTAATGTTATTCTTGTTGGCGGAGTAAATTTTTAGTAGTATATATGTCAGTATTGGTGAGCCTCTATCAAAGTGGCTAAGGGTTAAGTCTGCAAAATTGTAGTTCTCAGTTTGAATCTATATGGCTCACATAACCCATAATATAATCGCAATAAATGAGCATTAGCTTACAGTTAAACTTTCTGAAGGTTCAGTTTATGCGTATCTCTTTGCAAAAAAATACTACTCTGTTATTGGCGCGATTACTCCATTAATTAATTTACAAACGAATCTGCCCTATGATATACTTGTAATCCAAAGAAGGGTGAAAACATGTATAAAGTATTGATTATCGAGGATGAGGAAATAGTCAGAAACAGTTTAAAAGATGATATAAACTGGTATGCATTAGGGTTTAAAGTTGCCGGTGCAGTATCAAATGGCGTTGAAGCGCTTGAAACTTTATCGATTTGCAGACCGCACGTTATTCTTACTGATATCCGTATGCCAAATATGGATGGTCTCGAATTGATAGAAAAAGTAAGACAAAAAGGTTTTGATATAGAAGTTATCATTATAAGTGCATATAGCGAATTTGACTATGCTCAAAAAGCTATTCAATTTGGTGCTTTTGCCTATCTGACCAAACCCATGGATGAAGAAAAATTCAATGATACATTTATAAATTTAAATAAAAAATTAATTGAAAAAGAAAATATGGTCACCCATTTAATTGAAGATGATTCTTCTAAAAGCCTTGCAAATCTCCAAGAAGCCTTTTTAGTAAGTATATTGAGTAAAAAAATGGATGAGGAATATATTTTTTTAAGGTTGAAAGAACTAAAAATAAAAATGAATGAACATTGTCTGTGTATTGGGGTGATTGAGATTATAAATAATACAGGAATGGATGATGATCTTGAAATTTTGAAAAATTCTATTCAATATTGGTCATTATCTTATTATCCCGTTGTTTTGTTCAATCAGAAAATTGTAGTGTTCAAGAACTCAAGTGATATATTTATAATTTATGATTTTTATAAGGATATTGACGACTTTAGAAACTATATTCTTCAGTCTTCTAATTCTGGTGATATAATCATTAATAGCGGAATTAGCAGTATAAAATCAGGTTTCGGATGTTTGCAATACTTATATAATGAAGCAGTGACAGCATTGGAATTTACATTTTACAATGTGGAAGGAACCACAATCAGCTATGGTGCTATGAATCATAAAATTGGTAAAACTTTAAATACTCTAGAGATCACTAATTCGACAGATAGAATTATTGATTCTTTAATGAGCTTGAACACTATTGAAATGACATATAATACAAATTTGTTTTTTGATAATATATTATATATTAGTCCAGCAGAAATTGAGCTTATATATATGAAGTGCTTAGAAATATTTCTTACAATAGGTAAAAATTGTAGAGAAAAAGGTTTTGTATTGCCTATGCAGGATAATAAGAATGAATTATATAAAGAAATCAAAAGTTGCAGGGAAATTTATTCAATGAAAAAATGGTTTACTCAAAGAATGATTAATATAGTAGAAAAATTAGAATTAGAAAGCCGGGAAAGTAGCAAAAGCGTGGTTTGGAAAGCCTGCAAATATATTCAAACTAATATTGATAAGAAATTGAATCTCGAAGAGATTGCAGAATATATTCACATTAATCCATCTTATCTCAGCAGTATTTTCAAAAAAACGATTGGAGAGAGTTTAAATAATTATATCAACAACTGTAAAATTGAAAGGGCAAAAGAGTATTTATATAATTCTGAAATGAGTATCCAGGAGGTTGCTGACAGATTAGGATTTTTAGAATACCGCTATTTTGATTTAGTCTTTAAAAAGAGAACGGGAAACACGCCTCTTGAATTTAGGAAAAAAAAATTTATGAAATAATTGTAGAGGGAGTGTAATCATGAAAGAAAATATTTCGAAATCGAAGATTAAATTTATAACTCTTGTGTTTGCTCTTTCTATAGTAATTTCATCTATAGCAATTGGGTTAAGTGGCTGGATCTTTTACAATAACATTATAAATTATCTGGAAGACAAAGGTACCGATATTCAATCCTCAAATCTAAAACAGCTTACAAGAAAAGTTAATTTTCATTTTTCAATAGTAGAAAATATCGCTAAAATCACTATGAATAGTGATGCGTTAAAAAAAGAACTCACTGAATATCTTGCCAGTAATAAAAACATCTATGAAAGAGGGCTCATAAAATCTAGAATACTTAGTCGGCTGCAAAGTATGAAGTCAACAAATACTGATATAGAGTCTATTACCTTGATTACTTTAGATACAGCATTCAGTATAGGACAGGATATACCCCTTGGTATCGGGACTCCCGATATAACAAATACGAATTTCGGGGTAGATCTCTTGAAAAATAAGGATAAACCTGTATTTCTATCTCTTGAAAACGATTTATTGACAGATAAAACGACATTTTTTAATAAAGGTAGTAATTTTTTCGTAGGAAGCATGTTTAATGAAGAAAAACTAGTAGGACTTGTTTTTGTAAAGACAAACAATAAATGGATTAATAATACTCTCAATAGTAATGATAAGTGCGCTGTGATAAAAAATGGAAATATCGTTTGGAAAAGTCCAGATTTCGATGGCAAAATTATTTCGAGTGTAATTGGAGGTATTGATAATAAAGACAAAGGGATCTTGAATGTAAATGCCCCCAAAAAGGAAAGAGTTTTTTTTGAAAAGTTATCAACAGATGAAGTTTACTTATTATTAGAGGAAGATATACAGGATACCACAAATAAACTCAAAAGTGTCCGGTACTATATGTTCTGGTCTCTTCTGCTAAGTTTATTTATTTCAATTGTTCTTGCACGAATTTTGGTTGGTAAGATTATTGGACCTTTCTATAAACTTATTAGGAATGTAACTTCCTATAAAAACAATGTGGAACCACAGGAAGAAATGAAATCTTTCAAAAAACTATCCTTATCTATGAGAGAAAGAATAATATTTCATCTAATACTTTCTGTAGGCATTCCCATCATTGTTTTCGTACTATTTTATTACATTTCCTCTAGCAATATTATAAAAGAGAGAATTATATTATCTAATGAGAATGTTTTCAACCAGAGTGCTGAAAATATAGGTATCTTTTTTGAGAGAAAATTGGAATTGTTCAAAACGATTAGTCAGGATTATACAATACAGGGAATGCTGGCTGAAGGGAATAATATGAACAATAACACTGAATATAAAAAAATTATCAACGGTTTCTTTTCCATGTGGAATTCCTTCGAGAATCTCAGTATCTATGATAGCGATAAAAATATGGTTTATAGTACATTTAACGGTAATAATACAATCGAATCTGAATTGATTACTTCTCAAAAAAACCTAAAGTCAGGGATAAATTGGGTTGGATTAAGAATTGACGAATATAATCAACCGGTTTATGTTTTAATCTATGTGGTAAAAGGAGTGAATCTACCTCCAGAGTATAGCAAATTGAACCTGGGAACCATTGGATACATATTATCTTTTATCAATGAATCTCAGATTGAATGGATTTTCAGAGATATAAATACGACTTATAATGCTGATGTTTTTGTGAGTGATGCCAATGATAAAGTCGTATCTGGAATTTTAAAAACCCGATTAGGTGAAGATGTTCCTTCAATAATGCAGGAGTTGAAAAATCAAAAAGGTAATCTAGTCTTTGATGAGAATATTAGAGGGACACCTCTTAAGTTGAATGGCATTTTTAACTTGAAAAGTGTCGTTAATGGGATAAAGGATGTTCTATATTCGAAACTTTATTTAGTTGTAATTATTCTTCTGATTTTAGTATTGATCTCATATGAAATAGCTTATCTGCTCATGAGACCGTTGAGTAAAATAAACTATGTTATTAGCAAATACAAGTTGTTTGACGTACTTGAAATTTTTCCGGAAAGCAGCAGAATTGTAGAGATAGAGGAGCTTGGAAATGCATTTAACGAAATGAAGCTCAGGACAGATAAATTGTTGGATGATTTATTAGTTGCGAAGATTAAAGAGGATAGGCTTGAAATTGCTAAAATGGAAGCTGAAGTATTGTCACTGTTGTCACAGATCCGACCGCATTTCCTGTGCAATACGCTAGAATCTGTAAGATGCCTTATAAAGGCAAGCAGAAACAATGAAGCAATAGCAATGCTGAAAAACCTCGGGGATCTTTTCAGATATGGATTGACCAAGCAAGAAACATTGATTACCGTCGAAGAAGAATTAGCTTACGGACTAGCCTATGCAAATATCATGAGTATCAGGTTTGGTGAAAAGTTGAAGTTTATTTGGAATACTGATTCGACGATGCTGAATTCTCTAACACTTAAAATGATACTTCAGCCACTTATTGAGAATGCAATTGAACATGGAATTGCACCAAAAGGTGGTAAAGGAACTATAGAGATAACCTCCTCTATGGACACAGAAATGCTTTCCTTTACTGTTAAGGACGATGGCACAGGGATGGATGAGAGTAAAATAATGGAAATTAGCGCAGATCAAGCCGATATAAAAGGGCGTGCAAATAAAATTGGTTTAAAGAATGTTTCACAAAGGTTGAGCCTATATTACAAAGATAAAGCTGAATTGAAGATTTCAAGCGAAAAGGGTAAAGGTACGGAAATCATCATTAGAGTGCCAAATATCAAAAAGGCTGATAAATTAATGTTGAAATAATGCATTTATATTTATAAAAACATCTGGATTACCTTTAATATTTGTTGATAAAGCGATTGCAACTTTTTCTTTTGTAGTTCCACGTCCATCTGTCTTTGGGCGAGGAACGCCAAAGTAGGCATCATCCATTTCAAAAAATCCAGATAGTTGATAATTAGAATCCCGTTCACTCATTGCATGACGAATTTTGTGTAATAGTCTCATGCAGTTCTATAGTTAAGATCCAGTATTTCTGAAATTGACAACACTGATCTATCTCTTTTATCAATAGATACCAAATAAATTGTCCAGAACCATACTGTTAAATGAATTTACTTCTATGCCTAAAATTCTTTTGGAATTCCATCAAAATGAACTAGATTTTTTATACAAATTATCATAGATTTTATACATGACTTATAGCTAAAATTGTTACAATGATAACACCAAAAGTAAACTGTAAATAAACGCTAATATTAATAATGGGGTGATAGATTTTATGCGAAAAGTTCTGTTGACGATGGAAAACAGGGGATACAACTATTCTGTAATACTTGAATATTTAAATGAGAAGGGTTTTTCTGCCGATTGGAAACCGATTACTACTGGAAAACCTGAAGAAATCATTGAAAAGGCAAGGGGCTATGATGCAGTTATAGCAGGTGTAGAGAAATGGAGTCGAGAGGCGATGAGTGAAGTACGCAATTCTGTCAGAATTATTGCTAGATATGGCATTGGATATGATTCAGTGGATTTAGATGCAGCTACGGAATTTGGTATAGCAGTGACAAATACTCCGGGTACAATGTCTGGTGGAGTGGCTGAGTTAGCTATGCAATTCATGTTGAACCTATCAAGAAAAACCTGCGAATTCAATCATCGGTTAAAATCAGGTCAATGGTGGCAGGGTTACACAGGAATACAGCTTGAAGGGAAAACAGTAGGTATTATCGGCTTTGGACATATAGGGAGGAAACTTGCGAAATACTTGCAAGGTTTTTCATGTAATATTTTAGTCTATGATAAATATGTGGATAGCAAAGCGCTCAAGGAATTATCGGCTGAATATGCTTCGTTAGACGATATAGCGCATAAGTCTGATTATATTAGTCTTCATGCACCGGCAACAGATGAAACGAGAGGAATGATTAATGAGGCGTTTTTATTAAAGATGAAACCGACAGCTTTTCTTATTAATACAAGCCGTGGTGCACTTGTAAAGGAAGAGGATCTGATTTATGCTTTACAACAAGGTATTATAGCAGGCGCTGGACTGGATGTTTTCGAAAAGGAGCCTTTAAGTTTCGATCATCCTATTTTAAAACTGGATAATGTCATAGTAACACCTCATATAGCGTCAGCAACAATTGAAGGAGCAAGAGAAGCTGGAATATGTGCTGCAGATAATATTATAGACTTGTTCCAGAGAAGGCAACCCAGAAACCTACTTAATAGTGCCTTGAGTTTAAATTTGGTATTTGAAAGACTATAGAAAGGTTGGAGTTTATGACAATAATGTCTAAAAAGCTATGGCGAGAGGTGTGGAGGGATAATACATTATATTTAATGATGTTACCTGCAATCGCATTTTTCATTATATATAGATACATACCTATGTACGGAATTATTATTGCTTTTAAGAAATTTAATTTTGGAATGGGAATTATAAATAGTCCATGGATTGGTTTGGAGAACTTTCAAGATTTATTCCGATCACCTTTTTTCAGTATGATCATGTATAACACAATAACTATTAGCTTCTACAAATTGGTTCTTTGCTTTCCACTACCTATCATAGTTGCGCTAATGTTGAATCAGGTGAGAAATAAGTATTTCAAGAGTTCTATCCAGACGGTTATATATCTTCCATACTTTATTTCGTGGATAGTTGTAGCAACTGTTGTGTATGTATTCCTTTCTCCTGATTCTGGAGTTATTTCGAAATTATGGGCTGATATTACAGGCTCAAAATTAGATATTATGATGAATCCAAAATACTTCAGAGGACTACTGATATTTACAGAAGCGTGGAAAGAGACCGGTTGGGGAACAATAATATATCTTGCAAGTTTGTCTTCTATAAATTCGGAATTGTATGAAGCGGCAGATATTGATGGCGCCAGCCGATTACAAGGAATATTTTATATTACGATCCCATCTATAATGCCGGCAATTCTGACTATGCTGATACTAAGAGTGGGGTATATATTAAATGCGGGATTTGAACAAATATTTGTTATGCAAAACGCTATGGTTTACCAAGTAAGTGAAATTCTAGATACCTATGTTTATAAGACTGGATTTCAACAAGGAAATTTCGGCTTATCCACTGCAGTAGGTTTGTTTAAGTCCATTGTCGGTTTGACAATGGTAGTCATCACAAACAATATTGCCAAGAGATTTGGGGAGGATATATTATGAGAACTGTGATTGAAAGATATAGAAATAATTCGATAAGTTCTCTTACATTAATAAATTACTTTTTACTTATATTAATAGGTTTAATTATGTTTTACCCATTTTGGTATATTTTAATGTATTCACTTAGCACATATAGCGAGGTTATCCATAAAAATTTTCTTATTTTACCGGTAGGTTTTACAATGGATAATATGTTATATGTACTTAAAAATGCTTCCATGTATGTCGGTGTTATTAATTCGGCTTTTGTAACTATAGTCGGAACAATTTTGAGTGTGATTATTACTTTAATGATAGCCTATCCTATGTCCAAAAGAATACACGGTATTAATACAATATCCTTCTTTGTTTATTTTACAATGCTATTTAGTGGAGGAATGATCCCTATATACCTTATTGTAAAGGACACAGGACTCATGAATTCACTTTGGTCTCTAATTATTCCGCAGTTGGTAAATCCCTTTAATCTTTATATTCTTAGAAATTTTATCAAAGGAATTCCAGAGAGTATGGTAGAAGCCGCTACGATAGATGGTGCTGGACATATGACTGTTTTGACAAGAATTATTATACCATTAGCTTTACCAATAATAGCAACAATTGCATTGTTTTATGGAGCACGATACTGGAATGCATTTTTTGATGCAGTCATTTATATAAGCGACCCCAAAAAGTGGACAATTCAGCTGGTGATTCGAGATCTTATTATGCAGCAGAATCCTGAAGTCAGTGGTGGATCCACTGTCACTACCGGCAAGATGGCAACGGCAAACACCCTTGAAACGGTCAAAATGGCATTGGTTGTTTTCTCAGTATTACCAATGGTAGCAGTATATCCTTTTCTTCAAAAGTATTTTGTGAAAGGTGTAATGGTTGGAGCAGTAAAGAGTTAGGCGCAACAGGTAACGGGCATTAGGAACCTGAATTATTGCTAAATAGCCATTTGGGGAGGTGAAACAGAGCATAAAGAAACCTTGATTTAGGTTCATTAACATAATGATGTAAAAAAGGTCATGTGAATACAAGATGTAAAATTTGAGAGGAGAAAAAAATGATGAAGTTGAAAAGTTATTTATCGATGATTGTAGCTTTGGCGGTATTAACCACTTTAATTTCCGGATGTAGCAGTAGCAACAAAGAGCAAGATACTAAAACAAGCATACAAACAACACAGCAGAGCACTAGTACTCAGCCTGTAACAATAAAGCTTATAGGAAGGAAACTCAGCCAGGCTAACCCGGATAATCCTATTAAACCTATTATAGAAAAAAAGTTAGGTATAACTTTAGATATTGACTGGAGAGCACCTTCAGACTATGGTCAGCAATGTCAGGTAATACTGTCGTCTGGTAGTTTTCCTGATATGATGGAAGTCTGGTGGTCAAATGCCCCTGCAGCTTTCGATGATTTTGCAAAAAGCGGGCAAATTATACCGTTGGATGATCTAATAAACCAATACGGTCCGAATATTCAAAAGGCCAGAACACCAGGAACCTGGTGGAAGGCGCCTGATGGCAAAATATATGGTGTTCCATGTCGTTATGCAGAAATGACTGATGATTGTATATTGATACGACAAGACTGGTTGGATAATTTGGGTCTCAAGGCACCAACTAGCCTTGAAGAGCTTTATAATGTTGCAAAGGCATTTACCTTGAACGATCCCGACCAAAATGGGAAACAGGATACAGTTGGTATAGGTGAGGGAAAAGATTACGGTGGAACACATGTATTGCTTTATGCTACTTATGGTGTTCAGTGGAATCAATGGAATCTTGTTAACGACAAAATGGTATGGTGGGGTATACGACCAGAAGCGTTAGAAGCTGCCAAGGAATATCGAAAACTTTATCAAGATGGATTTGTTGAGCAGGAGTTTCCAATATTGGGGAGAAGTGAGTATATTAAAAAAATGAATGCGAGTAAGTATGGCATTTTTTGGGCACAACCAACTCAGATGACAGAAAGTACTTCTGACCAATGGAGAGAATTTGTGACTACGAATCCAACTGCGAAAATTTCAGTTCTCAAGCCATTTGCAAAAGCTGGAGTGGACAAACCGACTTTTGGTGGTGTTCCAGAGTTACAATTTATAAATCAAGTAATCTTTAAAGATGCAAAGAATCCTGAAAAATGCATACAATTACTTGATTATCTTGCAACTGATGAGGGTTCTGATTTGGCCAATTTTGGTATTAAAGGCCAGACCTGGGAGGACAATAATGGAAAATTTGCATATAAGAATCTTTCTCCTGATGAAATGAAGGTTTCTGGTGCAGGGTTATACCCATGGCTATTCAAGCAAAAGTATTTTTTAAAGAATAGCAGCGATTTAGCTCTTTCTGCTGCGGAAACTTATAAGCCATATGCTGTACGTAATCCGATGCCATATGCTACAGATGTTGAACAGAAATATAGTCCTTCACTTAAGGGTGATCCTTCACAAGGTGCTGATCTGACAACAAGTACTTTTACTAAAATTATCGTGGATAAAAATGCTGATCCTGATAAATTATGGCAAGATTATTTGGATAAATGGAATAGCAGCGGGGGTAAGGAAATGACAGATTCGGTGAATGCTGAGTATCAGAAAAATAAAACTAAAAAGTAATTATGGCATGCAATATTTATGTCATTTGACAGTCAGGGTCTGCTGGATAAAGGAGGACCCTTGCTGTTATATATTCAAATGCTATGTAATAAATAATAATCAAGCTGTCTGAAGGGTGGAACAATTCAATGGAAAAAGATGGTACAAAATTGTATAACGGTATTATGCTGCCTGAAATATGGCCTCCGAAATATAAGGAAGAGTTGCTTGAGAAGCCGCTGCCTGTCCCCTACCTTGAGAATCCCCCGGATGAAATAATCATCAATGTTGGTAGACAGCTTCTAGTAGATGATTTCCTCATACAACAGACCGACTTGAAAAGGGTATTCCACAATGCGGATATTGTTGGAGATGGACCTGTTTTCGAGCCCAAGACAGATTTGGAGATGAATGATGGGTATTGTCCAGTTGCGTGCCCTTTTAATGACGGTGTTTTTTACGATGAAAAAGATCATTTGTTTAAAATGTGGTATCATGCCGGATGGTTTGATGGAACGGCTTATGCAGAAAGTGAAGATGGAATCCATTGGAGAAGGCTGTCGGAACTGGAAGCTGGTAGAGAAGATCGGATTATACCCCTAGAACCGGGTGTAATGCGGGATGGCGCTGGAGCCTGGATAGATCATGATGCCAAAGATCCGTCAGAACGTTACAAGATGTTTGTTTACTACCGCAGGCATGATGAAAAAATGAAGTATTTCCATGAAAGCAACGGGATACACCCATATTCCGAAGGGGGAATACTTTATAAATCAGCTAACGGGGTAGACTGGCAGCTGGTGTCTACTACAGGTATATGCGGGGACAATACTACCTTCTTTTACAATCCATTCAGAAAAAAGTGGGTTTTCAGCATACGCACATCTTTAAATCTCGTCGACGGCTGGGAGCGGACTAGAGGTTACTATGAATGTGATGATTTCTTTTCTGAAGCGGGTTGGAAACAGGAGGAGGTAAGATCTTGGGGTAGAACCGACATATTTGATGAACCCGATCCTGTGCTGGGATACCCTCCGCAATTGTACAATTTAGATGCGGTTGGTTATGAAAGCTTAATGCTTGGGGCTTATAGCGTCTTCTTGGGTCCACCGAATGATGTCTGTGAGAAAACGCACCGACCTAAAATAATTGATATGAAACTTGCATTTAGTCGCGATGGTTTTCATTGGCACCGGCCAGACTATAACCCATTCATACCCTCTTCTCGTGTGGAAGCACAGTGGGATTATGGTTATATTCATCCCAATAGCGGTATATGCTTGGTAGTTGGAGATAAACTCTATTTTTACTTCAGTGCCTGGTCCGGAATTTCTCCCAAGTTCGGTATGCATATGTATGCTGGTGGAAGTATGGGACTTGCAACTTTACGGCGTGATGGTTTTGCCTCGATGGAAGATCAGGGCAAAGGAGGATATCTTGTTACCAGGAAACTGCGTTTTAACGGAAAATATCTTTTTGTTAATGCAGATGCTGCAGGAGGTAAGCTGGAAGCTGAGATGCTTGACGAGAACAACAATATCCTTGCTCCATTCAGCCGTGAGAACTGTGTACCTGTTATCAAGGATGGAGTTACCCAGATGATCACTTGGAATGGTGCTGAAAACCTCTCAAACTTAACGGACAGACCGGTTAGAATTAAATTCTATTTGCAGAATTCCAAGTTTTATTCCTTCTGGATTAGTCCTTCTCGAACAGGTGCAAGTCTTGGGTATGTGGCTGGAGGTGGTCCGAACTTCAAAGGTGGCATAGATAATGAAGTCTGAATTAATAGACAGAAGTAGATGTGTGAAAAGAAGAGTGCCCTTAAGCTATTTGCTCTATTGTGAAATTCCATCAAATAACTTATTAATAAATTCAACTATAGAAAGGGTAGATCGACGTAATCCATCGATCTACCCTTTCTATAGTATAAACGCTTAAGGTGCTTTTTGGTTACTAATATTTGTAAGAATTATTATATGACTTTTATCATAATATCAATTTGCTGCAATTTTCCATACACCAGATTATTTCTTCGGGTGATGGTATCGCTGGAATAGCCCCTTTTTTCGTGGTAGCAAGAGAACCTACTGCATTAGCGTACTCCAGCATATAATTTATCTGTTCATCTTTTAAGTTTGATATATCAACATTATAATCCAATAGTTTATGCAGAAACCCTGCTAAAAAGCAGTCACCCGATCCTGTTGTATCGATAGTAGCAACATCGTAAGCGTTTGCCGTGTAAGTCTTGGAATTAATAACAGCTACACAGCCGTATTGTGCTTTCGAGACAAGCACAATGGGTATGTTATATTTTTCTGACAATTTGTACGCCACTTTTTCACAGTCTCTTTCTCCAAATAAGATTTCCGCCTCATCTTCCGAAATCTTTAAAATGTCTGCAAGCGGAAGGGCATCCATTATTATTTTCTTAGCGGTATCAATAGATTCCCATAATGAAGTCCTGAGATTAGGGTCATAACTTATGATTGCTCCGTTTTTCTTTGCTTGCTTTACACACTCTAGGGTTGTTGTTCGTGAAGGTTCATCAGTCATTGATACAGAGCCGAAGTGAAATATTTTTGTTTGCTTTAGTAAATCGAGGTTTACATCAGACGGATTCAGATTTACATCTGCGAGGTTTTTCCTATAAAACGAAAAACTTCGGTCGCCTTTTGTAGAAAGATGAACAAACGCCAATGTCGTAGCATACATATCCGACAGTACTAGATTGGAAGAATCAACATTACATGATTCCAGCGCTTCTTTACAGAATTTTCCGAATTGATCGTTTCCTACTTTACCAATAAAAGATGTTTTCCTATGTAGCTTTGATAGCGCACAAGCGACATTTGCGGGTGCTCCGCCTGGGTTTTGTTCAAATAATACTCCTGTTGATTCAACAGATTTTACCATAGTAAAATCTATTAGCATTTCGCCGATACTAATGAAATCATACATTATCTTCACCTCAATTTAATTTTATTAATTTTCATAACAACATTTGTTTAATTTTTAGATATCTGACACAAACATCTCCAGAAATATAAATTCGATTATATGCTGTATCAGGGTAAACTACCAGTGACATACTGATTGTCCCGCTGTCAATAAAGAGTTCAAGATCCGATACATCAAAGATTGCATCTAATGAATAGGTGCCGTTAAAGTGCCGTTTAACAGCTTTTTTGCTATAAAGCTCCGATGAGAATGTCTGGCTAAATGAATTGTCACCAGCATTGCTTCTGTCGACAAAAAGCTCATTATCATTGGTAACACCAAAGCGTAAGCATTGTCCTACTGCGTTAGTTAAAGTGATTTCACAAGCACCACTTCCAACTATACTTAATCCGAAAACTTCATCAGGTATAACATTTCCGTTGGATATAGGAATAACCTGTTCGATATAATCGCCAACACCAACAGGTAAACATGCCAGACGCAATCCGGAGTTTGGTGTGTCAATAAGACTTAACTTGCGTGCTAATGTCATCAGCCCACAAAACTCACCGGTAGGAGAAACATCTGCATAACGCCAGTTAATGCCCCAACCTATAAGTATGCGGTCTTTTGCATTATCATAGGTAACGCCTGCATAGTTATCAAACCCCTCATCTAACCATACCGGCTTATCAAAGTGATAATCACAGATAAACTTGTCACCGTCAAAATCCCCGATAAAATACTGTGTACGCGCTCCACCGTTTTCAATTGGCATACCCATACTGACAATAAGAACCCACTTTTCTCCTGCTTCAGTTTCAAGAGGAAACAGATCCGGACATTCCCATACGCCGTTTGAGTGGTTTCCTTCCACGCGAAATTCTCCGGTTTTTCCCCACTTCTTCAAATCCGGTGAAGAATAAAAAAGCACACAGTCACCGGCAGCAAGTACAAGACTCCAGCAGTTTTTAATCTGATTCCAGAATACCTTGGGGTCACGAAAATCTCTGATACCGGGATTAGGTATCACAGGATTGCCATCATATTTCACATAATTTATACCATCTAGACTGTACGCTATACTCTGATTCTGAGACTTTAAATCATGTGCGGACTGATGATGCGTAAAAATGGTTACGATAGGTGCTTTTCCCAGGGCTCCGAATCCGGATGTGTTATTTTTGTCATAAACTGCGCTTCCTGAGTAAATTGTACCCAGGGTATCAGGATAAAGCGCGACCGGTAAATGCTCCCATTTTACGAGATCTGTACTTATGGCATGTCCCCAGTGCATGGGACCCCATACCGTACTTGCTGGATGATACTGATAGAATAGATGATACCTGCCATTTTCATAAACAAGGCCATTAGGGTCATTGAGCCACATCTCTTCAGGTGTAAAGTGCAACTTGGGTCTAAAATCCCGAAGTCCCATTGTACTCATAATATAATTCTCCCAAAAAAATCAAATTTGTATTAACGCAGTTTAATGATAACATGAATAAATTATAAAATAAATACCTAAAAATATAAAAAGATTACTATTTATTTTATGAAAATAGATAAATATAGTAATTATATCTAAAATGAGTCTTTAAAATCAAAATATATTGACAAACTTAACATAGAACATTAGAATAAATTGAAAGTTTATATTAACTGAGTTAATTAATAAGCGATAAGAAATTTAAAGTTATTATTTCTTTTAATGGGATTTGTTGCTTACTAGGAATAACCTTTATATTTTTGTATATGAAAGGGTGATTTAATGTTTAACATTAATCGTGGCGTAAATAATGAGGATTTGCTTACCGTTAACAGAGCAATGGTGTTACAGCATTTAACTCACAATGGAATTTGCTCCAGGGCAGATTTGGCTAAGGAGATCGGGTTAACGCAAGCATCAATTTCTAAAATCATATCCACACTTATAGAGTACGATATAGTAAGGGAAGTTGGGTACATTTCAGGAGAGATGGGACGACGTTCCAAGGGTATAAGCTTAAATTTCGATACTTATAAGGTTATTGGGGTAAAACTTTCAAGACGTTCGTTTTCAGTAGGTATTTTTGATATAGGAGGTAATGATTACGACACCTACACAGAGCCCTTTAATGATAAACAAAATGCAACAGATGCTATAAAAAAGATCAGGGAGGTTATCTTTGACTTTTCTAAAAGAGCATCAGGAATTGTTGCTATTGGAATCGCTGTTCCAGGACCATATCTTAAAAAAAAGGATAGAATTGCCATTATGACCGAGGCATCTGGTTGGGAAAATATTTCGCTTTATGAAGCGTTTTCAAACATTGACGACCTGCCACTTTTCATTGAGCATGATGCTAATTCAGCTGCTATCGCTGAGTGGTGGTTTGGAAATTATAAGAAAAACAATGGTGTGATGGTGTATCTTTTAGCGGATGAAGGTATTGGTGCCGGGATTGTAGTTGATGGACATGTTTTATCTGGGGCGCAGGGTATAGCGGGTGAAATTGGGCATGTCAGTATAGATGTTAATGGGCCAAGGTGTGGGTGTGGTAATTATGGATGTTTGGAAATGTATTGCTCATCTCTTGCATTTGTGAAGGATTGTAAGCAATTACTCGAACAAAATAGGCAGAGTACATTAAACAAGCTTTATAGGTTATCTGCAGATGATATATTTGATGCAGCTGCCGAAGGTGATGAATTTGCAAAACAAATGGTTAGTAGAGCTGCAAGATTTTTAGGTTATGGGATTGTGAATATTATCAATGCTTATGATCCCTGCACTATCGTGATAGGCAATGTGATGTCCCATGGGGGCGCCGCTATGCTTAAAGAAATTAAAGCTATAGTTAAGGAAAGAATATTATCAAGCATTTATCAGAATTTGACTATTCGAATATCCAGTTTTAGAATAGATCCTGTTTTATATGGTGCGTCTGCAATTGCAGCAGACCAATTTTTAAAGAATCCTTCTAAATTTATAAAAATGAAAAAACCCCTTGTTGAATAAAGACAATTAACATTCCATCGGAACGTTATGCAGATGACGATAGAAGAGATACTCAGAATGAAATAAATTTTGATTTTGCAGATTACTGACGGATGCAGGCAGCTGACGCTGGATAAGGTATTTTCAGGTTTTAATAAAATTTCGGTCTCAGATGTGCAATATTATGAGTCTTTAAATGGAGACTACAAAAAGGAAGATATTGCAGGCATGAGAAATGAACGGAAGATATATTATAGATTAAAAGTACCGCTTGGTATTTTATGGAAAGGATGGAAAACAAGGGATTGACGCCTGGAGATTATAAGGAGAAAGGGTTATGATAAAAAACCTGATTTTATGCAAAAAAGCCTACATTGTGTGTCTTTTTGCATGGAAGTATGATAATTGTGATTTTAATAAAAATCTTAACATGCTAGTATAAAGGAATAAGGTCCGGACCTTTAAAATTGATAGTCAGTATAAACACATAATTTTAGGAGGACAAATACTTAATGAAAAGATTATTATCACTTGCAGTATGTATTATTATAATATTATACGTATTTCTAGAAGATTTGGAGGCGAATAATTATGAAATTATTGTGTGACAGCAAATACATTATCTTACCAGTTAGCCATCAAGCAAAAAAGAAAAGCTTAAAATTCTATGAAAATAATACACTAATCTATGATCTTCAAGTTGAATTAGATTTTATTAATCCAGATGTTAAATTCTATCTTAACATTGAGCGATTTGAAGGAAAAGAAATTGAACTCATATCTGAGCCTAATATAAACTTGAAAATAGAAAAATCAAATTTTAAATATTTAGGCGAAGAAATTTATATGGGGAAGTATCGGTCGGAATTTCATTTTTCGTCACAAAGAGGTTGGCTAAATGATCCTAACGGGCTATTTTATTATAATAGTGAGTATCATATGTTTTATCAACACAACCCTGTAGGTTGTAAATGGGGTAACATGCATTGGGGTCATGCAGTAAGTAAGGACTTGGTTCACTGGGAAGAAAAAGAAATAGCTCTTTACCCTGATGAATTAGGAACTATATTCTCGGGATCTGCAATTGTTGATACAAAAAATGTAACTGGACTTAAAGAGAATGAAAATGATGTCATTTTGCTATTTTATACAGCTGCAGGTGGTGACAATTCAGAACTTTCAAAGTCGCAACACTTTACTCAATGCCTAGCATATAGTATTGATGGAGGAAATACATTTAAAAAGTATTCCAAAAATCCGATAGTACCATTAATAGAGTCTGGTAACCGTGATCCTAAGATAATTTACGATTCAGAGACTAATATATATATTATGGCTCTTTATTTGGCAGAATTTCGATTCGTGTTATTGACATCAATAAATCTTTTGGATTGGAAGCAGATACAAGAAATAACTTTACAAGATGATAGAGAATGTCCTGATTTTTATCCTCTTCCTGTCGATGATGATAATAAAAATATTAAATGGGTATTATCGGGAGCCTGTGATAAGTATTTGCTAGGTAGTTTTGATGGCAATAAATTTAATCATGAAACACAAACAAAAAGACTACACTATGGTAAAAACAGCTATGCTGCACAGTCTTGGTCGGATGTTAGCACAGAGGACGCAAGACGTATAAGAATTGCATGGAATACATTTGATATTCCTTCAATGCCTTATAATATGGCTATGAATTTCCCATGTGAAATGAAATTAAAAACCTTTTCCGATGAAGTATTCCTATGTACATATCCTGTTAAAGAAATTGAAAACATATATGGTGAAAGCTTTAATGCTCAAAACATATGTTTATCTTCTGATGAAGAATATACCAAGACCATGACCGAAAAACTTTATGACATTACCTTTAACATATTTTGTGCCAATAAAGGAAGTTTCGTTATATCTGTTTTTGGTCTAGAAATTCATGGCAATATAGATAAAAATGAGTTAAGCTGTCTTGGCAATTCGGCACCACTAGAAAGCTTTGATAACAGTATTGATTTGCGGATGCTCATAGATGTTAACAATATAGAGATATTTATAAATATGGGTAAAGCGTTTATGTCTATAGGTCATATTCAGGACTATAATATAAACCGATTGGTGTTTAAATCTATTAATAAGGCTATCGTGCTTAAAGAAATAAACATAGTTGAAATTAAAAACATTTGGAATAAAGAAGATTATTCAATAAAGATAAATAAGCAATAGTGGAGCGCCAAGAAAGCGCCTAAGATATAGCAGGTGGAAATCCTGTGCGGAAAGGGTGAGCCGCCCACCGCTATCCATTCCTTGGAACCGAAAGGGTGACCTTAGGTTTAAGCGTAGGACGGAGAGCTGGTAGGCC
>DATCID010000228.1:0-2481 GCA_036507975.1 Ruminiclostridium sp.
TGGAATGTAGAAAACTGGACAACTAAAATTGTGTAAGATTTTTGATTTATCATAATTAACAATTGAACTTGGGCGGAAGATCTAGAATATAAAGTAGCAACTAAATAAATAATTATAAAACGGTACGGCTTTTCTATTTTAAATTAATTAATAGAGCCGTACCGTATTATATTTAAGTCCTTACTTAATTTGTCTATCCAATTGCTTCATGGCCTTCTTCTCCGGTTCTAATTCTGTAGCATTCCTCTATTGGCAACACAAATATCTTACCGTCGCCAATATTCCCAGTTCTTGCAGCCTTCATGATTGCATCAATTGTTGGCTTAACAAATTCGTCGTTTACAGATATTTCAAATTTTACTTTGTTTAGAAGATTAACCTCTGTAACAGAGCCCCGATAACTCTCAGTGTAGCCCATCTGCTGTCCGCAACCTTTAACATGGCTAACAGTCATTTTATGGATTTCAGCGCTAAATAATGCTTGCTTAACATCTTCAAAAGCTTCTGGCCTCACTATTGCCACTATCATTTTCATAACAAAACCCTCCTAAAAATAGCGAATGTATTTCTCATATATATTATTATAACTAATTTACACAATAAAGCATAATAAATTTAAACAATTAAATTTTTATAAAATTCAAATGTTGTGTTATAATTTTTATTATTAGGGGAAAAAGAGTTGTTTTAATTATATTTAGAGCCAGCATGGCGTGTGGAGGTAAAATGAGTAAAAAATTACTTATGGGTAACGAGGCAATAGCACTTGGTGCTATAAAGGCTGGGGTTAATGTGGTAACTGGATATCCTGGGACTCCTTCTACAGAAGTTCTTGAGACCATTGCACATAGTAATCCAGGCGATATATATGTTGAATGGTCAGTGAATGAAAAGTCTGCGATGGAGATAGCAGCTGGAGCAGCCTACAGTGGAGCAAGGGTACTGGTAACGATGAAACAGGTGGGACTAAATGTGGCATCTGATCCGCTTATGAGTTTGGCTTATATAGGTGTTAAAGGTGGAATGGTAGTATTAGTAGCAGATGACCCAGGTCCTTTTTCATCTCAAACTGAGCAAGATACCAGACATTTTGCAAGATTTTCAAACCTTCCTGTATTAGACCCTTCTACACCTGAAGAGGCTTATGAAATGATTCAATATGCGTTTGAGCTCTCAGAGCTGGTAGAGCTTCCTGTTTTTTTGAGGCCAACTACAAGGGTATGCCATGCATGTAGCACAATAGATGTAATTGACGAAAGAATAGAGCACAAGCCAGAGGGCTTTATAAAAGACTCTAAATGGGTGATTTTCCCAAGCCTGGCTTACAGAAAACACATTCATATTGAGAAACTGCAACACAAGCTGAGCGATATCTTTTCAAGTCTTAGGTTCAATGAGGTATATGGAGAGGGTAAGCTTGGAATAGCAGCATCTGGAGTGGCGTATACGTATACTCTTGAGGCAGTTGAGCGGTTAAAGGCCAATGTTAAGGTTTTCAAGGTTGGAACTCCTTATCCACTACCTAAAGCTATGGCTGAAGGTTTTCTTACTGGACTAGATGAAGTTTTGGTATTTGAAGAGCTTGACCCCGTTGTTGAAGAAGAATTAGCTATGCTATGTGCCTCAAACCAGCAGAAGATAAAAATATTAGGAAAGAAAACCGGGCATCTGCCATTTGCAGGAGAATACACATTTGAATTGGTATATGAAGCATTAGCTAAGTTCCTTGGAGAAGAGATAGTAAAAACTAATAAAAAATTAGCAATACCAGAGCTTCCTGTAAGACAGCCTGTACTTTGTGCAGGATGTCCACATAGAGCTTCCTTCTATGCTGTTAAAATGGCAATGAAAGGGCAAAAAGCCGTATTTACAGGAGATATTGGCTGTTATACTCTTGGAAATTCTAAGCCACTAGAAATGGTTGATACATGTCTGTGTATGGGAGCAGGTATTACGGTAGCACAAGGTATCAAGAGGACTGAACCAGATACCAATAGTATAGCTTTCATAGGGGATTCAACCTTTTTCCATACTGGAATTTCTGGGATAATCAATGCGGTTTATAACAATACAGATATTACAGTAGTGATACTTGATAACAGCACTACTGCAATGACAGGACATCAGCCACATCCTGGAATAGGTAAAACAATGATGAAAAGTATTTCAAATAAAATAGACATCTATGGTATAGTAAAAGCCTGCGGAGTAGGGCATATAGTCAAAGGGAATCCACTTGATTTCATAAATTCTGTTGAAATAATTAAGAAAGCAGTGGATTACAAAGGAACATCTGTAGTCATTTTTGAAGCCCCTTGCATTGCACTGTTCAAACCATCGGTAAAATACAGTATTAATGAGAACTGCAAAAACTGTAAGAAGTGTATTAATACCATTGGTTGCCCTGCAATCTCTACTGTAGATGGAAAGATACAAATTGAACCTTCACTTTGCTATGGTTGTGGTTTATGCACAAATGTT
>DATCID010000229.1:0-7097 GCA_036507975.1 Ruminiclostridium sp.
CATCCTGCAAATAAACCTACCATTAATCCTAATACTAGAACAACCACTAAAAGTCTTTTCATTTTTCTTCCTCCCATGTTCTTTTTTGATATAAAAGTCCCTACAACTACATGCCCTGTATGGTATATACTTACAACCTGAAAAGATAAATTGACAACCCTCCTTCTATAAGATAGTATTACAATATATTTAATCTATTTCTATTCTAAAGGTAATATATAATTTATTCCATGGATAAAAAAGATATATTTTATGTGTTTTTTTTACCATTTATATGTGAACAATATTCTCTAAAGCCCTATAAAATCAAACTTTTGTGTTGGAGATAAAAATGAAAAAGAAAGCACAGACTATTCAATTAAAATTATTTATTACTTATTCTGTCATCATCATCATTGTTTTCTCCATACTTGTGGCATTATTTAACATTTGGACAGCTAATCAGTTCAAAAAAAAAGACATAGAAAATTATAGTAACCTAACTGATTCATTCCAGCAAAATCTGGATTCGGAAATTGAGAAAATGAACTCAATCTCCTCTGATATACTTTATTCAAATCTTGTAAAGGAAAGGTTTGATAAATACATTACATTCGATAAATTAAATGGAAGTGGAGAACTAACTTCAAATCAAATTAACACGGAAGCCATCAATAATACACTGGAACTTATAGATACACTTATAGCTATCAATGGTCCCACCTGGTCGGTGCAGCAGATCAATCTTTATGATTTTTACGGAAAGGTCTTTGGTGTTGGCTTTGACAATCGCCGGTTGAATATTCGTGTACAGAACAAAGACTGGTATGAAAAAGTAATGCGGAAAAATGGTAAAAAATTCATCACCCTGCCATACAAGGATCCTGATTTTACCGATAAGGCAACACGGTATTCGGATAAACAATATATATCCTTGTGCCGGATCTATTTTGATAAATACAATGTACCTCAGGGGATTGTTGAAGTCAAACAGTACTATGACATTATCTTTAAAAATATCATCGATTACATGAGCAACAGTGAAAACCAGGAGCGTGTATTTGTTTATGACCGTTCAGGCAATCTGGTTTACCCCTTTGAAGATAAAAGGCTGGCTGAAGCAAATGTGTATTACCGTTATTCTCAGAACACATTGTCCGGGAAAACCTACCTTACAGAAAAAAATCCGGTAACAAAGGAAAAAGAACTAATACAGTTGAGCTATTCTGAATTTACCGGTTGGATGACAATTGTCGTCATTTCGGAAGAGCATATGTTATCCTCTCTTCACTCTTTTACGGAATTGTCCGTTATTGTTGCAATCGTGATTCTATTTCTTTCGCTATTACTCTCCTTTTTAGCTGCGAAACAACTTACCACACCTATTTCCAGACTTCTCAAGTCAATTCGCTCTTTAGATTGGCAAGAAATATCAGCTTCTACGCTTCCAAAAGAATTGAATAGTGGTTTCAATGAGATGGAAGAACTCAATGATGCCTTCCAGAAAATGAATAGTAAACTAAAGCAATCCATGGAAGATCTTCTCATGTCCCAGTCCCATGAAATGCAGGCAAAAATGCTGGCACTCCAGTCCCAGATGAACCCTCATTTTCTCTATAACACTCTGATGACCATCAGTGCCATGGCAGAGGAAAATTTGAACGAACATGTAATCACCCTTTGTGAAAATGTATCGGATATGCTGCGATATATTTCTTCCGACCGTTCTCCCCTGGTAGAGATGCAGACGGAGTTGGAGTACACCCGGAAGTACCTCGAATGTATGACTTTAAGATATGGCAAAAATCTTACCTATTCCATTGAAATAGAAGAATCCATGAAAAAATTCAATATTCCCAAACTTGTAATTCAGCCTCTGGTAGAAAATGCAATTAAATATGGAGTCTACGGTTCACCCCCCTGGCATATTCGGATTTTTGGATATCAAACCCATAACATATGGCAGGTAAGTATTCGAGATACCGGCCCAGGCTTCTCCTCTGAAGAAATAGACAGAATAATCGAAAAAAGCAGAGAAATAGATCGTACCAATCTTATGCCAAGTCTGGAATTGGATGGGATGGGCTTACTAAATATCTACGTAAGATTGAAGTTGGAATATCAAAATCAGGCCATTTTTGTCCTCGCAAACCACCCTGAGGGTGGAGCTTTTGTTACTATTGGAGGGGAAATACGCTAAGGCATGTGATCGATCGAAGTATATACCTTGATCATACTCATTTCACAATATATGGAGAATTAATATGGAAAATCTTACACAGTTTTCAATTATTGTTGTAGAAGATGAAGAATATATTCTAAAAAGCATTGTAAGAAAAATCAACAAAACAAATACCGGATTCAATATTGTAGGGGCCGTGTCTGATGGAAACCAAGCATTGGAACTCATTGGTAAGGTACTTCCAGATGTGTTGATAACAGATATCCAAATGCCTGTTATGGATGGACTGGAACTGCTGAGAATAATGTCACAGAAATACCCTCATATAAAAAAAATTGTCCTCAGCGGATATGATGATTTTAAATATGCGCAAAAAGCAATGAAGTATAACGTGAAAAATTACCTTCTAAAACCGTTGAAAATTGATATTCTTACGGAGGTTCTGCTACAGTTACGGATATTGCTTGAACATGAAAGAGGCTTGATTCAGCAAAATAAAATTCATATAAATGATCAGTCTTCCTATACTGCCGAAGAGATCATAAAACTGGTGGAAACCTATATTCAGGAAAATTTCACAATGGATATCAATTTTGAATCCATTGCTCAGAATTTTAATTTCAATTCTTCCTATTTAACCAAAATATTTTCCAAATATATTGGCGAAACACCTTCCAAGTATTTGATCACGCTGCGTATCAACAAGTCAAAACACCTGCTCATCCACAACAAGGAGTTGAGCATACGGGAGGTTGGGGAACTGGTAGGATATACCGACCAGTTTCATTTCAGCAGGATGTTTAAAAACATGACAGGCTTCAGTCCCGCAAGTTACAGGGAGAAGTAAACTGTACATCAAAATACTTGGTATACTGTTTTTCATGTTCGGCATTCCTTTTACCGCTTTCTAATTCTTTCTGAAGCGTTCAGAGCATCGTTACACTATTCGGGAATGCAGGATAAATACATTGAGTTCCCAAAGTTTGGAAATATCAAGCCCCCAAAAACAATAGAGAAAAGAACAGGAGTATATTACCACACAGTTCTCTTCTTTCGGGCATTTCGCAAATGCCTAAAATTATGTTTTTAGGCATTTGTAAAACGATATAGCCCTTGAATTAAAATGGTTGTAGCATTTCAAGCAATTATTATTTAACTGAGCCTGCAGTCATGCCAGAAATAATATATTTTTGGCCCAAAATATAAAATATAAGAACTGGTAAACTAGTTAGCACAACATCTGCACTAACAAGGTTCCAAGACTGGGAATACTGTCCAAAAAAATTATAAACAGAAAGCGTCATTGGCCACTTTGTTGCGCTGTTCAGAAAGTATAAGGGTGCTTGAAATTGATTCCAGGCATCTATAAAGCATAAAATTCCTAAAGTTACAGTAACCGGTTTTAAAAGTGGTACAATAATACTAAAAAATAATCTTATAGGATTACATCCATCTATTATTCCTGCTTCATCCATTTCTACTGGTATCGACGCTATAAAAGCATAAGATAGGAGTATGCCCAAGGGTATTTGAATTGCAGCATATATAAGAATTATACCTATCATAGTGTTATTAAGTTTAAGAACCTGCATAATCTTCATTAGAGGAATATAACTTACTGGAATAGCCAGCCCAAGGATGAAAAAAAAGTAAAAAAAGTTATTTAATTTGGATTTATTTCTTGCTAATACATAAGATGCCATTAATGTGAAAATAACAGTTATAATAATGGCAAAACCTGCATAAATCATGCTATTGAAAAATGATGTAAACAGTTTTCCTTTTTCAATTACAGTGATATAGTTTTCAAAGTGAAAAATTAATTTTTTAGGTAGTTCCATACTCATAGCATCTGCTTGAGCTTTGTCCTTAAGTGAATTAATGAACATTAATAACAGTGGAATCATCATTATCAGACTAACAATCCATGCTACCACATTTAGTAATACTTTAATAAATCTTTTTCCTCCAACCATTACATGTTTACCTCCTCTTTTGTAAGCATTTTAACTGTAAGCATTCCAACAATAACCATAAATACAATCATAACTGTATTCATTGTTGAAGCGACTGCATATCTCCCTAATCCAAAATCCTTGAAAATTGATGTAGACACAACTTCAGTCGCATAGCCAGGACCTCCATTTGTCAGAGCATAGATGATATCGAATACTTTTAATCCGTATAGAACTCCAAGTACTATGGTAACATTAATAGCGGGTCTTAGTAATGGAAGTGTGATATATTTAAGTTTGCTGAAATAGTGTGCGCCATCTATATCTGCCGCTTCGTAATAACTTGGCGAAATAGATTGTAAACCTGCAAGAATTATAGTCATGGTATAGCCTATTCCCTTCCAGGTGTCCACAGCCATAACTGAATTGAAAGCAAATTTCAAATCAACAAGCCACTGCTGGGCTAACGAGCCAAGGCCTATTGACCTTAGGATTTGATTAAGTAGACCACTCTCAGGGTTTAAAATAGACTTGAATACTAAACCGGTAATAATCATGGATAGAATAGCTGGCATAAATATAAGAGCTCTGTGCATGTTCCTAGCTTTAATGTTCTCATTGAGAATCAGTGCTAGTACAGTCGCAATTACTAGCTTAGCTATTGTTGTAATGAAAGTAAATTCTATAGAATTAAATATATATTTAAAATAGTTTTCATCTTTAGAAAAAATTATTTTAAAATTATCCAAACCGACAAAATGTACTTCTTTGCTATAGCTACTCCAGTCTGTAAATGAGTAAACAATACCGACGATACCCGGAATTACTATAAATACAAGATACAATACAAGCGCACCAAGTATAAAATAAAAAGGATAAATCTTTTTCTTCATTTTAATATCTTCCCTTCATAAGCTGTATTACTTCTACAATAACAATAGCCCAATAGGCATTTATTCTATCAGGCTATTATTATTATTTTAGAATTTTTTATTATCTATTATTTAAATTATATTATTTAGTCCATGCCGCATCTTTTGCTGCCTTTGCCTGATCAGCTCTCTTCTTATCAATATCCTGTAAAACTTGCTTAGGTGTCATTGACCCAGTAAGCATTGCGGACATATCTTTTCCAATATCCATCCAAAGAGGATTCATATAATTAACTGCAACCTGTAGAACAGTTGCCTTCTTTGGATAAGCTGCAAAGTAGCCTTTTACATCTGCACTAAACTTATCTTTCAAACCTGTGAAAGGAAGTGTATTGAATTTAGCTTCACTATCAACTGCTATTTGAAGATTTTCAGTTTTAGTTATGTAATTAAAATATTGTTTTGCTGCTTCAATATTCTTTGAACCTGTCCATATGAATTTTGTAGGTCCGCCCGGATTAAGATTTTGATACTGATTATCCAATATTGGATTAGCGAAAAATCCAAAGTTATCTGCTTTTGCTTCTGGAAATAATTTTTCAATATTTGCTGGTTCTGCTAGGTTGTTCATAGTCATTGCAAATTTGCCGCTTGCCATATTCTTTTCAGTATCAGCAAAAGTAGCAGACATGTAGTTTTTGCCCAAATAGCCGAGTTTTGCCAATTCTAAAAACTGTGTAAGCGCTTGTTCTGCCAATGGTGTAGCTTCTAAAGTAGTCTGATTTGTATTCAGTTTAGTCACAAGATCAGGTGAGCCGCCACTGATTGCTCCGCCCAACTCAGGGAACCAAAGTGCATGATGCCATCCATCAGATACAGGTTCATAAATTGGTGTGATTCCATCAGCTGCTATTGCTTTACAAACATCTTTAAATTCTGCAAAAGTAGTAGGAACTTTAAGATTTAACTTTGTAAAAATTGACTTATTGTAATTAATAACCCATTCTGACGATGAATCAAATATCGTTAATCCGTATAATTTTCCATCAACAGTGCTCTCAGCAGCTGTCAAAGGATCATAGCTTTTAACCCATGGTTCGTTTGAAAGGTCAACCGCATTCTTTGCAACATCATATTGTAATTTTAAAGATTGAGAGCCACTCTGATTCCCGTATATATCGGTACATTCACCAGAATTCAGTTTTGTTGAAAGAAGATTTGGATATTGATCCGCAGGAACAATCTGAAAATCTATTTTAATTCCTGTTTCCTGTTCAAAACTCTTTGCAATTGTAGTTTGCTCACTATCTTTTACCCAGTCCTGACTTGCCATGTACGAAAGCGTAATGTCTTGTTTTGTGGGTGCCGCTGAAGCCGCAGGTGTAGCCTGTGTTGATGCAGTAGTTGCTACAGTTGTATCTGCTGTAGTAGATGAAGAACTACCACATCCAGAAAATAAACTTCCAACTAGTCCTACGATTAAAACCAGCGCTACTAATGTTTTTGATTTTCTCATTTCTCTTCCTCCTAAAAATTAATATTTCTCGGCTTGCATATAAGATGTACAATATAAAGTTAATATTACAGGAAGTAGTCTTTATTTTTGTACAATTTATATATCAATTACTTCACTTTTAGTTTACAATTTAATTATTAAAACACCAATACACAAATCAGACTATTCTTTTATACTATTTTAACCACTTAGGGAGAAAGCTATGGGTAAAAAAACAAAAACAATTCAATCAAACCTGTTTATTAATTACTCGATAATCATATTAACTGTTCTCGTTGTATTTGTTGCCTTTTTTTACATATGGGTTTCTAATCTATTAAATAAACAAGCAGTAGAAAAAATTGATAATTTATCATATTCTATATCTCAACAATTAGATGCTGAAGTACAAAATGAGTTCCGTAGATTCAATCAATAATTCGTAAGACCTTGTAGATATGCTAACTGCAATTATAGGACCTAATAGGCCGGTTCAACAAATGTATATATATGATTTCAATGGTAAAATGTTCGGTACGGGTTCAGATAACAGGCAGTTAAATAATTCCGTCATGGAAAAGTATTGGTATAACGAAGTAATAAAGCTAGATGGA
>DATCID010000230.1:0-25480 GCA_036507975.1 Ruminiclostridium sp.
AAAGAAGATTTTTGTTACTAAATAATTCTTCTATTGACTTATTTGTAATTTATTCTATACTTAAAATATAAGATTTTAAAAAAACTGACATACGACTGGCGGAAGTGGAGATTACCACACGGGAGTATGACTTTTAAAGCCAACCATTTTATCAGTCATGCCCTCAACAGCATATTTAACAGCCATTTGGCCTGAAAGATAAGATTCATTAACATCACTTGCAGAAGCACAGTGAGCAGCACATCTTTGAAGCAAGCTGAATTCGATACCACGAACCTTAGCTCCAGTGTTTTCTTTAACGATTGATGCTAATGTTGCAGCAAGACCACCTAGCTGAGCATGTCCAAAGGAATCCTTTGTATCAGCAAGGCTTGAACCGTATTCTGAAATATATTTTCCGTCTTTATCTTTGATACCTTCTGAAACTGCAACGATACAGTTACCGTTTTTCTTGTAGATAGCAGTGCAATCTTCAAGGAACTTGTCCATATCAAAGTCGATTTCTGGGAGGTATATCAAATCTGGACCCTGACCTTTGTAAGTAGCTAAAGCTGTAGCAGCAGTGAGCCATCCAGCATTTCTACCCATAAGTTCTAATATAGCTATCATTCCAGTGTTATAAACTCTTGCATCATGGTAAACTTCCATAGTTGAAGTAGCGATGTACTTAGCAGCACTGGAATAACCTGGACAGTGGTCAGTTCCAAAAAGATCATTATCTATAGTCTTAGGAACTCCCATTACTCTGCATTCATAGCTAACTTTTTGCATATACTTGCTAATCTTGTTGCAAGTATCCATAGAGTCGTTACCACCATTGTAAAAGAAATATCTGATATCATATTTTTTAAATACTTCGACAATTCTCTTGTAATCTGTGTCATCATCTTCTACTGATTTTAGTTTGTAACGAACAGAACCGAGAGCTGAAGAAGGAGTAGTTTTTAATAGGTCGAGCTCGTAAGAATCTTCCTTGCTCATATCATAGAATTTCTCATCAAGAATACCCTTGATACCATGAGCTGCACCGTATACGGCTGTTATTGCATCCTGCTTTAATGCTTCCTGAAATACTCCAGCTGCACTAGCGTTAATTACTGCAGTTGGTCCACCGGATTGCCCAAAAATAGCGGCACCTTTTAAAACTGTCATCGTATATACCTCCTAATATTTTTGTTAATTTATAAAATAAACGCTGTTTTTACCAATCCTTTTATATTTGAAAGAAATGGTATTACAATACGCAATCACAATAAAATATAGCATAATGAATAGCAAAAATCAATTCCACTTTCATACTTTGATAAAAAAATATCAAAATTTTCCTTGATTTTAATCGAAAATTTGCTTAAAATAGTAGTGGTGAGTTTTTAAATTACCTTATTACTTATCAAATGAGTTTTTTAGAAGTAATAACTATTATAAAAAGGTAAAAATAAAATTATAAAAGGAGTGCATAAAAATGCCATTAGTAACTTCAACGGAAATGTTTAAAAAGGCTTATGAGGGCGGATACGCTATCGGAGCTTTCAATGTTAATAACATGGAAATCATTCAGGGTATAACTGAAGCTGCAAAGGAAGTAAATGCTCCACTTATACTTCAAGTTTCTTCGGGAGCTAGAAAGTATGCAAACCATACTTATTTGATGAAGCTAGTTGAGGCAGCAATTATCGAAACTAACTTGCCTATCTGTTTACATTTAGATCATGGTGATACTTTTGAACTATGTAAGTCATGTATCGATGGTGGATTCTCTTCAGTAATGATAGATGGTTCACATCATTCATTCCAAGACAACATCACATTAACTAAGCAGGTTGTTGACTATGCTCATGCAAGAGGAGTAGTAGTAGAAGCTGAATTAGGTAGACTTGCTGGTGTTGAAGATGCAGTTAATGTATCAGCAGCGGATTCTTCATATACTGATCCTGCAGAAGTTGAAGAGTTTGTTACCAAGACTGGTGTTGACTCATTAGCAATTGCTATTGGAACAAGCCATGGCGCATTCAAATTCAAGCCAGGTACAACTCCAAAACTCAGAATTGATATATTAGAAGAAGTTGCAAAGAGACTTCCTAATTTTCCAATCGTTCTTCACGGTGCATCCTCAGTTATTCCAGCGTTTGTTGATATGATAAATAACAATGGGGGAAAAATGCCTGGAGCAATAGGTATTCCAGAAGATATGCTTCGTCAGGCAGCAAAAATGGCAGTTTGTAAAATCAACATTGACTCAGACTTAAGACTTGCTATGACTGGTACTATCAGAAAGTACTTTGCTGAAAATCCAAGTCATTTCGATCCAAGACAATACCTAGCACCAGCAAGAACTGCTATAAAGGATCTTGTAAAGAACAAACTAATTAACGTGCTTGGTTGCGATGGTAAGGCTTAATATTTAAACTATAAGAATAATTTATAAAAAAACAGCTTTTGAATAGACATATTCAACGGCTGTTTTTTGTTGCGCATTTTTTGCAATATTAAATAAATATTAAATTATATTGACATATATTGTTACATTGGGTCGAATGTTTTATAGTTAATATGCAAACAGAATTTTTGGATTCAGTGCGAGTATTAGCTGCTATATACACTAGATAAATATATTAAGTTGAATTGATTTTTAGGGCATTTCTTAGAACAGGCTGTTATCTTGGGGGATAAAAATGAAGAGAAAAATCGGTGTAGTTTGTATTATATTGACAGTTTTGATGCTTTTACCGATATTTGGATACAAAGTATTTACTGACCAAGAATACAAGGGAAATGTCACAAATGCACAGGAGATTTCGGCAGTGGAGGATTTGAGAGGAGTGTGGATTGCCTCGGTAAAGAACATTGACTTTCCTTCAAAACCAGGACTTAGTGCAGAAAAACAAAGGATGGAACTCGATAAAATTGTGGAAAATGCTCAGTATATGGGCCTCAATGCTATATTTTTCCAAGTCCGACCAACCGGAGATGCGTTGTATAAATCGTCTATTTTTCCGTGGTCTACATATCTAACTGGTGAACAAGGCAAACCAAACGACAAAAATTTTGATCCTTTAGCATATATTATAGCGCAAGGCCATAAAAAGGGTATCCAGATTCATGCATGGATAAATCCTCTAAGGCTATCAATGGGTACACCTCAAAAGCCTGATAAGGCTATAAGTGCATTGTCTGCAAATCATCCTGCTCGTAAAATACCAAATGCAGTGGTAGCAGCGCCTACCGGCCAGCTTTACCTTGATCCAGGGTGTCCAGAAGCAATCAAACTAATAACCGATGGAGTTGCTGAGATAGTAAAGAACTATGATGTGGATGGAATTCATTTTGATGATTATTTTTATCCATCAAAAACTGAGTCTAAAAATATTGATTTTAATGATAATGCAACTTATGAAAAGTATAAAGGTACATTCCAAAACAAGGCTGACTGGAGAAGAAATAATATAGACACCATTGTTAAGAGTACATATGATACAGTGAAAAGCATAAAGCCACAGGTACAATTCGGAATAAGTCCTTTTGCTATTTGGTCAAATAAGGATAAAAATCAAGAGGGTTCAGATACTAAAGGTGGAATTTCTACATATTATGACAATTATGCTGATACTAAGAAATGGGTCAAAGAAGCATATCTTGACTATATAGCACCTCAGATATATTGGAATATTGGTTTCAAGGTTGCTGACTATTCAGTACTACTAGATTGGTGGAAGAATGTCTGCAGTGGTACTAATGTTAAGCTATATATTGGACAGGCTGCATATAAAATAAATGATGCATCACAAGCAAATGAGTGGCTTGATCCATTGCAAATACCAAAGCAAATTGCATTAAATAGAAAAGACAATGCTGTAAACGGAAGTATTTTTTATGGGTATTCAGAGCTCTATGCAAATACATTGGGTATTAAGGATAAGCTACGTGGCATTTTTGTTGTGGGAAGAGATCCAGGCAGTGCCGTTCCAGAGGATAGACAGCTACTTATTTCCTCGCCTGAAAATGGATATAAAACTCCGTCTCCAAAGGTAAGTATCTTAGGCAGTGGTGATCCTGACCAGACAATCTATTTAAATGGCAAGGTTATTGAAGTATCTGGGAATGGGTATTTTACTGTATACGCAGACTTGTTGGTTGGAGACAACTGCTTTGTTTTCAAGCATAAGGACATAGAAACAGTATTTAAGGTAACAAGAATAGCAACTTCTATTTCAAATTCTTACATAATGACCAAGCCGGAATTTAAACCAGGTACGTTTTCACCGACCCAATCGATGACAATGAAAACAGGTCAGAAAATTGAGTTCTCATGTCAAGCACCTGCGGGAGCTAAAGTATGGGTGGAGATTGGAACGTACAAGGTTAATCTGACTAGCTCGGTAAGTACCAATAGCACCAATAATAGTGAAGATAGACTAACACCAACTAAATACACAGGCACATTTACGTTACCAGCAGTGGTTGGAAAACAACGTTCACTAAGTTTAGGAAGACCTACATTTGTGCTTAACTATAACGCACAAAGAGTTATAGCAAGACAAAGTAACACCATTAGTGTTCAGTCTTCAAGGTATAATAAGTATGCTGTTGTAAGTTCACCTGATTTAGAGGTGGTTGCGAGAACTGGACCTTCAACCGAATATTCTAGAATAACTCCACTAATAAACGGAGCTACTGATTATATTGTGGGGCAGCAAAATGGATTTTATTTACTTAAGAGCGGTATTTGGACAGATGGTAGTAATGTAAAAGTGGTTAATAATAAGGCACTGGCAAATAATAAAATATCATCAATAGGTGTTAAGACTAATGGAAGCTATACAGACATTACCTTTAGAATGCCTGTAAATGCTGTTTGTGATGTAGCAGTGACCTCTAGCAATGTTACACTGACTTTGTTTAATACAAGTGGTAAAAAGGCTGTTGTGGCTCCAAGCAGCTCTATATATTCATCAATAAACTATAAAGCAGTTTCAAATGGAGTGCAATACACTTTTAAGCTAAAGTCACCTAATAATTATTTTGGGTACTATGCACAGTACAAAAATGGTTCACTTATATTCTCACTAAGGAATGCACCAAGTATTTCTAAAAGTGAGTCTAAACCACTCACGGGACTTACGGTATTGCTGGATGCTGGACATGGTGGAAGTGAGCCGGGTGCAGTTGGACCATTGGGTAGAAATGGACTTTATGAAAAGCAAATAAATCTCTCAATTACTTTAAATGCAAGGAAATATTTGCAGTCACTTGGAGCAACAGTTATTATGACTAGAGCAAGTGATAAGACTGTCAGCCTGACAGATAGAGCAAATATGATTAGAAAAGAGAAGCCGGATCTTGCAGTATCTGTTCACAACAATTCAATGGATGTGACTGAAGACTACACAAAGCATACAGGCTTGTTGGTACTTTATTCAAAAGACAGCGGGAAGGCTGCGGCTAGCTTTGTAAAGGAAGCTATGGTTACTGATTTGCAGAGAAAGGACGATGGATACAGATGGCAAAGCCTTTCGGTATGCACAGTTACCCCATCTCCTGCAATACTTATAGAAGGTGGCTTTATGTCAAACCCAGCTGAGTATGAATGGCTAGTGGATTATAATAATCAAGTTGAAATCGGGTATTCGTTAGGCCGGGCTATAGAAAACTGGGCAAATGCAAATGCCAGGTGAGAAACATTAGGATCATGAAATAAATAAAAGTCAAAACTCAGAATGAATGGAAATCTGTATAACCCACTAAATCCACGTCAATAATTTTATTGAGGTGGATTTTTTATGATAAGAGTTGGTATACCGAGAGGCTTGTACTTTTATAAATATGCTACACTATGGGAAACTTTCTTCAAAGGCCTAGGTGCAGAGGTAATAGTATCTGATAAGACTAACAAAAACACATTAATAAATGGTGCAAAAACTTGCGTTTCAGAGGCATGTCTGCCCATTAAATTATATTTTGGGCATGTACTGAACCTTGTAGGCAAGGTGGATCTTATTTTCACACCACGTTTTACTAGTATATCAAAAAAACAGTATATTTGCCCTGAAATCGGTGGAGTGCCCGATATGATTAGAAACTCAATAAAGATAATGCCAATGATAATTGATACTGAAATCAACTTGAGAAAATCAAGTAAAAACTCGTGGCTTGCAGCGCTTCGCATTGGAAAGTTTATTACAGATGATAGGGAAATAATTAGAAATGCATACAAAGATGCACTGTGTGCTTATCAATGCGAAAGGCAGGTTTTGAAATCAGGCGTTCTGATAGATGACTTCATGCAAGAGAGTATTCCGCTCAGACTGATTCAAAAACGAAGTACGAAATTAACCGTTGCAATAATAGGGCACAGCTATACAGTAAATGACAGCTTTCTGAATATGGAACTTATAAAAAAGCTCCGGAGCTACGGTATAGGCATAGTTACATTGGATATGCTTGATTATCTTGAATCAAAAGAAAAGTGCAAAGAATTGGATAAGATGCTATTTTGGGATTATGGTACACGAGCATATGGAGGAGTAATTCAGTTGATTGAGAATGGTGAAATAGATGGAATATTAGCGCTGACGTCATTTGGATGTGGCGTAGATAGTTTTGTAGATGAGCTAGTAGAGAAAAAAATTCGAGAGGAAAGCGATATTCCTTTCATGAAGCTTGTTTTGGATGAGCATTCTGCTGAGGCGGGTTTCTGTACAAGGCTTGAGGCCTTTGTAGATATAATTATTAGGAGGCGGACACATGACACTAACATTTCCACATTTAGGTAATGCATATATTATCGCCAAAACTTTATTAGACGATTTCGACGCTCAATATGTCATTCCACCCTTTAACACAAATAAGACTTTGGAAATAGGCTCAAAATATTGTTCTGAAGCAAATTGCCTGCCCTTTAAATTATTTGTTGGAAATATGATTCAGGCAAATGATTTAGGCGCCGATGCTATGCTCGTAACAGGTGGTTGCGGTCCTTGTAAACTAGGATATTTTGGAGAAATGTTGAAAAGAACTGCTTGTGACATTGGAATTAAAATGGAGATAATAACTCTAGAAGTACCAGAACAAGGATTAGGAGAGCTAGCCTCAAGAATAAAGAAAGTAAGTGGCACATCAAATTTTTTAAATATCGCAAAGGTTGCCTATGCAGCTAAAAATGTTGCAATTCAAATGGATAATTTAGAGAAGCTTGCTAGAGTAAAAAGGGCAAGGCAGCTTGAAGTAGGAAGCGTTGATAGAATATATAGGGCATTTCAAAACGATATCATTAACATTAAGGGTTCTAAGAATGTACTACAGTTTATAAAGCATACAGAAAAGAAACTGAATGGAGTTTTAATACATGAAAATACTAATCCATTAAAAGTGGGTTTTGTAGGTGAAATATATACTACAATAGAGCCATATGCAAATTTTGATTTGGAGAAAACACTTGGCAATATGGGCGTTGAGGTTGATAGACGAGTCACAATAAGTGAATGGATCTTAAACGATATGATCCGAAAAGGGCTACATCTTCCCAAAGATAGAAGTCATGAAAAGGCGGCAAAAGAATATCTTGGGAAAATAGTAGGAGGACATACTCATCATACAATAGGAAATAGTGTAATTCATGCAAAAGAAGGATATGACGGGGTAATTCACATGTATCCTTTGGGGTGCATGCCTGAAATAGTTTCACAGTCTATCCTTCCAGCTGTAGAGGAGGACTATAAGATTCCTATTATGACTGTTATTAGGGATGAAATGACTGGCGAAGCCGGTTTTAATACAAGAGTAGAGGCATTTGTTGATTTACTTATAAAGAGAAGGGAAGAGCACACATATGGGCAAGATAAAATGTTATTTGGGTATTGATGTAGGTTCTGTAAGCACAAATATAATAGTTATCGATGAGAAGGATAATGTATTGAAAAAGCTGTATCTACGAACAGAAGGACAGCCTATTGAGTCAATCCGACTAGGTCTTAAAGATATCAATAAGAGTATAGGTAGAGATATTTCAATATGTGGAGTGGGTACAACAGGTAGCGGAAGAAAGCTCGCAGCAGCCATTGTTGGCGCTGATGTAGTCAAAAATGAAATAACAGCTCATGCAGTTGCTGCGCAAAAAGTTATACCAAATGTTAAAACTATAATTGAAATTGGCGGTCAGGATTCCAAAATCATTTTGTTGAGAAATGGGGTGGTACATGACTTTGCTATGAATACCGTGTGTGCAGCAGGTACAGGCTCTTTTCTTGACAGACAAGCCTCCAGAATAGGCATCTCAATTGAGGATTTTGGCTCATTTGCTGTAAGGTCTAAAAGCTCTGTTAGAATTGCAGGCAGGTGTGCTGTTTTTGCTGAAAGTGATATGATACATAAACAGCAAATGGGATATTCAAGAGAGGATATTGTCAGGGGCTTGTGCGATGCTCTGGTAAGGAACTATCTTGCAAATCTGGCAAAAGGCAAAAAGATAGAAGCACCAATAGTATTTCAGGGTGGAGTGGCAGCAAATATCGGAATTGTACAAGCATTTGAAAGAGCTCTTGACCTAGAAATAATTATACCTGAGCACTATGATGTAATGGGTGCTTATGGCGTGGCACTACTCGCAAGTGAAAATATCAATAGTAATGCAGCGCAAACTAATTTTAATGGTTTCGATAAATTGACTGGTGATTATACATCAAAGAGCAAAGAATGTTCAGGGTGCTCAAACTGCTGTGAGATTGTTCAAATTGCTTTAAATAACGACCCTGTTGTATGTTGGGGTGATAAGTGTGGGAAGTGGAGTGGGACGGCTTAAAACCTTAGTGAATGGTGAATGGTGAAAAGTGAATGGTTATGGTGGCTCGGCTTGCGCCGAGCTGGATTTAATCAAACCCAAGTGAATAGTGAATGGTTATGGTAAGTCGGATTATGCCGACATGGATTTTATAGGATAGCGGTTGAAAAATATACTTATTGTCTAATGTGAATATGCAGATTATAATTATAATAAAGGGAACAATGAACCTCATTTTCATGTCATTTTATCCGATGGGGGAAGAGTTTCAATAGCAATATCAAATGGTAAAGTGCTTGAAGGAAAACTTAACAAAAGACAAACAGAATTAATTAAAGCTTGGATGCTAATTCACAGAGAAGAAATATGGGATAGATGGAACAAAGCAGTTGCGGGTGAGTACATTGAAAAGATAGAACCAAAGCAAATTTAATAGTAATGGAGGAGTTTGATTATGCAGAGTCCTGATATAAAACATGCTAGACCCATGGAAAATCAAAAATTATTATTAACATTTACAAATAATGAAGAAAAAGTTTTTGATTTGAAACCTTTTCTTCGTTTTCCTGTTTTCACAGCACTAAATGATAACTCTGAATTTGAGAAGTTTGAAATAGTTGATGGTACTGTAGAATGGAAGTGTGGGGCGGATTTAAGTCCTGATACTTTTTATTTAGAAAGCATACCATATAATTCAGCTGGTAACATAGCAAAATAATCTTAGAAAGCGCCATCCATGGCGCTTTCTGAACAAGTGGGACACCTCACTTCTTGTAACAAAAGCTTTCTCACAAGGTATTACACCAGTAGAGTGCGCTGATTAAAAAAGCAGTAGGTAATTTCTAGTGACTTATGGGTTACTATAAGATAGTATTGAATTAATAAAGTTAGTACGGGATTGTAATAAATAGTGAAGTAAAGATTCTTTGACACAAGGGGAAATTATAATTAATAATTTAATTGGAATATTAAAAAAAATCATTAACGATTTTAAGATAAAGGTCAAAAATTTAAAGAAAGAAATCGGGGCATTATCTTTAGCCTGTAGAAGACGTGATGTACCCTGGTACGCTAAGTTTGTAGTATTATTAGTAGTCGGATATGCTTTAAGCCCTATTGATTTAATCCCTGATTTTATACCCGTATTAGGCTATCTTGATGATTTGATTTTAGTGCCTATTGGTATAGCATTTGCAATTAAATTAATACCAAAAGATATTATGAATGAATGTAAAGAGCAGTCAGAAAATATTTTTAAAGAAGGTAAACCTAAAAATTGGGTTGCAGGGGGTATTATAATTTTTATATGGATTGGAATATTTACTTATTTTTTAACAAGGTTTTTATAACATATTGTTATGTATTTTACTTCGCATCAATTATAAAATGTTCAATAATAAAGGAATTTAAGGTCTCAACATCGGTGTAGCTCTTGCTTAATGTGGCGGATTTGTTTGGGAAAGGATAATTAATATTTGTAATTAATTGTTAAGGAAGGTTAATTTATATTAAGTATATTGGAGAAATAATATGAAAATTGGAGTGATAACAGATATCCATAATAATGTAGTTGCATTGGAAGCAATGTTAAATTTATTCGAAAAGAATGGTTGTAATGAAATTATATGTTGTGGTGATATTATTGGAATCGGACCGTATCCAGAGGAGACTATTCAAAGAGTAAAGTCATTACATAATATAAACTGTGTTTTAGGAAATCATGATAAATATTTAGTTGGGGGACTTAGCTCACCGTATCCAGATGGAATGGAAGAAGGCGAAGTAAAACACCATTTATGGGAACATGAGATATTAAGTGATAGTTCCAAAAAGTTTATACATCAATTAGAGTATAAACTTGAACTTGTAAGAGAAGGACTTAAAATACTGGTGATACATTACTCTATGAATAATAATCATGACTGCGTTAACTATACCCCAAATCCATCATTAAATGATTGCAATAAGATGTTTGATGAATATGATGCAGATATTATTGTTTACGGGCATAACCATATGAGTTCCTTTGTGCAAGGAAAAGAAAAAATGTATATTAATTGTGGTTCTTTAGGTTGTCCTCATAAATTTGCAGGGGAAGCCAAAGGCGGAATTATTACAATTGTTGATGGAAAAGCAGAATTTGAGTTGCTGATTGCTAACTATGACATTAATCAGGTGCTTAGGAAAATAGATAGTATTCAATACTCGGATTTTGAATTTATTAAACATACTTTTTACGGAGTAGAAAAAACATAATGTGCAGGTTGGTTAATTCGCATTATTTATAATCTGCGTAGTAATTACTAAAGCGATATATTTAAATAAATACCAATTTTAGTAATCTGCTTTATCTTAAGCTACATAGAACCCTTGAAGAAATAAATAACAAATGGGATGTTTGAAGAAACCATTTTGTACTCACTAAAAAACATCATACAAATATTTTTACATTATCCAAGCCGGAGCTGCACTTTAAAATAAATAGCTCGGCGTAAGCCGAGCTATCATAACTATTAACTATTCACCATTCACTAAGCTGTTAACCTTGCTTTTGAAGTTACTCTACCCAACGTATATATCCCATGTCAAACCTGTTAATGAGGTCAGGATGCTTTGGAGTGGCTCTAAAGGTATAGGCATACTCGCCACCATCCTCGATTTTCAGGCTTTGTGAGTATTTATATGTGTTTTCATCAACTTTTCCATCGCAGTGCATCTCTATAGACTGAGCATTTGCAATTTTACAATTGACAAGAGAACCATAATATACCTCAACCATTACATTTGTGGGATCAATAGCTCCGAGCTGTGCAATTACCGAAAGCAATATTTCTTCACCCGAATCTGACTTATAATCTTTAAGATCATTTGCCGACTTCTCAGCAAAAAGCTGAATTTGAGGCCAATTTGTTTTAATATTTGCCTCAAAGTCGCAGAGAGATCTTGCAAGGCTATAATTATCGGCGCAAACCTTAGCTACACCATTCATTGCAGGAACATACATCTTCTCGGTGTATTCCTGAACCATTCTATCAGTACTGTAATTCCATGTTAGAGACTTAATAGAATTTTTCATTAAGCGAATCCACTCAGTTGGAATACCATTTTCATTAACATTATAAAATAATGGTATTATTTTTTGCTCTAAAGTATCATAAATTGATTCGCTATCAATATTATCTTGTGAATTTTCATTGTCAAATTCTGTTTCATCCCCTATAACCCAACCGTTCTCGCCGTTGAAGCCTTCACACCACCAGCCATCTAAGATGCTGAAATTTATAATACCATTTATACACACCTTCTGACCACTTGTTCCGCTAGCTTCTAACGGTCTTCTAGGATTATTCATCCAAATATCAACCCCTTGTACAAGGTTCCTAGCAATTGTCATATTGTAGTTTTCAAGTAAAATGACCTTGCCATAAAAGCCTTCTTGCTTAGCAATATCAGTAATCCTTTTAATGACATCATGAGCAGGACCATCAGCTGGATGAGCTTTTCCTGCAAAAATTATTTGCAATGGCTTCAAGGGGTCATTAATGATTTTTTGTATTCTTGCTAAATTTCTGAAAATCAGATCTGCACGCTTATAGGTAGCAAATCTTCTAGCAAAACCAATAGTCAGCACATTTGGATCAAGGAAAGTGTCCACCTGTCTTACAGCTTCCATAGATTCACCATTTAACAGTTTTTGCTTTGTGAGACTGTCTCTTACAAAATATATAAGCTTATTTTTAAGTTCCTTATGAGTTGCCCAGAGCTCTTCATCTGGAATATTATCAATGCCTTCAAAAGTAGCACTGCTGTATATTCTTTTCTTCCATTCACTATCTAGGTATTTGTCATATAAGTTCTTTATTTTTGGAGAAAGCCATGTAAGTGTGTGAATTCCATTTGTTATATGTGTGATAGGAATGTCATTCTCGGGTATTCCAGGCCAAACATCACCAAATATATTTCTTGATACAGCTCCATGAAGCTCGCTGACTCCATTTTTTCTGCCTGCAAGTGTGAGTGCCAAAACAGTCATATTAAAGTCTTGATCCCCAGTCTTTTTAAGGCCTAAATCCAAGAAATCGTACCTGCTCAGACCCAATTTTCCCCAGAAGTCTCCAAAGTATTTATCCATCATATAAAGAGGAAAAACATCGTTCCCGGCTGGAACAGGGGTATGAGTGGTAAATACTGCTGAATTCGAGACAACTTTTTTTGCTTCATAGAAAGTTAAATTCTTTTCATTAATAAGTTTTCTAATGAGCTCTAGCCCCATAAATGACGAATGTCCTTCGTTCATATGATATACTGTTGCTTGAATGCCCAATGCATCTAATACTCGAATACCACCAATTCCTAGGAAGATTTCCTGTTGAATTCTAATCTCTTGGTCACCACCATAAAGCCTTGAGGTAAGGGCTCTATCGGCTGGATTATTCTGCGCAACATCTGTATCCATAAGGAACAGATTAACTCTACCAATTTTAACATTCCAAACCCGCGCGTATACTGTTCTCCCACCAAAGGTAATATTGATTTGTATCTGCTCACCATCTGCATTTAGCGCTGGCAGAATTGGCAATTGTGAAGTATTCAAGTTGTTAAAGCAAGTTTCTTGCCAGCCAGTAACATTTATCCGCTGACTAAAATAACCCTGCTTGTAGAATAAACCTATTGCTGTAAAAGGAATTCCTAGGTCGCTTGCGGCTTTGCAGTGATCTCCTGAAAGCACACCAAGCCCACCTGAATAAATGGGTAATACTTCGTTTAGACCATATTCTGCTGAAAAATATGCAATCCTCTTATCAATACTTTCTGGGTGATTTTCAGAAAACCATGTGTGCGCCTCTAATATATAACTATCAAAGGTCGCAATAACATTATCTAACCGTTCCATGTATTCAATATCATTAAGTTTTATTTGAAGCTTTCTCTGACTTACCTCCTGCAAGAATCGGACGGGATTTTTACCCATTCTTTCCCATAGATTTAAATCAATTTCTCTATAAAGATCAATAGCTTCTGGATTCCATGACCACCACAAATTGTAGGCAATATCATTAAGTCTTTTGAATTTTTCTGGTAAAGCTGATATTACGTTAATTTTTCCAACTAGATACATATCAATTTTCCTACCTTCCTTTAAATAAATTATTATAAAAGCATTCTAAATAAAGTAAAAATGTCAATTTTCAAAAATACGGATTTTATTTGTTATAATAACATAAAGATTTTATTATTGGTAGTATTTGCAATAAAACTGCAATTAATAAACGTATAATAAACGTAAATTAAAATAAAGAAAAAATGGAAAAAAATACTTATGTTAAAATATGTTTTTTATAAATAAAAAGTACCGTTTTATGATAAAAATAGTAGCATGATGATTAAACGATTCTTTTTATACGGTATTATTGGCTGGAGCATGGAGATAGTCTGGACAGGATTATTTTCACTTATAAGTGGGAATTTAGCATTACAAGCTTATACTAGCCTTTGGATGTTTTTAATATATGGATGTGCTATTTTTTTGGAACCCCTACACGATATAATTCGCAATTGGAATGTAATTCTGAGAGGTATTATTTGGGTTGTTATTATTTGGGGTATTGAATATTCCACAGGAAAAATATTGTTAGGGATTCTGCATGTATATCCATGGCAGTATTTTGGGAAATTTGCAGTAGAAGGTATAGTGAAACTAGACTATGCGCCAGCTTGGTTTGTAGCGGGATTATTATTTGAACGTATACATGCCACTCTTGATAGAGTGAAGCTTGTATGAAATATGAGGATGATTACAAAAATTACTAATATTACATTTGGGTAAATTGTTTGAAAAAAAAGAGATTGCAGATTATAATGTAACTATTATGTAATTTATTAAATAAAAAGTATACACAAAAATGTGTATACTTTTTATTTGCGCGTTGTGCAGGCAATGGTAATACTAATGTTGACGGGGCTCACGTGTGTTTTAGGGGGATTAATGAGTAATAATACATTTATAGATGAAAATTTAACGTTGCAAGAACAAGGCAAAGCTGGTAGAAGAAAAAAGAAGAATTCCAAGCTAAAAAGTTTTATGGGGTTTTTGATATTTGAGATATTCTTTTTGTCATTAACGACGCCTTTACTAATTTTCTATGGACCATTTGAACATGTAAAAAGCACTATTACAGGTGTTTCGTGGAATTCTTTTACGATGAAGATTATAGCAAAAACTTTTTTATCAGACAATGCAATAGCAAGAATTTTGGGAGATGGGTATGCTATTTCAAACATAAATACTGAGGCTATCAAGATGCTCAAATTTGGAATAAAGCATACTAGCAAAACAGAGCTTTTTGATATAGAAAGCAGCAATTTTAATGGGAAGCTATTAGTTATAGAGGATCCAACAAGAATAAAGGTTGGTTACTCAAATCAAATACCAAGAGCAGGAGAAACCACCAGCAGCATTGCTAAGAGAAATGGGGCAATCGCAGCGATAAATGGTGGCGGTTTTATTGACACCAAATGGGCAGGCACAGGTGGTGCACCCTTAGGATTTTTAATAAGTGGTGGCAAATATATTAGTGGGGAATCAAAAGATAAAAATACAAAAAGAGATACAATAGCATTTACTGAGGATGGAATGCTCATTGTAGGGAAGCATTCACAAAATGATTTAAAAAAATATAATGTGAAAGAAGCTATTAGCTTTGGTCCTCCTCTGATTGTGAATGGAAAACCTACAATAAATAAAGGTGATGGTGGTTGGGGCATATCCCCTAGGACGGTAATAGGTCAAAAAGAGGATGGCTCTGTATTATTTTTAGTTATTGATGGTAGAAGTATTAAGTCCTTTGGGGCTACGCTGAAGGAAGTTCAAGACATTATGTTGAAATATAACGCAGTAAATGCGGCCAACCTGGATGGGGGATCATCGGCAACAATGTATTACGATGGAAAGGTAATAAATACTCCTTCTGACGCTTTGGGAGAGAGATCAGTTCCATCAGTATTTATGATAATGCCATAAGAAGGAGATATAAAGTGAAAAAAATATCTAAATTATATAAATGGATTTTATTAGCGATAATATTTCAGTTTTGCATATTAATATACATTAATAATGTAATTTTGAATACAGCTGCAACTGTTAGTGTCACAAATGTAGATGTTAAGACAAAACTAGCAACTGGTGATTTTAAAGTACCTGAAGATGCGCAGAGTGTCAGCTTGTCATTTAATGCGAAGTTTGGAGCATACCTACAGGATGGTGTGTTACACATAATAAATACAGATAATAATAAGGATAAAAAAGTTGCTGGTGAAGGTAAGGATAAAATAACTTATTTTAGATGGCTTCCTGATAGAGACATGGTTATATTTTCTTCCGATACAAAGGATGGTAAGAATGGAACAATTCAGCTGTCAACTTATGAGGCCGATTCAGAAACTGCCAGAGATTATCCTGAGATTTCTGACCTAGCTTCAAAGAGTCAAGTAATGGATATTGAGCTGTCACCGTACACAAATGTTGTTTATGCCAAAATAAAGACATCAAAAACAAAATCCAAGATAGTTCGATTCAATATTATGAGTCAATATGCCCATATCATGGATTTAGGTGCAGATGCCATAGTTAGAGAGTGTATATATGTAAACAAGTTTGTTTATCAAAATAAGGGAGAATCAATCTATATTTACGATGGTATAAACAGGATTAAAAATAAGATTCCTATTGATGCTGCCAATGTACGTGTTTTAGACATTGACTTAAATGACACGTTGTATATTGGAATATTGGATGCGTCGGGTAAGGTTACTAAAATTTATCATCAAAAAATTATTGATCAGAAGCCAACTGACAATTGGACTAAAGTTGTGTTGAAAGAAAGCACATCTTCTGACAATATCATTATTTCAGGTAATGGTAATATATATGTAAATAATAAGGACGAAAACAAAGTTATAAATGTTACCAATGACCGTAAGGCCTCTTATAGAGGAGAATTTATTGAGGTTTTGGCTGGAGCTTTGGTTTCAAAGGATGGGAACAAAGTAAATATAACATCATTAAAGGAATACTAAAATATTAATAAGATTATGTTTAATTCTTGTATAATTGGGTATAAATATATTAAGTTTTTTAGTATTAATTTATGCTAATGGAGGAATTGATTTATGTCAGATAAGATTGTAAATATCACAAAGGATACATTCGACGAGATTGTATTGAAATCGAACAAACCAGTTGTAATTGATTTTTGGGCTTCTTGGTGTGGCCCGTGTAGAATCGTGGCTCCTATAATGGAGGAGTTAGCAGATGAATTTGATGGCAAAGTTCAAATAGCAAAGGTTAATGTAGATGATCAGGGTGAGCTAGCAGCGCAGTTTAGAATAATGAGCATACCAACTGTTTTGATTTTCAAAAATGGAGAGGTTGCAGAGAAGATAGTTGGGGCTAGAGCCAAGGGAGAGTTTACAGAGCTAATTGAAAAACAATTATAATCTTGTAAAAAGAAATACGCTTGTTTAATCAGTTAATGAGCGTATTTTTTTGTATTAATAAAACAAATTAACTGTAAAGAATATCTCTTTAGTTAATCTTAAATATAAAAATTAATTTTCCCGTAGATTAAAAAGGCTTTTCAATGTTATAATGGAATAGTAAATGTATCTAATATTTATTAATTCCTATTTTTTGCAGGAGGAATGAACTATGGCAGGAGTAAAATTATTTTCTACAGCACTTTTTGGATTTAAAAAGAAGCATGTTAATTCTTATTTAGAAAAAATGAACAAAGAGTATGAAGAAAAAATTATAATGAAAGAAAAGGAAATTGCAGATATTAAGTCGCAGTATCGAGACATGAAGAGTAAATATGATGAAATGAACTCAAATATAGAACATATAAAAGAAGGTAGAGAAAAAATAGCAAATGCCTTGATTACAGCTCAGGAAAAAGCCGGGACCATCATTGATGAAGCTAGAAAACAAGCAATAGATGAAAAGAAAATGCTTGAAAATCAGGTAGAAGCGGAAAAAGAAAAGTTAGTAGATATTAAACAGGAGCTGAAGGTGTTAAAGGTTGACGTTATAGGTAAGCTGAAAAAGTATGAGGGAGAGTTATCTGGCATTATTAATGAATGATATGCTTGAAAAATATCGGGAATTAAATTATAATTTAGTTTGTAGATTAATAAAGTGGTAAATTTTTTAGTAATAGCATATTATAGGTTACAACTGCAAAAGGATAATATATTAATGTAAACACTGTGAATGGGAAGAGTAAATATTAAATTAGTTCAAGAGAGCCGGTAATACAGCTTGCTGTTGGTGTGAAGTCGGTACTGATTTTTATTGAAGGCAGCCCGGGAGTAGCTTTTTTGAAAACCGAATTTATTTCGTTAATAGAAAAAGACGTTAGGCCACGTTACAGGCTAGTAATGTACGCATTACCTATAAGTGTAATGTCGCATTATAATTGAGAGAATGCTTCGGCATTAATTAGGGTGGTACCGCGGAAACCTTCGTCCCTGTTTTAGAGGACTTGGTTTTTTTTTATCTGCATTTTAGGATTTAAAACCAATATTGAAAACCCAAGAGAAGAGTGAAGAGCTATAGTAGTCGGCTTTGTCGACATATTTTGAAAAGAAGAGGAGAGATGTGTGATGGAAGAAATACTCGGAATATTGGAGAAAAATAGCAAGGCGACAGCTGAGCAGATTGCAATTATGATAGCAAAACCTATTGAAGAGGTAGAGGCAGCCATAAAGAAATATGAAGAGGATAATGTGATTGTTGGGTACAACACTTTGATAAATTGGGATAAAACAGAAAAAGAAAAGGTTACAGCACTTATTGAAGTAAAGGTTACACCACAGAGAGGGTTAGGCTTTGATAAGATTGCAGATAGAATATATAGATACCCGGAGGTAACAGCCTGCTACCTTATGTCTGGAGGTTTTGACTTAACGGTTATCATTGAAGGTAAAACGATGAAAGAGGTTGCTCTGTTTGTTTCTGATAAGCTAGCCCCTTTAGAATCAGTGCAAAGCACGTCAACACACTTTGTGCTTAAAAAATACAAAGATAAAGGGACTATTTTTGAAGAAAAGCAGGTAGATAGAAGGGAGCAAATATTCATATGATAATGAAGGATATGATTTTAGACAAAATAAAGAATGTTCCTCCTTCTGGAATAAGGAAGTATTTCGATTTAATAAATGAAATGAAGGATGTTATTTCTCTAGGAATTGGAGAGCCCGACTTTGTAACACCTTGGAATGTGAGGGAAGCAGGAATTTACTCCTTGGAAAAGGGACATACGTGTTACTCTTCAAATGCTGGTTTTATTGAGCTCAGAGAAGAGATAAGCAACTACTTATATAGAAAGTTCTCACTTGACTATAGCCCAGTTGATGAAATTTTGGTAACAGTTGGTGGAAGCGAAGGAATAGATGCAGCATTAAGAGCTCTTGTAGGACCGGGCGATGAGGTGATAATTCCTGAACCTAGTTTTGTTGCATACCAAGGTTGCACAGGCTTTACCGGGGCTACTCCTGTTTCTATCGCACTTAAACAAGAAAATGACTTCAAGCTAACAGCAGAGGAGCTGGAGGCTGCAATTACTGATAAAACAAAGGTAGTTATAATTCCGTTTCCAAACAACCCTACAGGTGCGATAATGACAAAGGAGGAACTGTATGAGTTGGTTAAGGTTCTAAAGGATAAAAATATTGTCGTAATTTCAGATGAGATATATTGTGAGCTAACATATGAAGGACAGCATACTTCTATAGCAAGCTTCCCAGAAATGAAAGAGAAGACTGTTGTTATAAATGGATTTTCAAAATCCTATGCTATGACCGGATGGCGTTTGGGTTATGCATGTGGTCATAAGGATTTGATAAATGAAATGAAAAAGATACATCAGTATGCCATTATGTGTGCGCCTACAATAGCTCAAGATGCTGCGCTAGAAGCACTCCGAAACAGTGATGAAGATGTCAAAATGATGGCAATGGAATATAATAGAAGAAGAAGGGTCACACTGGATGGTTTTAGAAAGGCTGGTTTTTCTTGCTTTGAACCTAAAGGGGCTTTTTATGTTTTCCCAAGCATAAAGAAATCAGGCCTTAGCTCTGATGAATTCTGTGAGAGGCTACTCATTGAGCAAAAGGTACTAGTTGTTCCAGGTACTGCATTTGGAGAATGTGGAGAAGGCTATGTAAGGGCATGCTATGCGTCCTCGATGGAAAAAATAAATGAAGCTATGCGGAGAATTAAAATCTTTTCAGATAGTCTATAAGTTGGAGGAATAAATGTACAGATTAGTAGCAATTGATTTAGATGGGACTTTGCTTGATGAAAACAAAGAAATTTCTGATAGAAATAAAAAAGTAATTTCTTTGGCAATAGAAAAAGGTGTAAAGATTGTAATATGTTCTGGAAGGATATACTCGGGGGCAAAACTATATGCCAAGCAGGTCGGTTCAAAAGACCCAATTATAGCCTGTAATGGGGCAATTATCAGCGAAGATATTAATGGAAAAGTTATTTATACAAATAATTTAGCTACTGAGGATTGCTTAAAAATAATTGATATATGCCACAAGTATGATAACTATTACCATATTTACGCTGGAGATACCATGCTGACTGAGAAGTTAGGTTTTACCTCACTGAAGTATTTTGAAAAAAATGAAACACTTCCCCCAGAGGACAAAATAGATATTGAGATACTTGAAAACATGGCAGATAAAATTAGAAGTATACAGGGGCAGGTTCTTAAATTTGTAGTTGTGACAGATGATTTAGAAAAGCTCAAGAGAATTAGAGATGAAATCGAGCAAATACCAAGTGTAGATGTAATGAGCTCCTACTATGACAATTTTGAAGTGATGAATAAAGGTGTCAGTAAGGGGGCCGCACTAAAAAGATTATCAGAGCTGTTAGGCATTTCGGCTGAGGAAATGATTGCAATTGGTGATAATGAGAATGATATATCCATGCTTGAATACGCTGGGTTAGGTGTTGCAATGGATAATGGTGAGGACTGTGCCAAAGGAGCTGCACAATATGTTACTGCAGCTAATAATCAAGATGGTGTAGCTCAGGCAATAGAAAAGTTCGTTTTGAAATATTAAGGAACAACTAAATAAAACAAAAAAGATGTCAAAAAGCATAAGGTTGGTTATAATAGAAATATATTTGGCTATTACTTAAAATCAGAGAGGGATGATGAAATGCTTGAATTAGAACAATATAGATTGGAACTGCTAGGCTTAAAAAGCAATTTAGAGGAAATGAGGGCTTCACTTTGACATCGCTAGAATAAGTGATGAAATTATGGAGTTGGAGCACAAGGCCTCTGAGCCTGAGTTTTGGAATGATATGGCAAATTCACAGATAATTTTGCAAAAGATTAAGGCGTTGAAGTCAAAGATAGAGACGTTTGCAGCAATAACCTCACAATGGGAAGATTTGCTTACGTTGGCTGAGTTGGGCTTAGAGGAGCAAGAGGAAAGTGTAATACCTGAGGTGGGAGAAGGACTTAAAAAACTAAAGCATAAGCTTGAAATACTAAGGCTAGAGACTCTTCTTACTGGACCATATGACAAAAATAATGCTATTCTCACACTTCATGCCGGAGCGGGTGGAACAGAGGCACAGGATTGGGTGCAAATGTTACTGCGTATGTTTACCAGATGGGGAGAGGGCAAGGGCTATCAAGTTGAAATTTTGGATTATCTGGATGGTGATGAAGCTGGAATAAAGAGTGTGACGATACAGATCATTGGTGAAAATGCTTATGGATATATGAAATCTGAAAAGGGAGTTCATAGATTAGTTAGAATATCACCGTTTGACGCATCGGGAAGAAGACATACCTCCTTTGCATCTATGGATGTTTTGCCAGAACTGGATGATTCAATTGAAATTAATATTAACCCTGATGATTTAAGAGTTGATGTCTATAGAGCAAGTGGAGCTGGAGGACAGCATATTAATAAAACTAGCTCAGCTGTTAGACTCACTCATATTCCAACAGGTGTGGTTGTTTCTTGCCAGACTCAACGCTCACAGTTCCAGAATAAGGATACTGCTATGAAAATGTTAAAATCGAAACTGTTTGAGATAAAAGAGCGCGAGCAGAAGGAAAAAATAGAGGATTTGCAGGGTATCCAGATGGAAATCGCATGGGGAAGCCAAATAAGATCCTATGTTTTTTGCCCATATACGCTTGTAAAGGATCATCGTACCAATTTCGAGGTTGGAAACGTTAATGCGGTAATGGATGGGGAACTGGATGGCTTTATAAATGCATACCTCTCAATGGGAAAGTAAGAAAACTGAGCTGCTAAAAGTATATGGACTAGGGAACTTGAACGAAATATTATATCTGATTTATGAATGGGAGGAAAAAATATGAATTCAAATGAACTAAAGAAATTACTTGAAGATGTTAAGAGTGGATCGGTTGAGATTGAACAGGCTTACAAGGAGATAAAGTCGCTGCCTTATGAGGAATTGGGATTTGCGAAGCTGGATCACCATCGGAGTATCAGGAATGGCTATCCAGAGGTTGTTTATTGTGAAGGAAAAACAAACAAGCAGATTGTTGAAATCATAAGAAGACTTATGTTAAAGAATAATAATATTCTAGCCACAAGGGCTTCGCGAGAGGTATATGATGCCATAAGTGAAGTTACCTGTGATGCAGAATATCATATTGATGCAAGGATAGTTGTTGTTAAGAGGCAAAAGATAGTTGTCACAGAAAAACAAATAGCTGTTATTACAGCAGGTACTGCTGATATACCAGTAGCCGAAGAAGCAGCTATAACGGCAGAGGTATTGGGGAATAATGTTATTAGAATTTATGATGTTGGCGTTGCAGGTATTCATAGGTTATTGTCAAAGATGGATATAATATCTGAAGCCAATGTAATAATAGTAGTTGCAGGTATGGAGGGCGCTCTAGCCAGTGTTGTAGGTGGGCTTGTTGACAAACCTGTCATTGCAGTTCCTACAAGTATAGGCTATGGAGCAAGCTTTGGAGGCTTAGCTGCACTTCTTACAATGTTAAACAGCTGCTCCGGCGGTATAGGCGTAGTGAATATTGACAATGGATTTGGTGCAGGATATTTGGCAAGTAATATAAACAAGCTTTAGAGGTAACAGTTATATGCTGTTTGATACTAGGAGGATTTAATGAGGGTTTTATATTTTGACTGTTTTTCCGGGATAAGTGGAGATATGACATTGGGTGCGTTGCTTGATTTAGGCTTAGATAGCGATGCTTTTTTAAAGGAGCTGGACAAGCTTAATGTGGGTGGGTACTCTGTCCAGATTAAAAAGGTTGTCAGAAAAGGAATTTCAGGTACCGATGTGAATGTAATTCTAGAAGAAGCTGCTCATGAACAAAACCACGAGCATGATAACGAGCATGAGGACCTTCACGCGCAGGAGCATAACAGCAAGCATAACGAGGACCTTCACACACATGAGCATGGTAATGAAAATGAGCATAGCCACCAACATGACCACGAGCACAGCCATTCACATTCCCATTCAAAGCAGGAGAGAAATCTCGGTGATATAGAGAATATCATTAATATGAGTGAATTAAAGCCTAGAGTAAAGGCTATGAGCACAAAAATATTCAGGGAGATTGCACGAGCTGAGGCAAAGGTTCACGGCAAAAATATTAATGAGGTACATTTCCATGAGGTTGGTGCAATAGATTCTATTGTAGACATCATAGGTGCTTGCATATGCATTGATATGCTTGGAGTTGAGAGAATATATGCGTCTGAGCTACATGAAGGGAAGGGCTTTGTGGAATGTGCACATGGACTGCTTCCAGTGCCTGTACCTGCGGTTATGGAAATGCTGTGTAACAGCAATATACCTCTAATTACCGAGGAAATACCTTTTGAACTAGTAACGCCAACTGGAATAGCCATTTTGAAAATGACTTGTTCTAGCTTTGGCAAAATGCCACCAATAGCTATAGAGAAAACAGGCTTTGGTATGGGTAAAAGAGAAACCGGTAGATTTAATGCACTAAGAGCAGTTGTTGGTACATTATATCAGCAGGATACAATTTCAACTGACGAGATTGCTATTCTTGAAACAAATATAGATAATATGTCGCCAGAGATATTGGGTTATACAATGGAGAGACTACTTGATAGTGGAGCACTGGATGTGTACTATACGTCTATTTATATGAAAAAAAGCAGACCTTCTGTGATGCTGACTGTACTTTCTAAATGTGGCGATGAAAAGAAGTTTTCTGACATAATATTTAAAGAAACCTCTACACTCGGAGTGAGACTTAGCCATTCATCGAGATATTGCATGAATAGGGAGTTGGTCAAGGTAAATACTCAGTATGGTGATGTTCGTGTAAAAATAGCAAGCATTGATAATATAATGAAATTTGCGCCTGAATACGAAGATTGCAAGATCATCGCTGTAAAGACGGGTTTACCAATTAATAAGGTGTATGAATTGGTAAATGAAAAATATAGGCAGGAAGGTAACTCCATTGCTGTACAATAAATTTTCTGACTACTTGAAAAAAAAATATGGTACAAAAGTATATAAGTTGCCACTCAATTTGCCTGTTACCTGTCCCAACAGAGATGGTAATATAAGCTCTGCTGGCTGTATTTTTTGTGGGGATGAGGGTGCTGGTTTTGAAAACCTGACCTGCGAAATGTCTATTACAAGCCAGCTTGAGCAAAATGCAAAGTATATAGGCAAAAACTATGGAAGCCAAAAGTTTATTGCATATTTCCAGAATTATTCTAATACGTATTTACCTTTAGACACATTCAAAAAGAACATCAGAGAGGCATGTTCACAGGACATTGTTGCTATATATATTTCAACAAGGCCCGATTGTATTTCTGATATATATTTAGAATATTTGGCTCAGCTGAGGAGTGAAAAAGGTATTGATATTGTTCTAGAGCTTGGACTACAAACTGTAAACTATCATACCTTGAAAAAACTTAATAGGGGCCATACGTTGGCGGAATTTATAGATGCAGTACTTAGAATAAAGAAATATAAGCTTGAAGTGTGCGCGCATTATATCACTGATTTGCCTATGGATAATGTAGACGATGTAAAGGAGGGGGCAAAAATCCTTTCTGCTCTGGGTGTTTCACAGGTGAAATGTCATTCTCTTTTTATTTTAAAAGATACTGAACTTGAAAGACAGTACTTAAGTGGGGAAGTTAAGCCCGTATCCATCGATGAGTTTGTGGATAGAACTATAGTGTTTTTGGAGCATTTAAGTCCTGATATTGTTGTTCAGAGACTTGTTGGACGAGCCCCTGCAGACAGAACTGTTTTCTGCAATTGGAGCACCAGCTGGTGGAAAATTATGGATGTTATTGAGACGAAAATGATTGAGAGAGAGAGCTTCCAAGGAAAGTGCTTTAATTATTTGAATGGGGAAAGGGGACTTTCTCGGTATAGTGAATAGTGAAAAATTAAAAGTGAAAAGTTATGGTAGTCGGCTTGTGCCGACAGAATTTAAAGTGCAAGGGCAAAAGATAGTGAATAGTGAAAAATGAATAGTGGAGCGCCAAGAAAGCGCCTAAGATATAGCAGGTGGAAATCCTGTGCGGAAAGGGTGAGCCGCCCACCGCTATCCATTCCTTGGAACCGAAAGGGTGACCTTAGGTTTAAGCGTA